>NZ_JBXWQP010000001.1:0-107883 GCF_059612445.1 Ruegeria sp. TASC047
CTCGGCCTTCTGTCCGAGGTTCAGCGCCACGCCATTGCCGCCGAAGAGAACAACCCCCGTCGCGGCAAACTTGTCGTCCAGCATCTCATCGTTGCACTTGAACGGAGCCGCCCGCCCATGGGCGGACCAGCGCGGATCGAACCGCGCCTGCGAGACCCCGCGCGCCCGCGCCCAGCGGGCCGCGATCATCTCGGCCCCGTGCTTGCCACCCTTGTGGCAGAGGAAGATCTCCTGATTGCGGTTTTGTTTGATCCGCTCCCGAACCTTGTCGAGCGTATTGAAGATGACGTCGATATCGGTCCAGTCGGTTGCGCCGGAGACAATCAGCGGCACGCCTTCGACCTTGGACTTCGCGGCCGTCTCGCGATCATGCTGCTCCAGAAGCTGCCGGGCCTCGAAGACGGCCCCGGTCTCCTGCGCCCGACCACTGGCGCGTGACCCTGCCGCCGGGATGAAGGCATGGCCGGTCTCGATCTCGTAGCATTCCGCCGCTGCCTCGCTCATCACCTCGATGGCGCCGACGATCTCGCGCAGGTGCAGGAAGCGGGTCTGCGCCTCTTCCAGGGCGGTCTCGGCGATTTCCGATCCGTCGTGGGACTTCGCCAGGGCGCCGATCTTGTCGGCGGTGCGATCGACCTCCTTGCCGAGCGTCACCTTGCGCCGTTGCAGGATCGTCGCGAGGCCATGTGCGAGCGATTCGATTTCCGCCTCGAGGCCGGTCCCGCGCAATTGCCCGAGCAGGGTCTCGAAGGTTTCGCGGATGATGCTGTCCTTCAGGATGTGATCTTCCGGGATCGGCAGATGGGCGTCTTTCTCGGTCAGCCCGAAAAGCTCGATGGTCTCGTAGGTGTTCGCTTGATCGTAAGCCATGGTCTTGTCTCCAGATATTGGGTTCGACCACCACGTGAATGTGGTGGCATGGCCGAATGTCTGGTTTCCGAATCTGCCCGGGTCAGGGACGGCGCAGCCGCCGGCTTGCCGGGCGCAAAAGTTTTCCGAGCGGATCGCTCAAAACACGTGCACTCTCACGCACTGGACCGTCCTCCCCACCCGCGCCTCCCTTGCCGAAAAGTTTTGCGATCCTTGAGGCGGGCTGATTTGGGGGCCATCCGGAGGATATGATTCCACGCTCATGTGTGTGTGTTTTGACGGTAGGTTTGCCCGACCCGAGCAGGCAAACGGCGTGACCGGACGCGGAAGACGGATGGAGCGGCGGGATCGTTTTGCCCCGCAAAACAGACCAGAGCGCAATCCGGCGGAGCGGCCGGGGAGCGACGTGCTCGCGAGACGGGCAAACCGGGATGCCAAGCGCTACGCCGCGGTGAGGCCGAATGGCCGAATGCGCGACGGACCGCAGGGCCGTTCTCACCTGCGACACGCGAAGCCGAGCAAGGGAGGCCGGAAGGCAAAGTCTCAGGTCGATGGTCGAGTGCACAAAACCGACACACTCCGCGTGCAAACCGCGCAAATTGTCTGGTCTGTTAAAGGGTTCGGATGTAGAAAAGACCCTATCAACGCTGAAAATGATCAATCAGAAAGAGCAGTTCGACCTTGGCTTCCGCCCAACAACTCATCGGTCTCGTTAAGAGCCACGCAGAAGGGGACGCTGATCGTTTTTTCGATCTGGCGATGCAACTCTCTGCAGCCGAAGAACAGAAGGGGCACACCCGGCTGGCCGAACAGTTGCGGCAATGGGCCGAAGCGGGACAAAAACCGCCGGCGAAGCGTACTCCTGCCGTCACCCCAATGGCGACACCTCGCGGCGATCTAGCGGAGTTTCTTGCCGCGAGCTATCCGACCGAGCGGCTCGTCGATGTAATCTTGCCGGACAGGATCGAGAGCGAACTTGCCCATCTCGTTGTCGAGACACGCATGCGCGAGAAGCTCGAAGAAAAGGGGCTAAAGCCACGGCGGCGCGTTCTTCTCTCCGGCCCTCCCGGGACCGGCAAGACCCTGAGTGCATCAGCGCTTGCCGGGGAGCTGCAATACCCCCTCTTTTCGGTCATGCTCCACGGGCTGATCACGAAGTTCATGGGTGAAACAGCACAGAAGCTGAAAATGGTCTTCGATGCGATCAAGACCACTCGCGGTGTTTATCTTTTCGATGAGATTGACGCTCTAGCGGCAGCCCGGGGTGGCGAGAATGATGTCGGCGAAGCCCGGCGGGTCCTGAACTCATTCTTGCAATTCCTCGATGAGGACACAGGACCTTCGATCGTCATCGCCACTACGAACCTACCAGGAATTCTCGACCGAGCTGTACTGCGCCGCTTCGATCTCGTGTTGCCATATGTGATGCCCGACGGCCCTGCGATCCGGCAGGCGCTCGAACGCCGTCTGATCGGTTTCTCGCTCGCTCGCATGGGATGGAAGCGGGTGACGGATGTCGCCGAAGGCCTCTCGACGGCCGATGTCGTGGCGGCGGCGGAAGATGCCGCCCGACGTGCTGTGCTGAAAGATACCGACAAGATTGCGACACAGGATTTGCTTGATGCCCTCGAACGCCGACGGTCGCTCCAAGAATTAGGGACGGACGACAATGGCACGAGATCTTCGACACTTCCACCTTCGCAATCTCGGACAACCTCGCCCATTCCAAGCAAAGGGCGGGGGCGGGTCCAAAAGACCAAGTGATGTCCCCAATCGCGCCGCGCACGCTCAAGCGCTGCTTCAGGCTATTGATGCGCTGCCGGATATTCCGGCCACTGACCTTCCCGGCGTTTATCTGGAAGTCAGCTCCCGTGTCGACGAGCGCCTGAAAAGGGACAGCCTAGACGCCAGTGGCCTGACGCTCCTTCGCGTCGCCGAGACGCCTGATCCGGGTGTTGCTCAAGAGCGGGCAACGGTCTTTGCGACTGCCAAAGGTATCGAAAAGCTGCGCAAGAAAGTTGAGCAGTTCCGAACGGAGGATACACCCGATCGAGAGAAGGATGGTGAGGTCGTTCCCGGTCGCCCAAGAAACGCGGACCTAGTCCAGAGCGTGGCGGCAGTTACCGAAGCTGGCCTTCGTGCCCTCTGGCGCAGCCCGCCAGACAAATTTCCAGCGGCGGATCTTGCGACTGTCTGGGAAGTTTGGCTCGAACCGGAGATGACTGAAGACTTCGTTGCTGCGGCGCCCAACTATGGCGTGGCTGTGGGCGCGGATCGGTTGGAGTTTCCCGAAGATACCATCCTGGTCGTGCAAGCCGATCGCAATCAGCTCGCCCAGGCCGTCCGCCGACTCGGCGGCGTGCGCGCCCTTGCTGCTCCAACCATCACCGCAGATTTCTTTGACGGCCTGCCGGTGGACGAACAGGCGCAGTGGGTCGATGAGCTTACGGGCCGGACAACATATAGCGACAATCCCGATCCTGGTTACGTTACGCTTATGGATACCGGCGTCAGTCGGGCTCATCCTCTCCTTCAGCCTGCGCTGAGCGCTCAGGATCGGCATGCCGCCAACCCGGCTTGGGGACTAGAGGATGTGAAAGGCCACGGCACAGAAATGGGTGGTCTCGCGCTCTTCGGAGATCTGGCGCCAAAACTGCATCAGGCGAACCCAGTTTCTGTCGCGAACCGTCTGGAATCCGTGAAGCTCTTGCCTGATGCCGGGATAAACCCGCATCATCTCCTCGGCGCGGTGACCAGACAAGCGATCAACGTGGTCGAACAGGTCGGCCCCCGGCGCCGTACTTTCACAATGACAACGACGACGGGTGAGGACACCCCGCATGACGGGGCCCCGACCTCGTGGTCGACGGAGCTCGATCAACTTGCCGCCGGTGTTTCAGGTGAGGTGAAACAGCAACGCCTGGTGCTTGTCTCGGCCGGGAACACCGACAACTTCACTTTCGGTGCCGGAAACTACCTCGACCGATGCGATCACGAAGACAACGAGATCGAGTCGCCGGCGCAGGCTTGGAACGCGCTGTCTGTCGGTGCCTTTACCGAGAAGACCGTGCTACCTGTCGGCGAACCAGCCCAAGCGCTTGCACCATTCGGGGATCTATCGCCTGCGTCGCGAACGGCATCCTGGTCGTCCCATTGGCCCAACAAGCCGGACGTTGTGCTTGAGGGCGGAAACTGGGCATTAAGCGCCATGCCACCGCCGATGCGGCATGGATGGCTGTCTCTCCTTTCGACGCACCACAATTATCCGGTGCGGTCCTTCACATTCACCTTCGATACTAGCGCTGCGACGGCTCTTGCAGCCAAGGATGCGACCGAGCTCTGGTCGGACTACCCGACGCTTTGGCCCGAAACGGTTCGCGGGCTTTACGTGTCTTCAGCACGATGGTCACAGCAGATGCGAGCACATCTACCTGCCCAAGCGAACAAGGGGCACTACACGCCGCTCTTCCAGCGCTATGGATATGGCGTTCCCGACATGGCCCGCGCCCGCCGCAGTGCGTCAAATGCGCTAACACTCATCGTAGAAGATACGATCACACCCTATGGGATCTCAGAAAAGACGGGCGGTGATGTCCACAACGAGTTGAAGCTTTTCCCCCTTCCCTGGCCCGTTGAGGCCCTGCGTGCGCTTGGCAATTCTGATGTGACCTTGCGGGTGACTCTCAGCAGCTTCGTCGCCCCGAACCCATCAGAAGCTTCTCGTGGCGTTCGGTATCGCTACGCCTCGCACAATCTGCGGTTCCAACTCAATCGTGCTGACGAGAATGAAGCGCAATTTCTAGCGCGGATCAGCAAAGCGGCCGAAAAACCGGATGGCCCCGGAAGTGAAGAGGATGATCTTTGGGAATACGGAAGCAATCGGCGTCATGTCGGATCGCTGCACATCGATCAACTGACATGTAAGGCATCAGATCTCGCAAGGCGAAACTTGTTGGCCGTTCACCCAGTTACCGGATGGTGGAAATCCAAAAAGCTTCTCGCTGAAGGTTTGCCTTCTGTGCGCTATGCATTGATCGTGGAAATCGATGCGGAAGAGTTGGACACCGAACTTTATGCCGAGGTTCAAGTAGCTGTCGAAGCCCTAATTGCCGCTCAAGCGGTTGTGCAAGTTTGACTCTATTGGAGACGCTGTGCGGCGCTTCCAATCTAGACAACGCATCTACATCGGACCGCCCCATGCAATCGCCATTCGATCACTCGACTGAATAGGGGAACCGTGATCCCACGGCTCCCCTTGCTGTTCAGATGTTCAAGCCTCGCGCGCTGATCAGGCAACCAGCGACAGGCCCGTGCCTGCATCCTGCGGCTGTTCCCCGCTGTCGATGAACGGAATGATCGAGAAGGTCTGGCCGCCGCGCTGCTCTTCGTTCTGCACGGCGTTGACGCGCAGGTCGCCATCGGGCGTGTTGATCAGCAGCGACAGGTAGTCGTTGCCCGTGCGGCTGCTCTTGGCCATCCAGGCCGAGCCCACACGGATCGGCTTGCCGCGGGGCGAACTGACCTCGATGCGGTAGTCGGGGTGGGTGTCCTCGGATTTGAACTCGTTCTCGATCAGCATGAAGTCGAGGTCGAACATCATGTTTGCGATGTAGCCTGCGAAGGCGTTGTCAGCGTCCATCGCGGTTAGCTCGCCCGAGATCGAGCCGGATTTCATGAGGCCGTTGGAGACCATCGGGATGATCTCGAATTCGCCGCTCTTGGCTGCGCGCGCTTCTTTCGTCTGCACGGCGTTGACGCGGAACGGGCCGAGACCGACATCGATCTGCATCGAGATGTAGGGGTTGCCGCTTGTATTGCCGGTCTCGTTCCATGCGGTTCCGATGCGCACCTTGCGGCCAGACTTGTTGACCGCGGTCACGTCGTAATCCGGGCTGCGCTCGGACATCTTCGGGCGGGTTTCAAGCTGGATGGCGATATCGAAACGCGTCGAATGGATCATGCCAGAGTATTGAGCGGCTGCGGTCTCGGCATTGCGGGTCAGGGTTCCTGCGAACATGGGATGGTTCCTTCTGATATGTCCGGTGCCTGACGTCCTTGCCAGGGCATCCGGGATTGCTTTTTCGACCCCTCCTGGGATCACAAACCAGAAAGCTCGCTTTCCTTTCTTCCCAACCTTCAGTTCAGCACTGGTGCCTGAGAGACTGTGCCACCTCCCCGCCGTGTACGACGCCCCTCCCCTGCCCGTCTGGCCTCAGATGGCTGTCCTGGCTCTTCTCGTCGCCCTCCTCCGATTCCGCGATGAAGAACTCTGCCTCATCCCCGTTCAGCCGCAGCCCGCTCCGGTCGGTCAGCCCGATGGTGTTACCGTTCGGCTCAAACGTAATCAGGTATTGGCCGAGGCTGTCCTTGTGCACGCGGTAGCCGGTGCTGGCCCAATGAACGGTTTGGCCTGCATCGGCGGCGGATTTGATCTCTTCGAGTGTCATGATCGCCTCCTTGACTATTCAGCCGCCACTGAAGTTACGTCCCGCGTGGCGCCTGGTCCGGTTCCAACAATCCGGGAGAGGATGCCCAATGTGTCGACATCGTCCCCATGCGGCAGGAACACACGAAGCTGGAAGGCGATGATCTCCGTGAAACACCCCATGGCCTTGAGACCCTCGATCATGCCCTTGTCGGCGCCGCACAGCTCGAGGCGCACCTCGCCTGCCACCCTGCGGCGGGTCAGGGTCAGGCCGCGGCCCAGATCGACCTGGGTAGTGGTGCCTAGGGCGGCGGTCAGCATTTCTTCTGGGGTTTGTGGGTTGGAAACGAGGAAGCGCGCGCGCAGCGCTGCCGCCCCTTCCTCGCTCAGCGTACGTCCGATCATGCTGGTGCCACCATCGGGCGTGACCCGGTAGATGCGCTCATTGGTGGTCGGAATGTCCTTCCAGATCGGTAATAGCAGCCCGATCAACAGGTAGAGCTTGGTCTTGGTGGTTTTCGGCAGGGCAGCGGCTTCATCATCCCAGAGCCGGATGAACTCTGCTCTCCCCATCTCTTCCCAGGCGGAGGCTTCAAACTGGGTCTCCTCGAGATAGCTGGACCCATTGGGCCGCACCGCCCTACGCATCAGCGTCACGACATCCTCGTCATACATCTGCATCGGCCGCGCCGAGATCAGCGCAGCACGACCGGACGCGCGGTTGACCATCGGCTGTTTGTCCGGATTGCGCGAGAGCGCTTCATCCGCGGACAGCACATGCACCGGGTCCGTCACCTCGAGCCCGATGATCCGCGTTACGGCGCCGGATTTCGGGCAAGTCCAGAGATCCTCGGTGGAGACCTGTTCGATCTTTTCGCCACGCAGGGTTTCGACGCCGAGATCGAGGGTGCCTGCCGCGCGCGCCCGTTCGGTCTGATCGGCGATCCGCCTCATGAACTCCGCAAAGAGCGCGTTCTGCATGTGGATCGGCAATGCCAGCACCCGGTTGAGGAACCGCTGGATCGGGGGAAGCTCTTCGAGCAGAACGCCGTCCTTGTCGATCAGCCGCAGGGCTGTCCAGTCGGTGAAGCTCTCGTAGCTCATCGCGGCGGCGCGTCCGGCGGCAAGATCGGCGTAGTAGCCGCGCAGCGCCGCTCGCGCGATCGGGCTTTCGAGATTGTCCTCCTCGCGGAACATCCCCTGCGAACCGGTTTCTCGCTGGCCCTTGGTGAGCGCGCCTAGCTGGTCGAGCCGTTTGCTGATCGTCGAAGTAAAACGCTTCTCGCCATGCACATCCGAGGTGCAGACCCGGAAGAAGGGCGCGCTGACCTGGGCCGAGCGATGCGTGCGGCCCAGCCCCTGGATGGCCGCGTCCGCGCGCCAGCCTGGCTCCAGCAGGTAGTGCCGTCGCCGCTTCTGGTTCTTCGCGGTCTGAGCTGCATGATAGGACCGGCCCGTGCCGCCCGCATCGGAGAAGATCAGGACATCCTTCTCGCCGTCCATGAAGGCTTGGGTCTCGGAGGAATTGCTGCTGGCGGCGCGCTTCTCGATGAAGAGATGACCATCCTCGGCCTTCAAAGGGCGGATGGAGCGCCCGGTGACTTCGGCCACGGCCTCATCACTGAGCTCCCAGAGGATCTGATCGAGCGCCGAGGGGATCGGCGCCAGCGTCATCAGTTCCATCATTGCCGCATCGCGCAGGGCGAGCGCCTCGCGCGAGACGACCACCGCCCCGGTGTCATCCCGCAAAGGCTCAGCCACCATGTTGCCGTCGATCTCGACGAGCTTCTGCGCGTGGATCGGGAAGGCCTGTTCGAGGTAGCCGAGAACATAGTCGCGCGGCGTCAGCGCGCCCTCGACGAGCTCATCCTCTGGGTCCATCGTCTCAAGCCTACGCTTCAGCAGGCTTTCGCCTGTCGAAACCACCTGGATGACGCAGGCATAACCTGCCGACAGATCTTCCTCGATCGCACGGATGATGGTCGGGGCCTTCATGCCCATCAGGAGATGATTGAAAAACCGCTGTTTCGTGCTCTCGAAGCGGGACTTGGCCGAGGCACGAGCGGCGGAGGCATTGGTCTCGCCGGAAGCGTCATTGACGCCAGTTGCTGTGAGTGCCGCCTCGAGATTGTGGTGGATCGTGCGAAACGCACCCGCATAGGCGTCGTAGATCTCGGTTTGGGCCGTGGTCAGTGCATGTTCCAGCACGTCGTATTCCACCCCATCGAAGCTGAGCGCGCGGGCCGTGTAGAGCCCGAGCGTCTTCAGATCGCGCGCGACCACCTCCATCGCTGCCACCCCGCCGGCCTCCATCGCGGAGACGAAGCTCTCCCGGCTCGGAAACGGATATTCGGGCCCCTGGCCCCAGAGCCCGAGACGGGAGGCATAGGCGAGATTGTGCACGCTGGACGCGCCGGTTGCCGAGACATAGAAAACTCGGGCCCTGGGGGCGGCGAGTTGCAGCCTCAGCCCGGCGAGACCCTGCTGGGAGGGTTTGACCCCCCTGCCCTCTACCGAGCCGGCGGCGTTCTGCATGGCATGAGCCTCGTCGAAGGCCAACACGCCGTCGAACCCCTCGCCCATCCAGTCGAGGACCTGGCTGAGGCGGGTCGTGCCACATTTGCCAGCGGAACGCAGCGTGGCGTAGGTGACGAAGAGGATGCCGTCGCCCATGGGGATGGGCTGATCCGGCTTCCATTTCGACAGCGGCTGAATGTCGGCGGGCGAGCCGCCGAGATCGGTCCAGTCGCGGATGGCGTCCTCGATGAGCGTCGCGGATTTGGAGACCCAGATCGCCTTACGGCGTCCGGCGAGCCATCCCGCAAGGATCAGCCCCGCACATTCCCGACCCTTGCCGCAACCGGTGCCGTCGCCAAGAAAGTAGCCGAGGCGATAGGCGCGCGCATCCGGGTCATGATCGGCACGTGTCAGCTTGGTCTGGTCGTCATCGATCGTGAACCTGCCCGGCAAATCCCGCGCGTGGGCATCGTTCGCCATGAGGATGGTTTCCAGCTGCGCCTCGGAGAGATGTCCCTCTTCGATCAGCTTGGCGGGCAGGCGCAATTCCGCACTGGCCGTACTCGAAGGCACGAGCGGCGCCACAGAGGCCATGGCGATGCTTTCGACGAGCGGCGTGGGATGTTCCTGCGCCCCTGCGATCTCGATCCGCTGCGGGCGGTAGCGGGCATAGATGTCCGAGACCGGCGTGTTGTCCCGTGGGGTCTCAAGGCTGGTGAAGGCGAGCGGAACGGCGGCGTTGGTTTTGGTCTTGGATGCAGCGACTGCTGCAAATGGATGCTTGCGATTAACAGGCACTGGACCGACCCTCCCCGCGTGAGGGCTCGTCGCCGCCCTTTGGGCGAGACGCGCCGCGGGCCGGCTCGCAGCCACGGCGTCGACATATGGCAAGGCCTCTTGGAGATCGTGCACTTCGGTGCGGATCAGCTCATCCTCTTCCTGCACCTTGTCGAAGACCAAGAGCTGGGTCTCCACCGAGGTGCCAAGCTTGCGATACACCTGCCCCGGGATCGTCAGCGCGAGGCGTGGGGTTAGGAGCCCGCAGGCGCGTGTCCAATGCGCGGCATCACGCTTGGCGCTGAACCCCGGCGGCATAATCGCCACCAGCCGCCCCCCGGGCGCGAGGCGCTTCGCGGCAGCGATGAGATGCTTGGCCGCGATGTGCTTATCCCTAGACCGATCGATCGAAGAGGCGAAGGGCGGGTTCATCACCACGACCTCGGGCAGGACCGGTGTCTGCAGCAGATCGTCGATATGCTCACCATCGTGACCAGTCACCTCGCCCCCGAAGACAGCCCGCAGGAGGCGCTGGCGAAAGGGGTCGATCTCATTGAGCAGAAGAGTGGCACCGGCGCGGGTGGCGAAAGCGGCCAGGGCGCCAGTTCCGGCGGATGGTTCGAGCACGGTCTCGCCCTTGCGGACCGCAGCCGCCCGCACGGCCAAGGCGGCAAATGGCAGTGGCGTGGAAAACTGCTGCAACCGGATCTGCTGCTCGGAGCGGCGGGTTTCCGTCAGGAGCCGCGAAGCGAGCAGCTTTGCAGCGGCAATACCACCCTCGGCGCCGTCTCGACGCAGCAGCACCTGAACAGCCGCAGCCTGCATCATGTCATAGGCCATGCGCCAGTCCCACGCGCCACTGGCATCGCTGCCGCCGAACGCCTCCCGCATGATATGGGCAAGCGCCGAACTGCGCAGGGGCTGATGATCAATCTCCGCTCCCATCTGCCTCAGAGCGGTGGAAAGATCGGGATCGGAGACGGTAAGAACTGGGTTTGTTGGGGTTGGCTTGGCCACGGGGTTTGTCCTTTGGATCAGGGTCTGAGTTCCAAAAGACAAAAAGCCCCCTCTACACTTTGTAAGAGCAGAGAGGGCTCGAAGGAAGCACCGGTGCTTGATGGTCTAGTCGTTCAATCCTCCTGCCCCGCGAGATACTCCGCCAGCACCGGACTGGCCGCGCCCTTCGCGGAGCTGAGCAGCTCCGAGCCCGCAAGCGAGGCCTTCGAAAGCCGCACGAGCCCGCCGGTTTCCTCAATGCGGTAGCAGCGGCGTTTTTGCCGACCCCGCCTGTAGTGGGTCGCGGTGACGATCTGGCAGGTGCTGCCATCGGTGAATGTCACGGGCGCGGCGAGCCTAATCTTGTCGCCTTCCTCATAGTCCGGGATCGCAGCCCAATCCCGGCAGCGCTGGCGCCAGGCATGGGCGTAGCTGCCTTCGTCTTTCAGGTCGGAGAGGCGCTCGATCAACCCAAGGGGGGCACGCGACTCGTTCGGGCCAGCGCTTTCCTCCATATCCTTGTAACCCCAGCAGCCGTCATCGTATCGGGTGAGGAAGACAGCCCCGAAAGTGATGGAGCCGTCAGGATCGGTCACATAGGTCGCGTCTTCGACAGCGGTGCCGTCGAGATTGGTGACCCTTGCCGCCGCATACCAGGTGGAGCCGACCTTGCAGGCTTTCACCAGTTCGGTTTTGCGCGTGTTGCCCTCGAAAGTGCAAAGCCGGGCAATCTCCGCTTTCTCATCCGCGTAGGATTTTATGCGGCGGTCGGTGTAGAAAAGCCATCCCACTATGCCGCCCTCCGATCATCGAGCTCCATGAGCGCATCGAGCGGCACACGGTAGGGCTGCATCGCGTCGAAATCCTCGCAATTGCCGCAGTTCTGCACGATCGCGAAGGTGTCGCAGGCATCTTTGAGGATGACCCGGAAGGTACCGCCGAGGCCGGAGGGTACCTCGTACGTCCCGCCGATGAGATAGTCCGAGGCACGGCGCACGAAGACGCGAATGCTGTGACCATCCGTGGCGAGCCGGATTGTCCCCTGCCCCCGGTCGATGAGCACCTGCACGTCGTCCAGGATGTCCGTGTAGAACTGCCCTGTCAGGTCGCGGAACGCCATGCGGCGTTGTGCCATCCAGTCAGTGTCCCGAAACGGGTTCATGCCGTCGGCGAAGGCGAAGGAGGGATCGGCCTGCTCGGTGGTGACGATGCGGGTGGTCGTGCCATCAATGCCGTTCGAGCGCAGATGCACGCCATTGCCTACGATGAAGATCAGGGCGGGCCTGTCCACGGGTCCGTTCCAGTTGGGCAAGAAGGTCTTGCAGGCGCGCGCATGGGCGATCTGCGCCGCGACAGCGGACGCGGAGAACTTGAGAATAGCCATGGGGATGTCTTTCTGTTCGGTGTGGGAAAGGGTCGACCCGCGCGGTATTTGAGCCTTGCACGGGTCGAGAGGGTCGCTCAGGCCGCTTTCGCGACGTCAGTGTCAGGCTCCGAGATTTCTACCGTGGGCGCTTCGTCCGTCGCGCTTCCGGCGGTCTGCATCATCGGCGGGCACCAGGCGGCTACCGCAGCGCGTTGTGCGTCCGTCAGAGTGGCGAAGGGCTCGGCAAAGAGCTTGTCGCAGAAGGCGACGATCTCCTTCTTGCTCGATGAGGCCAGCGTCACCGCCTCCTGAGCGAGGCCCAGATCCTCGCCCAGAATTTTGAGGAGCCAGGCCTTCTTGAAGCGGTTGAACAGCGCCGCGTTCGGCGTCCAATGCGCGCGGATGTCGGGCATGATCTCGATCTCGAAGTCATGCATCAGGCTGTCGCGCTGGCGATCCCGTGCAAAGCAGGACTGCGTGGTGCTTGCTGTGGCATAGGCGACGAGCTTGGCTTTCTCGCCCGGCTCCAGCGCGCGAAACGCCGCGAACTGATCGGCGGGCGCGCGGGTGTCATCGAGCCACGAAAGGTCAAGCACATGATGCGCCGCCGCCACCTGCTCGAGCGAGGTGCCGTCGATTTCGTCCATCTTGGCGTGGCTGCGGTATTCCTTGCGGGCATCGATCTTGATCGCCTGCGTGACATTCATGCCGCTGCCCAGAACGTCGCTGACCAGCTTGAAGAGGGTCAGATCGAGCGTGACCTCGGGGTGCAACGCCATCGCGGCGCCAAGGGCCATCGCACGTTCGGTCTTGAGATCTTCGGCCAGCGAAGCCGGATAGGTGATCTCGCCTGGGTCGGGCTCGTCCTTACCGGTCTGGTTCCCGGAAGGGCTGCGAGACGCCTCCTGCTTGTCCTCAGGACGCACGAGGCCCACATGGAGCGTGACCTGACCGCCCGACCACGACGCAATCACGCCGGCGCGGGCAAGGTCTTCAGCGCAGTAGGCCTCCTGCAAATCGCACGCTTCCACTTCCAAGACGTCCACACGCTCGTAGAGGGCATTGTAGGCATCGTCCTCGAGGCCCTCATCCTCCATCTCGAGCTGCAGCTGCTCGAGCTCCGCGGTGATCTCATCCACGCGTTTCTGGGCGGCCTCATCAGGCTCGATCGGGCCGGGATAAACGCGGCCGTAGTCGGCCATGGTCGCGTAATCATAGCGCACCATCGCATCGGCCCAGGCAAGACCCAGTTTCGCACGGGCTTCCTCGGCGGCGGCACCGAGCTTCGCGAGCAGGATGGTCTCGACCAGCGCGGCATCTTCGAGCACCGAATGCTCCTCCAGCAGATCGGCGGCGATAGCACCGCCGCGCGCTTCATAGTCCTCGCGCACGAAGGCCCCGATATCGTCGCTGATCTGCACGCCGCGGGATTTGAGAGCCTGTCGGACGGTGTAGGCCTGCAGATAGCTGTCTTCCTTGGTCAGCGCCTCGTAGACCTCGCGCTGCACTTCCTGGCTTGGATGCTCGGCAAAGGCCTTCATCGTATCGAGCGTGATCACCTTGGCACGGGCCGCAGCGCGGATATCCGGATGAATGAGGCCATAGCGCAACCGGCCTTTCACGGCGGAAACAGTGGTGCCGAAGGTTTTGGCGATGGTCTCGGGCGTCTGGCCGTCGACTTCCATCATCCGGGCGAAGGCCTCGAACTCGTCGATGGCATTCATGGGGGCCTGGGTGATGTTCTCGGCGAGGGACAGCGCCGTCGTCACGTCGCAATCCTCTGGCACGAGGCGGCAGTCGATCTTGGTCTTGGCGGTGAAGCCCTTCGCGGCCTTCTCCGCGACCAGCTCCTTCAGCGCAGCATGCCGCCGGCCACCGGCAAGCACGGCGTATTTGCCGTCGAGCTTCTGAACCAGGAGCGGCTGGAGCAGGCCCAGAACGGCGATGCTGGCCTTCAGATGCGCGATGTTCTCGGAGCCATAGGTGTCCGGGGAATTGCTGCGCACATTGGCGGGGTGGGCGACAAGATCACCGATGGCAACGGTGGTAGGTTTGAAACTTGCGGTCATGGGATGTCCTTCTCGATGGGTATGGTGTGGCCCACGCGTTCAAACGCGCGTCCAATCCCCGGCTTCGGGGATCAAAAGGACAAAAGGCCCGCTTTCCCTTTAAGGGGTCGGCGGGCCTTGAGTGTCAGGCATGAGGGTCTTGAGGCGTCCCCTGCCCTACCAGTCGCGCGCCATCATGATGGTCAGCACACGCATGGTGGTTTCGGGGTTATCCGGGGCCTCGGCCCCGTAGCGGAAGTCAGAATCTGCCTCATAGAGATCGATTTTCCAGAATACGGTTTCACCCTGGATCTCGACGGCCCCGAAATCATGCCAGCCCTCCGGGTCATTCTCGGGTTCGAATGTGTCGAACACCCCTGTGACATTCACCGCCTCGGCCATGAAACCGTCCCCCGCCTCCATGAGCGAGCGGGTCACATGCATCCGGCCTTGGATGGGCGCCTCTGGTGCTATCCCGAGGCAGGCGAGCTCGCGGAAAGCGTCATTCTGAGCGGCGATTACGGCGGGGTCTGGGCGGTCTGTCAGAGGCTGTGCTGCGTTGGTCATGGGTCTGTCCTTTGAAAAGTTTGAAACACCCTTCCCAAAGCCTGCTTTCCCTTTGCCGACACACATCCCCTCAAGCGGCCTGGTCGACCTCCCCTGCCCTGCCCGCCTCCGATCGCGCGATAAGGTAATCACAGGCGCGCTGCGCATCGGCCGCGTGCTTGAAAATCGCGGTCTTGTCCGAGCGCAGAACGCGTAGCCAGTTGTAGAGGTAAGCGGCATTCATCTCGAGCGTATGCGACGTGAACCCAAGTTCCTGCCCCAGAAAGCAGGACGTGAGCTCGGCCACGATCTCCTCGCGCGCATAGGCTGTGTTGCCAAACCGCGAAAGACCGTAGTCGCGGTTCAAGCGATGGCGCGCCTTTGTGGCATGGCCCAGTTCATGGGCCCAAACCCCATAAAAATTTGGCGGATTTTGAAACCGCGTAATCGGCGGCATGTAGACCTTGTCTACCGGCGGCAGATAGTAGGCATCGCTACCCGTGAAAACGGTGGTGATATCGATGGCATCAAAAAAAGCCTGCATATGGGGAATGGTTTCAGCGGGCGGATGCTCAGGCACCCGGTCCGGCTCGGGATGGAAGCTATCCGGCAACCCCTCGATCTGGCAGGCATTGAACACGCGATAGGATTTCTGGAAACGGAAGACGCGGGTCTCATCCCCATCGGCCTCGTCGGCGTCTCCAGACGCCTCGTCCTGTTTCCGGCTCTGGCCGTAATAGACCACCACGGAGGACTTCTCGCCCTTGCGGACCTTGGCGCCCAGGGCATTGGCCTGTGGGATGGTCATCCAGTAGGGCGAGCTGTGGCCCGCCATCACGGTCCGCATGGTCAGCAGGAAGTTGTTGACGCCTTGATATGCCTCGCCGTTGTGACGGAGCGGGCGGGAACTGCCACCGGCGGTCCAGGGCTTGCGCCACGGCAGGACGCCGCGCTCGATGATACGGATGATTTCGTTCGTGATGACCTCGGAGGCATCGAATTTGGGCGTGCGGGAACGGGCCATGGCTGGCCTCCTTTCGAGTGTTGGTGTGAGGGGATAGTGATCAGGCTGGCCGACTGGCGCGTGGATCGTTGACGATCCTGGCACCAAGCTCTTCGACCATGGCGATGTAGGTGGTTAGAGAGACGGAACTGCCAAATCTCCATGGCTCAGGATCGACCGATCCGTCCCGTGTCACGCGCGGCAGGTTCGCGAATGCGATGACATTGTTGACGGGTCGGATATCGATGAACGGCGTCCCACGTGCGACCGCTAGAGCGGCCAAGGGAAAGCGCTCGATTGGCGCGAAAGTCGACACGGTGGTCCAGCCGAGCTGGACAAACGTCCCGCCATCGCCACAGATCACATGGGCATTCGGCAATGTTTCAGCCTGCCTGAGATATCCGAGATTGCGCAACACAGTCTCGCGTTCGAGCCGCTGCGCCAGCTCCGTCTGGCCGGTTCGGCGCAGTTCCTTGTGTCGCCACCACGAGGCGGCGGTCGCGCGCAACACGCGCAAGACACCTGTTTGCATGGGAATGCCCTTCATCAGGAAAAACAGACCGGAATCCGGCCCGGACCCATCTGAGGGGCCCCAAAGGCCCTCATCCGTCAGTCACAAAACCCGAAGGACACTTTCACTTTTCCCGGGTACGGACCCTGTCCTTCTCAAAAACCAACGGGTCCTCAACAAACGGCTCAATACCGGGCCGTCTCCAGAAGCCCTTGATTTGGAACAGCAAATTCAGATCGGCAGGCAAGATCGGCAACGCATATCGGCAAAACCTTGCCTCTAAGCCCGAAATGTGTATATTTTTCAATTGCTTTGCAAACATAGAAGATCGGCAAAAATGCTGGAAACACCCGCCAGAATCGAACCCTGCTTCTTCGAGGAGCATATTCCTACAGAATTGGCAGACCTTTCGGTCGACATCCAGAGGGAAGCCACCGGGCTGGGACAAGGGCTGCATCCTGACAGCGCAGCCGAGCTTGCCGATCTCGTCCGCGTGATGAACTGCTACTACTCCAACCTGATCGAAGGACACAACACACGGCCCCGCGACATCGAAAGGGCGCTAGCTGGCGCCGAGCTTGAGGAAGAAACTCGCCCTCTCGCCCTTGAGGCCCGGGCGCACGTCATCGTTCAACGGACCATCGACGAGATGCATCGCAAGGGCACCCTGCCCCGCCCCACATCCGTCGAATTCCTGACTTGGGTCCATAAGAGCTTCTACGACGAGATGCCGGATGAGTTTCGGGTCATCGAACATCCCGACGGCACACAAGAGCCCATCGTTCCGGGACGCATGCGCCAGGATGACGATCGGGAAGTTGCGGTCGGGCGCCACCTACCTCCTTCATCGTCGCGCGTCGCGGCATTCATGGACCATTTCGACAGACGGTTTCAGATTGCGGCGCGATCTTCGAGCGGACGGATCATCGCGATCGCGTCTGCACATCACCGGCTCAACTACATCCACCCTTTCCCGGATGGTAACGGCCGCGTCAGCAGATTGATGTCTCATGCCATCGCCCTCACAGCGGGGATTGGTGGCCAAGGGCTCTGGTCCGTATCACGTGGGCTGGCCCGCGGGCTAACCGATCGGGGCGAGTACAAACGGATGATGGATCTGGCCGACAGCCCACGCCGCGGAGACCGAGACGGGCGCGGCAACCTGTCAGAGGCGGCACTGAAGACGTTCAGCGAATGGTTCCTGAAAGTGACGCTCGACCAGATCACGTTCTCCGCGAAGCTGTTCGATCTCGGCGGACTGGACCAACGGTATCGTCGTCTTGTTGCAGATACCATCGATGACAAGCGAGCGCCGGAACTAATCTCGGCGGTTCTTCGGCATGGGGCACTGGAACGAGGCGATGCGCAGATTGTGCTCAAGACGTCCGAGCGTACTGCTCGCAACACGCTGAGTAAACTGACCGCCGCCGGATACCTGACGTCCGCCTCGCCGAAGACGCCAGTTCGGTTGGCGTTTCCGTTGGACTATCGAGAGCGGCTCTTTCCAAATCTGTTTGGAGATGGTGACCTCCCACAATAACTTTAGGCATTTAGGGTGTAATGCCTGGCCGCCGATTTCTTCCATGGGCGGCCAGATTTTCATCAAGGCTTGCTCGTGTGTCACTTGTCCACCGCGGTGGACATCTGCTGGTCTGAGATAAACTGAAGAACCACCACGCGCCGCTAGGTGCGTTTGGACAGTTTTGGTTGCCACAAGCGCCGCTTCTCGTTCGAAGTCCACCGCGGTGGACATTAGACAGTTCGCTCATTGTTTTCGGACAGTCGCTTGATCAAAGCTAATGGATCAAATTGGTTTTGCCTTTGACCCAGGGTGATACTGTGAAAATACGCTCCAAAATCCCTGATGCGTTTTCCAAGCTGTAGCATGATGAAGATCGCGCATGACGCTTTCTGAGCTCCTACAGCATTCTTGGCTTTCTCGAAAATCTCTGGGTGAATGCCCATCATGGGTGCAAGTGTTCGAGCATGGTTTTCAATGTCCAACCAGTTTCTAAGTCTCTCTGTGGAGAACGATGTCGCCTGATCGCAGACTGAGGTCAGCAAGTCTGGTTTCAGGACCTCATCGCCTATGTTGCTATCTAAATCTTTTTTTTCTTCTTCAGACTTAGATTGATGCCGGACAGTTTGTCCGTCATTGGCGGGCAATTCCATAGTTTCAGGCGGGTCATCCGGGGTAGACAAACTCTGGCATTCTGCATCTGTATTGGCGAGCAGAGCGTGGTATTCGGGGAGGCTCAGCTTCCTGCGTAGAGCTTTCCGTGCGTGGTTGATGAATGTGTTGCTAGGATCGTGCTCTTCCAAATGGGCGAGCTTTGTAAGGATCTGTTTGCGGACAAATATCCGATCTCGCCGGTTATTCTCCATCTCTTGCGCGATGGCTATAAGCTCGCTCGCACGTTGGAGCAGGGGGGTGAGAGACAATCCATAACTGATGCACTCCCCGCCGGATGAGCGAACGCGGTAGCGCTTTCGGTTCGAGCTGTCATTGCGCTTGATGAATCCGAGTTCAACGAAGCGGTTGATGTGCCTGCGGAGTGTCCGTTCGTCGATTCCGCCAACGCGCTGGCAGATGGAATTGTTCGACGCAAAAACCGTTTCACCATGGCCAGGCTTCAGAAAACTGAGCATGGCTTGAAGTGTCTGTATGTGGCCAGGACGTAGACCAAACACGCTGCGCGCGTCTCTCAGGGCTCTGAAGATGGCCCAGACGTCGGTTTCAGATGGGGGAAATGAGCCGGGGGCTGCATCAGCACCTGCGGCTTCGATCGACAGTTTTATAAATGCCATGGTTTGTTCACGACGACCATTCGGCCCACAACTTCCCCGTCTTTTTCCTCGATTTCTCGTGGAAAAAGGCAATAAAAATCGGTCCACCGAATCGGTGACTCTTGACCGGTATGCTGGAGGTTGCTACATCATAGGTGCTAATCAGATGATGAGGGCTCTCCAGGGGAAACTTTGGGGGGCTCTTTTCTTTCGGGTCTTCGCTTTTCTCCTCTGCTCGTGTTCCTCTGTATGGCCTGGGTTAGGACCCAGAGCCTCTCTCATCCCGCCATTGTTCAAAGAGCTGCAAAAGCGTGGCTTCCACTCGCACTTCGAGCCACTGGCCGAATTCTGGATTGTCCTTTTTGGCGACCTTGATAGCGATCGCTTTCTCATCGATTGTCAGCGTGCCCAATGAACTGCCGTTCTCATCTTTGATGACCGATGTCAGGCCACGATAGGGCGGCTTCTTGTCGCTACGAACTTTGCTTGAGCAAGCCGAATAGACCGCTTGGAACTTTTCGGAACTTGGAGTGTCGTCGGGCAGGGCGGCGATTGCCTCTTTGGCGATGTCCACCAAATCTACCTTCGCCGATAAGGCAGCCAGATCACCCCACTGCCGTCGTCCGATGCCATGTGCTGGCCCGATGAGTTGAACAAGCCCGTCAGGCAGTTGCTCTATGACGACCCTGTGGTTGGATACGCCTTGCCGGGTCAGACCCAGAGCATCCTGTATGACACCGGGTTTGTACCCTGATTCCTGCATCTCTTTGATAAACAGGGATTTTTCTATGAAAGACGGATCAAGTCTGAGGTTGTTCTCCTGGCCCTGAGCGATCAGAGATGCGTCGTCATCCAAGGTTCGAACAATCGCCTTGACCGTTCCACCGACTTTACGGACCGCCGCAAGCCTGCGGCGGCCGTAGATGATGCGGTATCTGTCCGGTTGGGCTGATGGACGGACCATGATTGGCACTTGTTGGCCATGCTTGCGAATGCTCTCGGCCAACTCATCGATGCTGGAATCTTCCAGCACCAACCGATCGCGCAGACCATCCATGTCAATCTGGTCGGGCCCGATGTCGCGGATCGAGTTTGCTGTGATCTCGCGCAAAGAGTCGCGCAATCCGCCAACAGATCCCGGTAGCTTTGCCGCTTTTGGCGGGGTAGGGGAGGGGACTGCGCTCCCCGTCTCATCCTTTGGAGGCTGGTTGAAGATGTTTCGGGCCATCAGCGACGCCCCCATGCCATTTGGAGCGTCTGTTCCAGCTCATCGGCAACGCCGTTCACGCTGGTCAGGGCGCGATCAATTGTCTTTCTGATGAACTGGCTCGGATCAACTTCGTAGACGGTCTGCTGGGTCATCCCCGCGTCCGAGATCGCCGTAGACTTCAGCATTGGCTCTGTCATGACCTGACCGGCGAGAATTGATCTCAGGTAGCCTGCCATTTGGGTCTGAGGTCCGTCCGACGGTTCATATCTGGTAATCAGGAACTTGACAAAATCCCAGGTAACACGCCGACCGATGGCTTCTTCCACGGCCTTTACCGTTTCTGAAGCAAGCTTCAGGAATTGGCTCATGGATGCGATGTCAAGCATGCCAGGCACGACGGTTACCAATAGCCCCGTCGAGGCTGCCAGCGCAGTCAGGGTTAGAAAGCCAAGTTGCGGCGGGCAGTCGATCAGGACGATGTCGTAGTTTGCCTCAACCTCTTCAAGCGCCAATGCTAGGCGCTCCGCAAAGATGGGCTGTACGCGACGGGCGAGGGCGTTTGCGGTCTCAGTTTCGTACTCCGAGAGCATCAAACCGGCTGGAACCATGTCGAGTTTATGGAAGTAGGTCTTTTGGATGACGTCCGAGAGTGGAACTTGATCCTCATATCTCAGAGCATCATAGATTGTGCCGCCATCGGCGAACTCAAGCTCGGGCCGAAAGCCGAAAAACGTGGTCAAACTTGCTTGCGGATCGAGGTCCAGGACCAGCACACGATAACCGCGCAAGGCATACCTTTGCGCAAGATGAATCGTTGCAGTCGTTTTTGATGACCCGCCTTTGAAGTTAACGACAGATATCACCTGAAGACGGTCGCCATCGCGGCGACCTGGGCGATAGGCTTCTGCGTTCTTTCCCGTGCGCCCCAAAATATCGCGCAACTCGTCGACCTCTTCGGCGGTGTAGAACCGGTGTCCGCGGTTATCTGTGTGCACTTCAGGGAAGCTGCCGTCTTTGTGCCGATTGCGCAGGTTAGAAGGGCTTACGCGCAGTAGGCCGGCAACTTCGGTGGAACTGAAGCGTCTTAGGGACTTCCGCTCTTCGGGTTCGAATGCGATCTTCATCTGGCGATCCAAGGACTCGGCCAGATTGTCAGCAAACGCTCCAATGTCAGAAGAGCCTATGCCTTGCGGATATCTAACGTTACGATCATCCATGTCCTGCCGCCCACTCTTGGCCCCTGCTAAGGCTCTTGGTCATTCTGACGGTGTACAGCGTGCCTGACGCATTTTGCCGTCAGAATGGGAATGCCACGATCCAGCGAGTCCGGCAAGAAAAATCTAAATGTAGTGTGAAAGTTATCCACAGCACCAATAAGTGCCGCCGCGAGAAAAATTCAGCAAACCATTGATATAGATAGATTAAATACAGATATAGCCGTATCGAGCTGCTATTCTGTAGAGTTGGTACAATAGCAGCTAAACCCAAGCAACTAATGGCACTTTCTGCCTCCTGTGGAGTTCTCTTCCGGTGGATTTTCTGAATTCGGGTCAGAACTTACACCTAACCTTGGCTCGATTCGTGCGGCATGAGGCCAATTCGTTCCGCCCGTTCAAGCAGCATTTTCACCGAAGACGGCTGCCAACTCGTGCGTCCACGTGGTGTGCGTTCGCGCATCGCCTCTAGCCGGTCACAGATCGCCTGCAATGTGATTTCGGGGTCTGCGCCCTTGATGCCAGCGACGATAGCGGGCAGGCGGTCTTCGGCTTCGCGACGTCCGGCGCGGCCCAGAACCTCGGCGGGCAGGAACCCGTCGCGCACATAGGCTTTCACGGCGCGCAGAAGGCGGCTCTGAGTCCAGTGCCCATCATGGGGCAGGGGGCCGTTGATGATCCGCAGCACATCTTCCCAGGCCATATCGGGCCGCAGGCGGCGCACATGGGGCACCCAGTCCTGCGCGGTCTCGCTCAAGCGCTCCATATAGCCGTCCTGTCGTGCCAGCCGTACTTTGCGCAGCGCGGCGGGGTCCTTTGCGCGAAGCCCGGGGTTGCCGCCCACGCGACCCTTGGCGCGCGCAGAGGCAAGCCCGGCCTTGGTACGTTCGCGGATCAGGGCGCGCTCGAACTCGGCCGCGGCGCCGAGAACCTGCAACGTGAACTTGCCTTGGGGGGAGGACGTGTCGATCGGGTCCTGGAGCGAGCGGAAGAAGGCACCCTTTGTCTCCAGACGCTCGATTACCTCGAGAAGGTGCGAAAGAGACCGCGCAAGCCGGTCGATCCGCACGACAACCAGCGTGTCGCCCTTGCCAATGCGCTCCAGCACACGGGCAAGCACCGGCCGGGCGCGATTGCCACCGGAGGCGTGCTCTTCATGGATTTCGACGCATCCCGCAGTTTGCAGGGCCTCAGACTGGGGCAGGGGGGTCTGATCCTCTGTGGAAACGCGGGCGTAGCCTATCAGGGGCATGAAAACGGGCCGTTTGCAATTTTAGGTATCACTACTAAACGACCGTTTGTAAGCGAATGCAAGCAGGTGTTCTCTCGTCGCGCTGGTGCACAATCCCTTGGTTTCCTTGCGCTGAGCGCGATCTGAGGGGTTCCACCGGCAGTCGCGCGAGCATACCATATAAAGAGCATGGACAATGGCCACAAAATCGCTTGGGTAATGTGCATAATATTAGTATTTTGCACACATGAAGTCGCACGAGCCTGATTTTACTGATGATTTCGACGACCCCCTCATCACTACCGAGGGGGATGATGATGTTTCGGAAGACGATCTCTGGTTCCTTCCTGGGCCGCTTGAAGAAGAACCGGATGATTTGCCCCCCGGGCCACGGGCGGAACCGCCCGAAACTTCTGTCATCGACGACTGGGCAAAGGCAGAGGGGACTTACCCTGCGCTTCTGGCAAGGGTGGCCGGACGCCTAGGTGCCCTGGATGACCGGTTGCTGCGCGGCCCTGAAGGGTGGCGGCACAGACTGGCACTGATCGAGGCGGCAGACCTGAGCTGGTTCGCAGGTGATCGGGTGAGTTCTGATCGTCTGGCACTCTGGATATCGATGCGGTTGTCAGGCGCACAGGATGACCCAAATGCCTTGGCCCGGATTGGATGGGCTGTTCGGCGCCTGACAGGTGGTCCCGGACCGAAGATTGACTTGGCCGCCTTCCTGGATCGCCGCGATCCCGAGAACATTGAAGACAGCGCTGAGCGTTTCGAGGATCGCGCGGGCGGATGGCTGGACGTAATGGCAGCCGCAGCCGATCTCCACCCAATCACGCGGGCTTGCATGGGCTTTCATCTCTGGAGCCCGGCGGGCCTCGGACAACACGGAGACCAGATCGAAGCCGCCGTCACCGCGTCCAGGATTGCGGCCAGCGACAGCAGCGGTGCCATATTTGCACCGCTCGCTATGGGCGGGGCAGGAGGGTTGCGCGCCTCTGGCTTTACACCGGAGCGTCTTGCCGGCTGGCTGGAAGGGATGGAGTCTGCCTGCCTGACCGCGATGCGGCACTTGGACGATATTGAGACATGGTCTGCGAGGACAGAAGCCGAGATGATCTCGATCTCGGGCAAAACTCCACCGGCTTTGCGTGAAATGCTGACCGAATGGCCACTGGTTTCCGCCCCCATGGCCGAGACTCTGACCGGAGCCAGCCGTGCGGCGGTCCAGCGCAACCTTACCTGGATGGAGGAAAGGGGTTTGGTCCGTGAGGTAACAGGGCAAGGACGGTTTCGAATGTGGCGGACAGCAATTTAGAATTTGCCCGAATGCGAACTGGAACACGCCTAAGCGCGCTTTCAGACATTCAGTTTCCAGAGAAATACCCGACCTTCAGGAGAGGCGTGAGCACCGCAAAGCCGCGCCGCGCCGGGTCGGGCGATGGATCTTGCGGTATCTCGCAGTGTGCACCTGTACGAGTTGATCAGCCTGCCCGGCACAGCCTGATTCGTGGAGGTGGTTTCAAATGGCTGGTTGCCGGTTTGGGCGGGGTGTTTTCACTGCCGACGATATTGGTCACGGTGTCCCTGGCGCAGGAGCCACGGGCTAACCGGTTTGATTGCCGTAGATTTCCTGAAGCACGCCTCTTAGGCCACCTCCGTCAGCGCATCGATGACGGGGCATTCGGGTACGTCGTCTCCGGTACATTGCGCCACGGTGGAAGACAGGACGTGTTCGATGCGTTTGAGATCCGCGATCTTGGCGCGGACCGAGGCGAGATGCGCTTTCGCAAGCACCTGCACCTCGCCGCAGGTTTGGGCCCCGCCATCGACCAATGCGAGCAGATCGCGAACCTCGTCGAGCGTGAACCCGAGCTCGCGCGCGCGCATGATGAAGCGCAGGCGTGCGACATGCCTGTCATCGTAGACGCGATAATTTTTGCTGGAGCGCGGCGGCTCGGGCATGACGCCGATGTTCTCGTAATAGCGAATGGTCTCGAGGTTGCATCCGGTCAGCTTGGCCAGATCGCCGCGCCTGAGGGCCTTCACTGATCTGTGATGATTTTTCACGCTGAACCCCCTTGAGCCTGTACCAGCTACAGACCTTAGATTGAGATCATCACTGAGGCAAGGATGATTCGAACCATGACTGAAACCACATCCGCCGGCCGCCAGACGGCAATGGGCGAAACGCCGGCAGCCGACAAAAAGGCATGGGCGACAACCGGGCTTGGTGTGCTGGGCGCGCTGGCCATGACCTCCTGCTGCATCCTGCCGCTGGTGCTGGTGAGTTTCGGCGTCACCGGCGTGTTCATCGCCCAGTTGGGTGCATTCTATCAATACAAGTGGATCACTTTCGCGCTGAGTGCCGCCTTCATCGGATACGGCTTTTACAGGGCGTATAGCCCGATCCCGGCCGAAGCTTGCGCCGACGGCACCTGCGCGCGTCCGATGAACCGAACACTCATGCGATCCATTCTCTGGGTTGCCACCGTGATCGTCGCCGTGGCGATGATCTTCCCATACCTGACACCCTACATCCTGTCTTATTGAGAGGTCTGACCCATGAAAACAATCCAACTCGCCATCGCGACCCTGGGAATTCTGGCCGCAATGCCTGCCAGTGCCGAAGAACAGCGCATCAAAGTCGGTGTCGGCGAACTCACCTGCCCAACCTGTTCATTCACCGTCGCGGCGGCCATGCGCGGCGTGCCCACGGTCGAAATTATCGACTTCCAGGACGGCGAGGAGTTTGGCACGGGCACTTACGTCGTGGCCTTCGACGATCAGGCAACCAGCCCCGACATGATCATCGAAGCCGTCCAGTCCAATGGCTATCCGGCCGAGGTGCTCCAGGCAGGGGACTCCTGAGCACGGAAGGACGGGTAGGGCCATGGATGACAAACATATGGGCGGGCTTCTGGCCTTCATCATTGCCGCGCCGATCATGGTGATCTGCTGTGGCGGCGGTGGCGTCATCCTTGCCGCCATTCTCGGCGGGATTGGCGGGTGGTTGACGGGGCTCGGCGGAATAGCCGCTGTCGTCGCGGCAATTGGCGCGGCGCTGGTTGTTCGCGAGATCAGGCGCAGAGGATCAGCAGGTATCGATGGCGCGCCGGACGAGACTTGTACCAAAACCAAAGCCACCGGCAAGAACATCCCCCGCCCGGCCGATGTCGCGGCCGAGTAGAGCAACGCACCGAGACAGGTCTTTTGGCTGTTCGGGACAATCCCGGATCCGGTGGCACCACGCAAATCATCTACCCGACATAAGGAAACAAATTACAATGCCTTCAGACGACACATCTTCGAACGGCCTTTTGAAGGTGGGCATTATCGGCACGATCATTGTGGCGCTCTGCTGCTTTACACCAATTTTGGTGATCCTCTTCGGCGCGGTCGGCCTGGCCGCCGTTGTGGGATATCTGGACCTCGTGCTGTTTCCGGCACTGGGCATCTTTATCCTGCTGACCATCTACGCGCTCTGGCGGAAGAACGCGCGCAGTTCGGCATCCTGAGGGAAACTGAGCTGACATCCATGCAAATGACGCCTGAGACGCAGCATTGAAGAGAAAAACCTTATGACGAAGAGCTACGACCTTATCGTGATCGGCGGCGGAACCGGCGGCAATGGCGTCGCCCGGATGGCGGCGAATGCCGGCTGGAGCGTCGCCAGCATCGACAGCGAGCCCCATGGCGGCACCTGCGCCCTGCGCGGTTGTGATCCCAAGAAGATGCTGATCGCGGTCACCGAGGGCGTTGAATGGGCGGAAAACATGAAAGGTAAGGGCCTGGAGGCGGGCACGTCGGTCAACTGGTCCGACATGATCGCCTTCAAGCGCACGTTCACCGACGCGATGCCACCGCGCATCGAGGCCGGGCTGGAAAAGGCCGGGATCGACGTCTTGCTTGGGCAGGCGCGGTTCACTGGCCCCGATACCATCGAGTTGAACGGCGAGACCTTGACCGCCAAGCATTTCCACATCGCCACTGGTGCCCGGCCGATGACGCTGAACATCCCGGGCGAGGAGTATCTCGTCACCAGTACCGATTTCCTGGAACTGCGGGAGCGTCCCGACCGCATCGCCTTCGTCGGCGGCGGGTTCATCGCGATGGAATTCGCCCATGTGGCCAAACGTGCGGGTGCGCGCGAGGTGTCAGTGCTGGAGATGATGGACCGCCCCTTGGGTCCTTTCGATCCCGACTTGGTCGCAATACTGGTCGAGGCGACCGCAGAGTTGGGCATCGACCTGCGCACAAAGGCGAAGATGGCGAAGATCGAAAAGCAGGGCGACGAATTCACCGTCACGGTGGAACGTCCCGACGGCACCGAAACCGTCACCTGCGATCTGGTGGTGCATGGCACGGGTAGGGTGCCCAATATCGACGGTCTGAACCTCGAGGCAGCCGGCGTCGAATACTCACGCCGTGGAATAAAGGTGAACGCCGCAATGCGTACAACCAACCCGGCCATTTTCGCGGCCGGCGATTGCGCTGATAGCGGCCTCAATCTCACCCCCGTTTCGGCGGCGGAGGGACGTATCGCAGGCAAAAATCTGCTCGCCGGAGAGGACGCTAGGGAGATCAAATACCCGCCGATCCCGTCAGTGGTCTTCACCCTGCCGATGGTGGCCACGGTCGGCTTGTCGGAAGCGGCGGCCAGGGAGCAGGGGCTGAAATTCGATGTGCATTTCGAGAAGACCGAGGGCTGGTATTCATCCATGCGCGTCGGCGCGAAACACACCGGATTCAAGGTTCTTGTCGAACAGGGCAGCGGGCAAATACTCGGAGCGCACCTGATCGGGCCAGGGGCCGAAGAGCAGATCAATCTCTTCGCCATGGCCATGGGTGCCGGGCAGACCGCAAATCAGATCAAGGCGATGATCTTCGCCTATCCCAGCTATGCCTCCGACATCGGGTCGATGGTGTGAAACGAGTTTTGACCGGGCCACGAGGACGGCTGCGGTTGTCAGAAAAAGGAAATCAAAATGGACCAGATCGTCAAAGCGCATGACTGCTGCTCGACCAAAGACGCCCGCAGCGACAGCTATGACCTGATCGTCGTTGGCGCCGGCTCGGCCGGGTTCTCCGCCTCGATCACCGCGGCCGAGGCCGGCAAGCGGGTGGCACTCGTCGGGCACGGCACAATCGGCGGCACCTGCGTGAACGTCGGCTGCGTGCCGTCCAAGGCGATGATCCGCGCCGCCGAGGCGGTGCACAGCGGCGCGTCCGCCGCCCGGTTCCCGGGCATCGAGCCCTGCACCCACGCAGTGGACTGGCCCTCCGTGGTGAAAGGCACCACCGATCTGGTCGCGGAGATGCGGCACAAGAAATACATCGACCTGCTGCCCGCCTATGAGAAGGTCACCTATATCGAGGACGGCCCGGCGCGATTGGTCGAGGGTGGCGTCGCCGTCGCCGGACGGGTCATTTCCGCCCCGCGCATTCTGATCGCCACCGGCTCGCGCCCGCATATGCCAGCGATCCAGGGTATCGACACCGTGGAGACGCTTGATTCCACCGGCCTGCTGACATTGCACGACCGGCCCGAAAGCATCATCGTGCTGGGCGGCGGCTATATCGGCTGCGAACTGGCGCAGATGGCCTCTAGGCTGGGGGTGAAAGTCATTCTAGTGACCCGCTCGCGTCTTCTGCCCGGCGCAGAGCCAGAGGTGGCCGAGGCGCTGACGCAGGCGCTGAAGGCCGAAGGAACCGCGGTCGAGACCGGTCTTGCTTACGTCTCGGTCACGAAGGCTGCGGGTAGTGTCAGCCTGACTGTCGAACGGCATGGCAAGACTGAGGTTATTTCCGCCGAACGGCTGGTCATGACCACTGGCCGGATAGCCAATTCCGAGAACCTCGGGCTGGAGGACCTGGAGATAGAGACCGACGCACGCGGCTCTATCAAGGTCGGTCGGGACATGGCCACCACACGGGCCGGCGTTTGGGCCGCGGGCGATGTCACCGACCGCGACCAGTTCGTCTACATGGCGGCCTATGGCGCCAAGGTGGCAATCAACAATGCCCTTGGACTGGAGCCGATGCGCTATGACAATGCGGCGATGCCATGGGTCGTGTTCACCGACCCGCAAGTGGCCGGTGTCGGCCTGACCGAGGCCGACGCAAAGGCGGCGGGTTACGAGGTCAAGATCAGCGTGATCACGCTCGACAACGTCCCGCGCGCCGCCGCGGCCCGCGACACCCGCGGCGTGATCAAGCTGGTGGCCGACGCCAAGACCGACCGCCTGCTGGGCGGCCAGATCGCGGCACCAGAGGGCTCCGATACGATCCAGACTTTGACCATGGCGCTCAAGTTCGGCATGACCACCAAGGCGCTTGGCGAAACGATCTTCCCGTACCTGACTACGGTAGAGGGACTGAAACTGGCGGCCCAGACCTTTGACAAGGATGTGGCCAAACTCAGTTGCTGCGCGGGGTAACGCCACAGCATCGACCGCGAGATCAGACTTCCTGTCGTTGCCTCCCAGTGTGTTAATCGCCTGCGGTCTGCCCATTGCGGCGATGCTCTTGGCGTATTGGCGTGCCGCATCCGATCTGGACCTGGGTTTGGGTCGGCGCGCTAATCTGGATGGGGACGGCAAGTCTGTTAAATGCCCGCCGATACATTCGGCGGCATTGCGTCTGGACCGGACTGTTTTTAGGGGTGAACGCGCTGCGCCCACTATCCGAGGGTCAGCACCATGTCCCCTGAGAGCGACAGCGGCGGAATGTGGAGATTCTCGGGTGCCGGACCTTTGCGGATCCTTCCCGCGGTGTCGTAATGCGACCCATGGCAGGGACAGAACCAACCGCCAAAGTCCCCGGCACCATCTCCCAGGGGCACACATCCCAGATGCGTGCAGACGCCGATCATGACCAGAAGGGCTTCGTGGCCGGGGATCGATCTGTTATCGTCATTCGCGGTTGTATCAGCCGGAAGATTGGGGTTTCGAGCGTCGGTGTCCGGAAGTGCAGACACAGTTTCCGAGCGTGCCTCAGCAATTTCCGCTTCTGTCCGATGCCGGATGAATACCGGTTTCCCACGCCAATTGACGGTCAGTTGTGTCCCGAGAGGAAGGTCGGAGATATCCACGGAAATCGTTGCAAGCGCACGGACATCAGCGGAAGGGTTCATTTGATCCACGAGCGGCCAGACGGCAGCCGCAGCAGCCACGGTGCCCGCTCCCGCTGTGGCGTAGTAGAGAAAATCCCGGCGTGTGGTGTCCTCGGCCATGGTGCTCATGTCACGTATTCTACGAGGCAACTCCGCAGGAGGGTCAACGGTGCACGTGTAACGTTTTGTAAGCGAGGCCCGCATTCGCGGACGCGCAGACGAGCGATCTCGTCCAACTAGCGATGAGGTGCAGCACCCCTGGCCACCATCAGATGATGTTCCTGATGATGTGCACCAATCGCCATCATCCCGAAAAAGCCAAGTCCCTGAATCTGTGCGGCATCGCCATCGACAATGAGAATGACTTGGTCACCGAGATCCTCGGTTGAAACCTCCCAGCCGGTGTTAGTTGCCAGGAAAGGTGCGTGCGCGGGCACCATGGACCGGACGGCTTCAAGTACGCGCGGAGTTCCGCGTATTTCGAAACGAGCGCCCTCGGGACGGGGCACGGAGATGACCTCGGCTTCGGTCGTCAAAAGATCCATGTCGACAAGGTGGCGTCTGAGACTGGCAATATCGACGGAGTCCCAATCCGTTTCGGGGTCTTCTCTGAGGATCGTCACGATCTCGGCCAAGGCGGCAAACGTAGATTGGCCGGTTTCCTGCGGGCCAGCCATCGCATGTCCTGTATGGCCATGGCCATGTTGCGCGGAAACCTGGCCCGCGAGTGAGAGGGACAGTAGGACGAGGACAAAGCGCATGATCGGATCCGTTGTGCAATTGCATTTTCACGAGGTCTAGCAGAGGCGACCGCCGTCCGATATGATTTCAATCATATGCTACCAGATCCATACAATCGTCTGCCGGATATCGCGCTGCATCGCGTTAGCGCTGTGTCGCGCGAGACGCTATTCCAGCAAGGATCGGTCACGAAAGGCCTTTTCGTTGTGCTGAGCGGACGCGTGCATCTTGAACGTGTGGGGCCGAACGGCGAGCGCTTCGTCATCCACCGCGCAACAGCGGGTACGAGTTTCGCCGAAGCGTCCATTTTTTCGGAAAAGTATCATTGTGACGCGGTCGTCATCGAGGCAGGCGACCTCATTCGGATCGACAAGGCAGCAGTTCTGGCGGCATTTGCGGACGCAGATTTTGCACTGTCCTACGGGCGCCAGGCGTCGCGGCATATACAGGCGCAGCGGCAACTACTTGAAATCGTCGGGATCCGGCGCGCCGAAGACCGGGTGTTGGCTGGTCTTGTCGCCGGTTTGCTCGACAGTACCGTTGTGGAGTTCGCGGCCTTATTGCAGCTCAGCCATGAAGCGGCTTACCGCGCGCTTCGTGTGCTCGTGGATGCAGGACACGTCATCAACCCGTCACGCGGTGAATATCGCCTCCGGGCCGCCACCTAGCTGTGGCTGGCAAAGACGGAGGTCGCGCCGTCGGACCCCACAAGCAAGGTATCAAAAGCGTCACCGGCCCCGGGACCGCCCATACCGGGCGAACTCATCGGCATGCCGGGGACCGTCAACCCGCGCGCCACCGGTTGTTCTGCCAGAAGCCGCTTGATGTCCGAGGCGGGCACGTGGCCCTCAATGAAGTAATCGCCTACCATCGCAGTGTGACATCCAGCGAGTTCCGGTGCGATTTGCATTCGGTCTTTGAACGCAAAAAGCGCATCCTGATCGACATCCTGCGCTTCGACTTCGAACCCAGCCTGGCGAACATGTTCAACCCAAGCTGTGCAGCACCCACATGTCGGGGTCTTCAAAACCCTGATGATGGAGGCCGCATCAGCGAATACGGGGGGCGCCAGTACCACGGCGGCACCAGACATCAGAAAAGTTCGTCTGTTCATGCGTCAATCCTTTTCAGTGTTGGTCTGAACAATAGCCTCTTCGGACTTGTCGTCGAGAGTGTTCTCTTCATGCGTCAACGTTTGACTGGATATGTCGAGCGCATGCCCGCTTGCTGGCCCCCGAATTGGCTGAACCAGCATTCTGTCGATCCATAGATCTCGCTTTGTGCGAAACTGCTCGATACCAATCTGCATTTCGGTATGACCCTTGGCGGGCTGAGCGACATAAGTGCCGAGCAATCGATCCCACCAGGGCAGATTGAAGCCGTAGTTCGAATTCGTCTCTCTTGGGTCCACGGAGTGGTGCACGCGGTGCATGTCCGGCGTGACAAGGACCCATCTGAGCCAGCGATCAATCGAAACAGGCAGATTGATGTTGGCGTGATTGAAGAGGGCAGTGGCGTTCAGGATCACTTCGAAGAGCAGAACCGCATAGGCTGGTGGGCCAAGTGCCGCGACGACTGCGAGCTTGATCGCCATCGAGATCGCTATCTCGACCGGGTGAAAGCGCAGCCCGGTTGTTACATCGAAATCGAGGTCGGCATGGTGCATGCGGTGCAGCCGCCAGAGAGCGGGGACAGCGTGAAACATCACATGCTGCAGATAGATGGCGAGATCGAGCAGCAGCATCGAGGCGAGCGCGGCGCCCCAGACGGGGATGTCGAGATTGTTGAACAACCCCCAGCCACGATCTTCGGCCGTCACGGCCAATCCGACGGCAAGGATGGGGAAGGTCAGACGCAGGATCACCGTGTCAACGATGACCAGCGCCAGATTATTGGTCCAACGGATCACACGCGGAAAGTCCCGGCGCCGGCGCGGAGCGGCAATTTCCCAGAGTGCCATGGCGGCCAATACGCCCAGAAAGGCCGTCAGGCGAATTTCGGGTTCCGCAACAAGGATGGTGTCAATCACCTTTCAGGCTCCAGCGATTTCATCCCTTTACCATGGCTCGCATGCGGGTTTGACGATGAAGGCGTTGCCTCTTCTTCGCTTGCTTCGTGTGTATTGGATATGTCGAGATCTTGGGCATGCGCCTCGTCGAGACAATTGGTCTCCAATTGCAGCGTGACCATGTGAAAATCGTGCGCGTGGGTGAGACGGTCGTAGGCGTTTTCGAGGATCTCCGCGGCGTCAGCGGGATCTGCGTGGCGCAGGTGGGCGGAAAACGCGTGTTTGCCACTTGTCAGGGTCCAGGCATGCACGTGATGGACATCGAGGACGTGCGCCTGTTCGCGAAGATCGGCGATGACGGCCGGAAGGTCTGTGTCTTCCGGGGTACCTTCCATAAGGATGTGAACCGCTTCGCGGATCACTCCGATGGAGGCCCAGAGGAGCACGACGCCGAACGCAGCGCCGAGGATCGGGTCGATTGCCAAATAACCGGTGAACTTGATGACCACGGCGGTCACGATGATCAAAAGGCTGCCGACGAAGGTCTGGATGATATGCCAGAGCGCGCCACGGGCATTCAGATCGTCTTTACTTGATTGCCACATAAGGCCGAGCGAGATGATCTCGGTGACCAATCCACCGAAGGCCACCCAGAGCATGGGACCCGTCGGCAGATGGATCGGATTGCCGAGCCGCATGACGCCCATCCAGATCACGAGAAGGGCCATGCCCAACAGAAAGCCGCCATTGACGAGCGCACCGATGATCTCGGCGCGATACCAGCCGAAACTGCGTTCCGGATCAGCAGGCCTGCGAGCGATACGCTGCGCAACAATGGCTACGAGAACCCCACCGACCGCCGAAAGTGTGTGAAAGGCATCGGACAGGACAGCAATTGAACCAGTCCAAAGGCCAACGGCCAGTTCGATGACGAAATAGATACCCGTCAGCCAGGCGGAGATGACAAGCGCCTTGCCTGATGTGGGCATGTGTCCGGTGTGAGAATGGGATGCCATGTCAGCTCTCTTTCCTTGTAGGGCGGCGTTCACGCCAAATCGCGACAAACAGGGACAATGCGGTAAACCCGCCGAGCGCGACCGCCGTCCACGTTGCGGTGCGAGCATCCCCGTTCATGGCCTCGCTGCCGAGATGCGCGAGAAGAAAACTCGCTGGGATGATTCCGGCCAGGGTCGCAAGCGCGAAGCGCCACAGCTGCAGTTTACTCAGCCCGGCCGCATAACTGATCATGTCGAAGGAAAGGAACGGCAGCAGCCGGCTTCCGAACACCAGAAAAGTCAGGGTGTTCTGCGACCCGAGAAAGTGCGGGCCTGTCTTTTGGCCGAAGTGGCGTTCGACAAAGGGGCGACCAAGCCCGCGCGCCAGCAAAAAGGCGGCGAGTGCCCCGAGTTCCGCTCCGAAAACGACAAGTAGCGTCCCGAACGTGTGACCATATGCGGCGCCAGCAGCGAGTGCGATCGGAGCGGAGGGCAACGGACTTGCAACGATTGCCGCAGTCATGAGCGCGACCACTAGTATAGGACCTAGAAGTCCCGCGGCATCAATCCAGCGCTCAAGATCCTCGCGTTCGGGAAGATCGATGTCAAAGCCCAGAACATCCGGCAATGCTAAAACGGAGAGCGCAAGCACCAGAAGGAGCAGAAGGGCAAGACGAAACATCACGGCCAACCCCGCGGTTGCCTGGCGTCCTGGTCAGGGTTCTGATGTATCGCGCAAATCATGAGACGTGACATAGGGCTTCCAGTCGCTGGAAGGTCAAGGCTCAAAATCGGTTTGATACATTTTGCGACAAAGGAAGTTCGGGTCATTTGGGAAAGATCAATCTATTCTGCGCGTTATGACATGCCGAACGAAAACCAGAGATCATAGACGCTCGCAGGGCCTGCGAAGCGCGAAGGCTTTGTGCGGGCTCCTTGGTTTGGTGATCGCGGCGAGTGGCTTCGTGCTGCCGCAAGTCGGAACGGCTCAGACGCATGCTACGCTTTTTGATCAGGTTGAAGACGTCGGTCTGCCGTCGAAACCGGGCGCGCATGAGCCGTTTCTTGCGAGCCACAATGGCCTGCTCTACATGAGCTGGCTCGAGCACGAAGGGGATCAAACCAAAGTCATGATGGGCCGCCGGTTCGCGCAAGGCTGGTCCGAACCACGCCTTGTAAATCAGGGGTCCGATCTCTTTGTAAACTGGGCCGACTTTCCCGGCATCGCCCTCTTCGACGATGGCACGATCGCGGTTCACTGGCTGCGTGAAATCGGCCCATCGAGTTTTGACTATCAAGTCGAGATCGCGCTGTCGCGCGACGGTGGCGCGTCTTGGAGCGAACCGCTGATCCCGCATGAAGACAGGTCTTTCGCGCAGCACGGGTTCGTGTCGATGCTGCCTGCGGGTGCGGACAGCCTGGCCGTCATCTGGCTCGATGGACGGGCCTATGGGGCTGGGCGCGACGAAGCATCCACAGTGTCTGACGCCATGCAATTGCGGGCAACGACGCTGACCAGCGATGGCGCGATTGGCGGCGACGTTGCCGTCGATCTACAGACCTGCTCCTGTTGCCAGACAAGCCTCGCCGCGACCGGGGAAGGCACCATACTCGCCGCCTATCGAGACCGGACGGATGGAGAAATTCGGGATATCTCCGTCGCGCGGCTGACGGTTGATGGATGGCAAAGGCCCGTGACGGTTCACAATGATGGGTGGGAGTTGGCGGGATGCCCGGTCAATGGTCCGGCAATTGCTACCGATGGCCATGACGCGGCCGTCGCATGGTTTACAGGCGCGAACGGCCTTGCGGCTGTCAAAGTGGCCTTCTCTGACGACGCGGGCCGCAGCTTTGGCGCGCCTGTCCGGGTCGATCTCGGCAATCCAGTCGGCCGGGTCGATGTCGAGCTGCTCGAGGACGGGACCGCGTTGGTGTCCTGGGTAGAATGGACCGACGGGAATGAAGCGCTCATGTTGTGCCGTGCGGAAAAGGAAACCGGATGTGTTGCACAGGAGGTGCTGGCGACAAATTCGGCAGGTGCGTCCGTGAACTTCCCAACCATGGCTCGGCTGGGCCGTGACATCTTCATCGCCTGGACCCAGCCTGACGAGACGGGCGACCGCATTGCCATGCGCCGGGTCAGACTGACGGAGATCGACTGATCATGTCCGCCCCGCCGCATATCCTCGTGGTCGATGATCATGCCGAGATCCGGCAATCGGTCACGCGCTATCTTCAGAAAAACGGGATGCAGGCCACCGGCGCGAGCAACACGTCCGAAATGGATGACCATCTGGGCAAGGAAACTATCGATCTGATCGTGCTGGATATCATGATGCCCGGAGAAGACGGTCTGGCTGCCTGTGCGAGGTTGCGCCGCGAGCATCGGATGACCCCTATACTCATGCTCACCGCGCTCGGCGAAGATGATGATCGCATCAATGGGCTCGATACGGGGGCCGATGACTATCTGGCAAAACCTTTCAATCCGCGAGAGCTTCTGGCCAGGATCAATGCCATCCTGCGCCGTGCGGGCGATGCACCACACGGCGGCACGCTTGCAGGAAAACGCGCGAGCTTTGCCGGAGTAACCTTTGACCATGACGCCGGCCAGGTAACCAAACAGGACGGCACGGCAAACACTCTGACAACTGCAGAAGCGAAGCTGCTGTCGGTCTTTCTGGAACGTCCACGCGCCGTCATCAGCCGGGATGAGCTGCTCGAGTTGAGCGCCGGGCGCATCGCTGGACCTTTCGATCGAACAATAGACAATCAGGTCTCCAGACTGCGCAGGAAGATCGAACCGGATGTCTTGCGGCCGCGGATCATCACGACCGTGCGCAATGGCGGCTATTGTCTTAATTGCGACGTGGATCTGGAGAGCTAATGCGCATGGGATTTCGCTCGCAGATCGCCATCCTCGTTGTGTCGGTCCTGTTCGTCGCCCAGGTCGTTGGGCTTTGGCTTTTCGTGGATGAACGTTCTCTGGCAGTACAGGCGGCCATCGGGAGCGAGGCGGCGGGGCGTGCGGCCAATGTTGCCCGCCTCATCGAAGCCGCTCCACCCGATTTACGCGATGAAATTGTCGCGGCGGCGACCTCGCCGCTGGTGCGCTTCGAACTTGGTGATGAACCGTCGGTCACGCATACGCACCATGACGAGAACGGTGCCGTGGAGGCCCGAATTCGCGCGCTTTTGAACGATGGGTACAGTCGGGACATCCGTGTCGAGGTCCATGAAATCGAACAGGGGCTTCTCCCGTTGCCGAACCTGTCGCCAGAAATGGCCGAGATGCACGCCGAAATGATGCAAGGACGTTTGGCGGCCATCGAAATGGAGGTATCGATCGCAATTGCGGGTGGCCGCTGGTTGAACGTCGCAACAAGGTTCGAGCGTCCGCCGATACAGTGGTCCTGGGCGTCCACGCTGTCATTTGTGCTGACGTCGGTGGTGTTGCTCCTAGCCGTATTCTGGTTTGTTCTGACGCGCTTGACGCGCCCTCTGAACGAGCTTGCTGCGTCTGCGGAGGAATTCGGTCGGGGGGGAGGACAGGGGCCGATTGCGCCTGTCGGCCCGACAGAAGTTCGGGATCTGACAATCGCCTTCAACGACATGCAGGCGCGCCTTGCGCGTTTTGTCATGGACCGCACCCAAATGCTTGCGGCACTTGCGCATGACCTGCGAACGCCCCTGACAGCGCTGCGGGTCCGGGCCGAGATGGTGGACGATCCCGAGACAAAGGATGGCATAGCGACATCGCTCGAGGAAATGCAGGAGATGGTCGAAGCCACGCTCGCCTATGCCCGCGGCGTGGGGCAGGGCGAAGAGTTACAGCGTCTCGACGTGGCGGAATACCTGTCTGAAATCCACAAGACCACAGAGGGCGAGCTCGACCTGCAAAGGGGACCCGAGGCGGCGGTCCAGATCAAGCCTTTGGCCATGCGGCGCGCTCTGCGCAATCTGATCGACAACGCCCAACGTTATGGGCGCAACCCTGTTCTTTCGTGGGATGTGTCTGATGCGGGTGTCGAAATACGGGTCGACGATTGCGGACCCGGGATCCCCGACAATAGCATCAGAGACGTGTTCCAGCCCTATCAGCGGATCGAGCAATCCCGATCTCTTGAAACAGGCGGCCATGGCCTCGGGCTCTCTATCGCGCGCAGTATCGTTTTGGAGCATGGCGGTGCCATAGACTTGTCGAACCGCGATGCAGGCGGGTTGCGCGCTCGCGTGGTGCTGCCTCTGACCGACACGTCCGACGTCGGGGAGCGCTTGGATCGGGGGTCTCAAGACCTATTGGAGGTGCCAGGACACGGAACCTGACCAGCTTTCCAGCTGCGGTGTTGATACATATCATTACAAAAAACCAAAGCGCCAAACGTTCCTGAAATCTTCCATGTCCGATAGAAAACAAGGCGTTCGACATGGAATGAGGCAGAACCATGCAAGCAAGAAACCGATTCCTGATGTCCAGACGCGCGTTCGCGGGCAGTTTGGGCGCAATGGTGCTATTCACGCCCGCCTTGGCAACGGCTCAAGCCACGGATGGGGTCCGGCGCAATGCATCGGGATTTAGATCGCACAACTGGCAGGATCATTTCGACCGGCTGGGCGAGGGCATCATTATTTCCGACACCAATTCTCGCGTCCTACAGCAATGGACTACGGAAGGTGAGATGTTCATCTATCCGACCTCAGTGCCGATGACCGACGAACTCACCCGGCGCGGCTATACCGAGATCACTTTCAAGGATCCCGCACCCGATTGGACACCAACGCCGTCCATGCGAGCGCGCGATCCGTCTCTGCCGGCCTACATGCCCCCAGGGCCAGATAATCCGCTTGGGGCGCGTGCGATGCATTTGTCGTGGCAGTACTATCGAATTCACGGCACCCACGATACGCGGAAGATCGGACGGCGATCCTCTAGCGGATGCATTGGACTGTACAACGAGCATATCATCGAGGTGTACGACCGGACACCAGTCGGTGCTCAGGTCAAGCTGATCTGATGGGACGATACACTCTTATCGCGTTTGCTCTGGTAGCATTGCTGGGCTTGGGCTTTTGGTGGTCGGGACAAGGCGATGAGCCGGATGTTGCGGCGGGCACGGAAAGAACTGGTCCAGCAATGGTCGATGTCGCAGTGCCGGAAACGCTTTCGGCGAATGCAGAAATCGGCAAAATGGCCTTCGAGGCGAAATGCGCGGAGTGTCATGGCGCGAATGCGGCCGGACAGGATGGCGTCGCACCTCCCCTTGTTCACAAGATTTATGAACCGAGCCACCACGGCGATGCGGCTTTTCTGCTTGCGGCCAAGAATGGCGTCCGCGCGCACCATTGGCGCTTTGGCAACATGCCGCCAGTCGAAGGCGTGACCGATGGCGATGTGAAAATGATCGTGGCCTATGTGCGCGAATTGCAGCGCGCGAACGGGATCAATTGAGGAACAATGAGGAGAGGAAAATGCAATTGAAGACTTGGGCAATGGCCGCTGCCATCTCGGCCGTCGGACTGGCGGCACTCGCGCATTCCGGCGCGACCGGGGTGATGAAAGAGCGGATGGATGCAATGGGCGAAATGGGCGACGCGATGAAGCGCCTTACGCCCATGATGCGTGGCCAGACCGCCTATGACCCGGACGTCGTGCGCAATGCGGCTGACACGATGATCGGTCACGCGGGCACCCAGATGACCGAGCTGTTTCCAGAAGGGTCAAATGGAGCGCCGTCGGAGGCGCTCGATGCGATCTGGGAGGATTGGGAAGAGTTTGCTGCTCTGGCGGAAGCCCTGCGCACCAGTGCCGAGGGCATGAAGCTGGCCGCAGACAATGGCCTTGCCGGCCCCGGGGACATGCCCGGCAGTGGCATGATGGGTACAGACCAGGGAATGATGGGAACCGGTCAGAACATGATGGGCGGCGGCCAGGGGATGATGGGAACGGGCCAAGGCATGATGAGTGGCGCACCAGGACAGATGATGACCACTGAAATGCTGGCGGAGATGCCGGTCAATGCCGGATTCATGGCCGTGACGCAGACGTGTTCGGCCTGTCATCAGAAGTTCCGGGCTGAGGATAACTGACCTGTGCGGTTACTATTCCGAGGACTCTTGCTGGCTGCGACTGTTGGCGTAACGGGAGGTGTAGCCCTCGTTGCTTGGCCAATCGGGATCGAGCCGCCCGATTCACTTGAGGTCCTCGAAGGCGACGTGGACCGGGGGGCATATCTGGCGCGCGCGTCCGGATGCATTGCCTGCCATACCAATTTCGAGGCAGGAGTCGCACCGCTGGCCGGGGGCGCTCCGCTTGTGACGGACTTCGGGACCTTCTACCCACCAAACCTGACAACCGATCCCGATCACGGGATGGGAGCTTGGACGATCTCCGACTTTGCTCGCGCGGTCCGGCAAGGAGTGTCGCCGGAGGGTGAGCCGTACTACCCCACCTTCACATATCCGTTTTACGCGCAGTTCTCAGATCAGGACATCGCCGATCTCTGGGCGGCGTTTCAGACCGTGCCGGCTGTTCCGGAGCCGTCACCAGCGCACGAGGCCAGTTTTCCATTTGATCAACGCTGGGGGCTGAAGCTTTGGCGGGCGGCCTACTTGTCGGAGCCGAACACCGATCCGGTTGAAGAACGCAGCGATGCCTGGAACCGCGGCAAATGGCTGGTGAGAGGGGCTGCGCATTGCGGTGCTTGTCACACGGACCGAAACTTTGCAGGGGCCCGGATCGCAGACCGGATATTCGCCGGAAACGACAGCCTGCCGGGCGGCAAAAGCGCACCCTCGATACTGCCCACCGATTTGCAGGCCGCTGGTTGGGACGCAGACAGCTTGGCCTATGCATTTCGCACCGGGATAACGCCAGAGGGTGATGTGTTCGGCGGGAGCATGGCGGAAGTCGTGAACTACGGAACGGCGTTTCTGAGCGATGCTGACCTTGCCGCCATGGCCACTTACATCCTGGACAACGACCTGTCCGAAAATTGAGAGTTATTGATGACCCTGAACCTTAGCCGCAGAAAGTTTATCGCCGCAGGTGCCGCGCTCGCAACGCTTGGCGCAGGACGTGGCTGGGCAGCCACCCCGATCGACCTGCACACGCGGGTCGCAGATGTCCAGCTTCTACCACAGAAGTATGGGCAGACCCGCATCTGGGGTTTTGAAGGAACGGCGCCGGGTCCGGAAATCAGGGTGGCGCAAGGCGCGCGCGTTCAAAGGCGTCTGATCAATGACTTGCCCGACGCGACCTCCACCCATTGGCACGGTATCCGCATCGACAACGCGATGGATGGAGTTGCAGGTCTCACCCAGGACGCCATCGCACCCGGTTCATCGTTTCAGTACGACTTCGTGGCACCCGATGCGGGCACCTACTGGTACCACGCACACAACCGGTCGTTCGAACAGGTAGCACGCGGCCTTCATGGCGCGCTGATCGTCGAAGAGCCGGAGCCGATTGATATCGACCGTGACGAGGTTCTGATCCTTGACGATTGGCTTGTCGATCCTGAGACCGCGCAGATCGCAGATACCTTCGGGGCGATGCACGATCTGAGCCATGCCGGGCGGCTTGGCAACTACATCACCACGAATGGAACCTATAACCTTGCACTGCCGGTCAAGCGGCACGAACGTCTGCGCCTGCGCATGATCAACGCTGCAAATGCGCGCGTTTTTCAGCTGGCGCTCGATGGTCTCGAAGGCTGGATTGTTGCGCTCGATGGCATGCCCCTCGCCCAGCCAAGGCCGATCGATGGGAATATCGTCCTGGCGCCCGCGCAGCGGGTCGATCTGATTGTAGATGTGACCGCGGAAACTGGTGGCGCCGGACATATCGTGCAGATCGACCGCAACGAGAGTTTCTCGCAGGTGGCTTTCGAAGTGACTGGAGACGCTACTCGTGCGCGCCGGGACGCTCCCCGCGCGCTGCCCCCGAATGTCCATGCGATGCCCGATCTGGCCGAGGCCACAAAACTTGAATTGCTCATGCAGGGCGGTGCCATGGGCGGCATGATGGGTGCGATGATGGGCGGGCAGATGTCGTCCATGCGCGACATGATGCAGTCCGGCAACTTCTGGGCGTTCAACGGAGCGGTCGGCGGCATGGACGGCGCACCGCTCGCGGCCTTGTCGCGCGGTGAGACGGTGCGTTTGAAGATCACCAATGACACGGCGTTCCCCCACGCCATGCATCTGCACGGGGTGCATTTTCATGAGATTGCACCTGACGGGAGTCTTGGGACGCTTCGGGATACAACGCTGTTGGATCGTGGCGAGGTCCGCGACATCGCGTTCGTGGCCGACAACCCCGGCAAATGGCTGCTACATTGTCATATGCTGTCGCACGCAGCTTCGGGCATGATGACCTGGATCGACGTGGCATGAACCGGGGCATCGCCATTATCGGCGCTGTTTCTTTCGCCGTGATTGGAGCAGGGATCCTTTTCTGGATGGCCAATGCGGCAGGCTCCGATAACGGTGTCATGCCGAGAGACGTGGATCTCACGGCGGGCCAAACTCTTTACGCCGAGAATTGTGCGTCCTGTCATGGTGCAAGACTCGAAGGACAGGAGGACTGGCAAAGCCCCGGCGAGGACGGTCGCTTACCGGCCCCGCCGCATGACGAGACAGGACACACCTGGCATCACGGGGATCAGGTTCTTTTTGAGTACAGCAAGCTTGGTGGCCGCGCACTGATGGCGGCTCAGGGCATGGAGTTCGATAGCGGTATGCCAGGCTTCGGGGATCAGCTTTCCGATCAGGAGATCTGGAACATTCTTGGATACATCAAGTCGACCTGGCCCGACCGAATACAGGAAATGCAAGCGGTGCGGACCGAAGGCGAGACACGGAAGAGGGGAAATTGACATGAAGTTGGTATGGGCATTGATAACGGCGGCGGCCCTCGTTGTCCCGCTCGCCGCTCAGGCCGACGGTCTGAGCGAGGATCGCGTCAAGGAACTCGTGCTTGAGGCTATTCGCGAGAACCCCGAGATTGTATTGGAGGCGGTTCAGATCATAGAGCAACGCGAGCAGCAGCGTCAGGCCACAGCCGCTGCAACCGTTCTATCCGAGAACCGCGATCTACTGGAAAACGACCCGAATGCGCCGGTGCTCGGCAATCCAGAAGGCGATGTGACAGTTGTCGAGTTCTTCGACTACAACTGTCCTTATTGCCGCCGCGTGAAGCCGCATATCGAAGCTTTGTTGGAAGCAGACCCGCATGTCCGGCTGGTCTATCGGGAGTGGCCAATCCTGGGCGACGGGTCCGTCTTTGCGGCACGGGCAGCGCTCGCCGCACGCGAGCAGGGCAAGTACGAAGAGTTCCACTGGGCGCTCATGGGAATGGCGGGACGGGCGGAAGAAGCTTCAGTCATTCAGGTGGCCGAGCAGGTTGGACTGGATGTTGCGCAATTGCGGCGCGACATGGAGTCTCCAGAGATTGATGCGCATATCGCAGCGTCGATGGAACTGAGCCGCGCGATCGGTTTCAATGGAACACCATCCTTCGTGATCGGTGATGCCCTCGTTCCCGGTGTCATCGAGGCAGACCAGATGATTCGTCTCGCAGAGGAAGCGCGCGCAGCAGGCCAGTGATCTTAGACCGGAGCCGCCTCGTATCCCGCAGACTTGATTGCTTCGATCACGGCCCCGTCGGTTTGTGATGTTGTGACTTCAACCGTCCGTGCGTCGAGGTCGGTTGAAACCTGAGCTGCAGGATCGAGAACTGCGATTTCCTTGGTGATTGCAGCGGTCCAATGGCCGCAGCTCATGTCTGGGACGTGGAATTTCACATGAGGTCCTTTCCTGACTTGGGCTCAAGATAGAGGTTCCAGCAGGTGGAAGGTCAAGTGGAAGACGACGGGTAGGGCAACGTAAAAAAAATTCACCTGCCCTATTGAGCTTCCAGTCACTGGAAGCCCTATATCAGTTGTGAACTCAGATGAGGCGAACCGACATGATCCAGAACCCGCTAGTCACTCTTGGCATCGAAGGCATGACCTGCGCGTCTTGCGTTGGTCGTGTGGAAAAGTCCCTTTCGGCGCTGGAAGGCATCTCCGATGTCTCCGTCAACCTCGCGTCTGAATCGGCACGGCTGTCCGTCAACGACCCGGCCCGTCTGCAAGACGCTGCTCAGGCGCTGGAGACGCTGGGCTACCCTGCGCGGACTGCCAGGGTCACCCTCAACATCGCATCCATGTCCTGCGCCTCCTGCGTCGGACGGGTCGATAAGGCGCTGGCTGACGTGCCAGGTGTCTTGTCCGTGACCGTGAACCTCGCCGCCGAGACAGCCGTCGTTGAATTCCTTGAAGGTGCAGTCGCGACTGCTGATCTAATGGCTGCGACAGCGGCCATTGGTTACCCGGCCGAGGTCGCGGAAGCGAACGCCAGCCAGTCGCGCGTCGAACGCAAGGCGGAAGAAGCGGATAAACTCCGCCGCAACGTCCTCTTTGCGGCGGCTCTGACACTCCCGGTCTTCGTTTTGGAGATGGGCGCACACCTTGTCCCGGCCTTTCATATGGCCATCGCGAACAGCATCGGGACCCAGACATCCTGGGTCATCCAGTTCGTTCTGGCGACGATCGTTCTCTTCGGCCCTGGCAGGCACTTCTTTTTGAAGGGTATTCCGGCGCTACTTCGCGGTGCCCCGGACATGAACAGTCTTGTCGCTGTAGGCACAGGGGCCGCTTGGACCTATTCGGTGGTCGCAACCTTCCTTCCCGGCGTGCTGCCTGTGGGCGTGCGCGCAGTATATTTCGAGGCCGCTGCTGTTATTGTCGTGCTCATCCTGATCGGACGCTGGCTCGAAGCCCGAGCGAAGGGACGGACTGGCGCGGCAATCCAGTCGCTCTTGGGACTTCAGGTCCGTGCCGCCCGCGTCCTGCGTGATGGTGAGACCGTCGAGGTTGACGTCGATGCGCTCGGCATTGGCGACACGATCCTCGTGCGCCCTGGCGAGCGGATTCCCGTCGATGGTGAGGTCGTTGATGGGACCAGCAACGTTGACGAGAGCATGATAACAGGCGAGCCTGTGCCCGTAACGAAAGCCGCAGGCGCAACCGTCACCGGCGGCACGGTAAACGGCACCGGCAGCCTTACTTTCCGGGCGTCACGCGTAGGCTCTGACACGACGCTCGCGCAGATCATTCGAATGGTCGAAGAGGCGCAGGGCGCCAAACTGCCAATCCAAGGCCTGGTGGACCGGGTAACGCTTTGGTTCGTGCCCGCCGTCATGGCCCTGGCAGCCCTGACAGTTGTTGTTTGGCTATTGGTCGGCCCTGACCCGGCATTGACCTTTGCGCTGGTGGCGGGAGTGTCAGTGCTGATCATCGCCTGCCCCTGTGCCATGGGGCTTGCCACGCCGACTTCGATCATGGTGGGAACAGGACGCGCAGCCGAGATGGGTGTTCTGTTTCGCAAGGGAGACGCGCTTCAGGAACTCTCAACCGTCAATGTCATCGCGCTTGATAAGACCGGGACGGTGACAGAGGGCAAACCAACGCTGACCGATGTCGTCGTCGCAGAAAGCTTCGACCGCGAATCTGTCTTGGGTCTGATCGCTGCAGTGGAGGAGCAGTCAGAGCATCCGATTGCCGAAGCCATCGTCCGAGGCGCGCGCAGCGAAGGCATCGCTGTTCCCACCGCGTCCGGCTTCCGGTCCATTACCGGATACGGGGTCACGGCCATGGTCGATGGCAAAGAGGTTTTGGTTGGTGCGGATCGCTACATGATCCGCGAGAACGTCGACATCGCGTCCCTTGTCGACAACGAAAAAGACTTGGCCAGTCGGGGTCGTACCGCGCTCTATGCGGCCGTCGACGGCAAGTTGACCGCCGTCATCGCGGTTGCCGATCCCGTGAAACCCGCGAGCCGTGACGCGATTGCCGCTCTCCACGACCGAGGCTTCCAGGTCGCCATGATCACCGGTGACAAGCAGGAGACGGCCGAGGCCATCGCCCGCGAGACCGGGATCGATCGGGTCATCGCCGGCGTGTTGCCGGACGGAAAGGTTGCCGCACTCGAAGACCTCAGGGCAGGGGGGCGCAAGATCGCCTTCGTGGGCGACGGTATTAACGATGCGCCCGCACTTGCGCATGCAGATGTGGGCATCGCGATCGGCACGGGCACGGACGTGGCGATCGAGTCCGCCGATGTGGTGCTGATGTCAGGCGATCTGCGCGGCGTGGTGAACGCGGTCGAGGTGTCGAAGCGGACGATGTCGAATATCCGACAGAACCTCGTCTGGGCCTTCGGGTACAACGTGGCGCTAATCCCGGTTGCTGCGGGTGTACTCTACCCCGCCTTCGGGTTGCTGCTGTCCCCTGTTTTCGCCGCGGGCGCGATGGCGCTGTCGTCGGTTTCGGTCCTAACCAATGCGCTGCGCCTGCGCCGTATTGCCCCCGCGATGAACGAAACGCCAAAGACCGGGACGCCACTCACGCAGGCCCAGACCCAACCGGCAGAATAGGAGATTGAGCCCCATGAATATTGGAGAAGTCGCGGAACGCTCTGGTATCCCGCCCAAGACCATTCGCTACTACGAGGATATCGGTCTGGTTCGCCCGCAACGTAGTGGTAACGGCTACCGGGCCTTTCGCGAGATGGATGTGCACAAGCTTGCATTTCTCGGTCGTGCCCGCGCCCTCGGGTTTTCAATCGAGGACTGCCGGACCCTGCTCAGCCTCTATGAGGACGAAAGCCGCGAAAGCGCGCAGGTCAAGGCCATTGCAGAGGAACATCTGACCGCGATTGACGAAAAAATCACGCAGCTTCAGTCGATGCGAGAGACGCTCTCGCATCTGATAAAATCCTGCCACGGCGACCATCGTCCGGATTGTCCTATCCTCAGCGACTTGGCGGGCGATCCAACAGACGGGCGCACCGTCTCTTCTCTTGCCAACAAGGCAGCAAAATAGCCTCCTCAATCGCGTGCGACGCTTCTTGCCGATGCACGGTCGAGCGCGTCGAGCACCAGCGTCTGGGTCAGGATTTCCGGCAGAGAGATGCCGGATGGGGCTTCTGGCCCGAACACGATGTTGAACGGAATGGCGTACCGGCCATGACGTTCCAGGAATCTCGCAATCTCGGCGTCAGGTCTCGTCCAGTCGGCTTGCATCGCGATAACCGCTTCGTCGCCAAGCCGGTCAGAAATCAATCCACGATCCAGAACCAACGTCTTGTTGGCCTTGCAAGTGAGGCACCAATCAGCGGTGACATCCACAAAAACCGTGTGGCCCTCCGCTACGTGCCGAGCGATGTCCTGCGGAATGAATGCCTGCCAATAGGTGGTCCCGGTCGAAGCCACGGAGCGTTGCTGCGAAGAAAGCAGTCCGACACCGACAAGCGGTATGGCGAGGCTGGCGGCCATCAAAATGCGCCGAAGAGACACGGATGACCATTCCGTCATGGCCAGAAGAATGAGCACGCAGGCGGAGGCGGCCACCAGCACCGCCGCGCGCCAGCCAGCGACACCAACGAGAACGAACAAAAGCCAGGCGGCGGTCGCGAGCAAGAGAACGCCGAGCAACATCTTGACAAACAGCATCCAGCGTCCGGGACGTGGTAAACGTTCGATCATTGCAGGGCGCGCAGCGATCAGAATATAAGGCGAAGCCAGGCCGATGCCGAGTGCCGTGAAGACGACGAGCACGTCGACCGCGTTACCGGCCAGAGCGAATGTAATCGCCGTCCCGAGAAACGGAGCGGAGCATGGCGTGGCAAGAATTGCCGCAAGCAAGCCGGTCCCGAAATCGGCAGCATAGCCGGCGCGATCGCTCCCCGCTCCGAGGCGGTCCTGAATGCCCACTGGCAAGGCGATCTCGAACAGGCCGAACAGGTTTGCGGCGAAAGCGGCGACCACGATGAACATCAAGGTGATAAAAATGGGGTTCTGAAACTGGATACCCCAGCCGACCGAAACGCCGATCCATTTGAGAACGAGAACAAGCACTGCGAGCATCCAGACGAATGTCAGAACACCAAGAGCTGAAAACAGAAAGCCATTGCGGATCACGCGCCGGGACTGCTCCGACGTCTTCAGCACCGAGGCGAGCTTGATCGACAAGACGGGAAGAACGCAGGGCATTACGTTGAGGATCAGCCCTCCGAGGAAAGCTATCGCTGCAATCAAGACCAACTGAAGCGCGCCGTTCCCAGACGCCTCACGGGTATATGGCGGGGCAGGGATGTCCGCACTCAACACCACGGGAGCCGTGACCGCTCGACCAATGTCCGTGACGGTCACGATGGGCGCTGCATGATCGTCCGACCACGCATTCAGGGGAACCCGTGCCCAAAGCTCTAATCGGTCACGGCTGAGCCGGACATCCGGTTTGCCGAAAGTCACAAGCGGTCCGAACTCGGGAAAGACATCGACCGTCTGAAACGGTTGGCTGCTCTGCGCGGTCACAAATAGTGAGGTGGTCTTTGCATCCAGGGCGACTGTATCGATCTCGATATCGCTTTCTTCTGGCGCGTCCGGCACCTGAGAAACGAAAGCTGCGATCGCGTTGGCGGATTTGCGATCGATACCAATGCCCCGGGGCAGATCCAAAGCGAGATCGAAGGTATGAGGCACGCAAACGTTGGAGCAAGTCAACAGTTCCACACGGGCGCGCAACTCTAAAGGCTCGCCTCGGTCTTCCAGCATCACCCGGATTGGCAGGACCACTTCGCCGGAATACCCGAAATTCTCGATGCCGAAGGCTTCAAACCGATCCGGTGCGGGCCAGAGGATTTCCGCTGAAGCAAGATTGGATGAGCCCGCCCAGTCGATTTCCGGAGCCAGCCCGACTTCACCAGGCGTTCGCCAATACCCTTTCCAACCGTCACCATATTCAAGGACCAACCCAAGGGAGACAGAGACAGCGTCCGGGGCGACACCGTCTTCAGCCGAAGCAAGTCGAGCGTTGACCGCCGGGTTCGAAAAGATGTTCGACTCCGCGGCACGAGCCCCCTCGGGAAGGGTGAGAGCAAGAAAAGAGACGACAAGCGCTAGGATGCACAAAGAAAACCGGGAAGCTCTGGCGCGCGTCCCCATTCAATGTAGCGCTTCAGGGAGCGCAGCGAGAGCGGTCTCAAGATCGGTTATCGGCAAGCCGCGCGCGATCCATCCAGGGCCGCGGCGAGACCCAAGCATGCCTTCCGAGACGTCGATAAAGCCCGGGTATCCGGCGCGCTTGAGGGCCGCGAGCAGCCGCGCGCTGCGACCCCCAGTGGCACAAATCAGAGCGACGGGTTTTTCAGCAGAAAGATCGCGGGCCGCAAATAGCCGTTGCTCGAAACCTCGCTCGTGCATGCTGATAGGCCATGCACCCTTCGCCAGCCCGGTCTCGGTCCATTCTGCGCGTGTACGCACATCGATCAGGGAAATGGCATCGTCTTCAAGAGCGTCAGCAACCTCCTGAGCCGACCAGATGTCGCGGGTCACCGCCCGAGCAAGACTGGGCATCACACTAATACCCGCAACAAGCGCCAGGAAATGTCTTCTATTCAAGTGGTCTCCAATCCTCATCGTTCCCCTCGGCAAAAAATCTTTTCGTGGTCGATGTAATCACACTGAGATACAGGCTGCATCCCAACCCTCCTCGCGTTCCAAATCGATAATTTCTCGGAGCATCCTATCGCTGATCTGTCCTTGAACGACGGTACGGCCAACGACGAGTGCCGGTGTGCCAACAAAGGTAAACAGGCGCGCCAGAGCGGAGCTGTCTTCCAATTCTCGGACAACCTCGGCACTCTCCATGTCCGAAACCAATTGATCCTTATCGATACCAAGATCGTCGGCGAGGCGGGACAGATATGCAGGCGATGCCTGGAACGGTGTTTTCATCAGTCTCTCGTGAAACGAGACATATGCGCCTTGACGTTTCGCTGCCAAGGCTGCTTTGGCAGCGAGGTTTGAGCCGTCACCCAGCAGAGGAAGCTCATGCCAGGCCACCGCGACTTCATTCGGCTTCGAATTTGTCATCTCCGCCAGCCGCTTGGTCTGAACGCGGCAGTATGGACAGTAGTAGTCTGAGAATGACGCCATCGGCACTCTGGCCACGTTTGTTTCGAGTTCACCATAGAGTGCGCCGCAGATATTGTCTGAAACACGTTGGAAAGCGGCTTCCTTACGCGCGACAATCGCGGCACTCTCTGGTGTTTCCAGCCCCACAAAGAGATCAAACCCGCCCGACGTATCGCCCGCGACATACTTTCGGAATCCGGTTGGGTTTTCGAGCGGCTCGAGTTCCAACTTTTCTGGCAGAAGGGAGGGAACGGTGCGCAAGGCCGCATATCCCGCGACAATCGCGCCGAGCGTAAAAAGGGTCGATCGCTTTTTGGAATCCATGCCACGCCCTTAGTTGGCCCACACCTCATATTGGGTATCGTTAAGTCGTGGCGCAGGTCAACTTTACAAACTGATACATTTCTCATCGTGAAATCAGGAGGTTGGGCAGGTATGTCTTTTGGCATCGCTATCAAGCGATAAGCAGTGCACGTGGAGGAGATAATGCATCGACTTGGGATACTGGCAGCGGTGTTCGCCACACCTGCCATGGCTGATCCGGACGGCTATGGCCACATGTCGGGTTGGGGATATGGAATGGGTATGATGTTCGGTCCGATCCTCTGGATCATCGTACTGGGCCTGGTGGTCGCTGGTGTCATTTGGTTCGTTCGGAACTCTAGCGTCGGAGACCACAAACTGGGAAAATCTGATGCCTTGAGCGAACTCGACCTGCGTTTCGCCAAAGGTGAGATCGACGCAGACGACTATGCCGCCCGGAAAAAGCTGCTGACCGACAAATAGCCACGCAGGGCGAAAAACGGGGAGGGAAGACCTCGTCACTCTCTCAAACAGGCTGAGTCCCACATCCAACTGAATGGAAGTAGCACAAGTGACCGGTAAACAACTTGGCATGCTCGCTGCCGGTGGATCCGCTATCCTCCTGCTTGCCGCATTTGTTTTTCAGGCGCTTGGCTATGCACCTTGCGCGATGTGCATCTGGCAAAGATATCCGCATGGCGTGGCAATTGCTGTCGGCGCGCTCCTGGCCGTCGGATTGTCAACTGTAGGTCTTCTGGTCGTCGGCGCTGCAGCCGCGGCTACCACGTCCGCCATTGGCGTTTATCACACCGGTGTCGAACGAGACTGGTGGCAGGGTCCGACATCATGCACGGGGTCGGGATTGGATCTGTCGAACCTCTCCGGATCGGACCTCCTTCCGTCGGCATCATCAGGTCCATCAACTCTGGTGATGTGTGACGAGGTCGCATGGGAATTTCTCACTCTGTCAATGGCCAGTTGGAACGCCTTGTGGAGCGCTGCTCTCGTCGGGCTATGGCTCCTCGCATTCGCTCGAGAACGGCAAAATCGCCAGGCTCAGATCACGTATTCGGCCACCTAGCCTTGCAAGTATGCGATAGTTTCGGCGACGACCGTCAGTAACGCTACCGAAAGCCCAAAGCTCAGTATTGCAAGAATTGTCACGGCAAAATTCCGTGGGCCAAGTCTAACGTATGGCCGTAGGACCTGGGACTGCTTGATTGTTGTGATGTACAGCGGTAGCGCACTCACCATCGTGGCGTAGAGATAAACACCCGAGATGTTTTCAAAGAAAGCAGAGCGCGCAAGCGTCGGCGCAACCACGCTCAAGGCCGTTTTGCGACTACCACCAAACGACCCGAACCAATCCGCCGAAAATGTGTAGATTAAGGCGTGCAGTGCGAGAAACAGAAAGACCCGAACCCCGATATCCACCAATACAAACATGCTTGGATCGCGGTGACGTCCCGTTCGCTGTTGCGCAACGGCAAATAGGAAGAAGCTCACATAGTTGATGACAAAGTCGACCGGCAGACCGTTGGTTGCAACCTGTCTGAGAAACCGTCCAAGCGCGGGACCCCCTCCGAGCAATGCTGAACCAAAACCCGGGGCGAGGAAGACATAGAGACAGAGAACTGGAACCAGCGCTGCGAGACTAAACAACAGGACGTTTCTCACGAAATGAACACCTGGCATATCCGTGGAGAAGTATCGTTCCATGCGGCTAGGCTGACATAGCGATCACAGCAAGTCGACCTGCATGCATCTGGCTTTGAAAAGGTTCAGTTAACACTGGTGACCGGCAGGGTTCGTGTGGTCCACCGGAAATGTCTGCATGGCGCGCTTCGAGATGCTGCCGACGTTACACAAGCGCGTGTGAAACAGACTTTCTTATTGAAATACAATTATATGTAGAATGTACTGTCAGTAGTATGGGGTGCGCCATCTGGCCAAGACAACTGAGACTGGAACCGATGCTTACGAGACGACATTTCATAGCGACCAGCGCGGCACTCTTTTCGACACCGATCGCATCTCCCGTGCTCGCGAGTACTTGGCCGACAGCGTCGCAAAGAGCGGCTTGGGATGCGCAGGTAACCCCTGCGAATTTCGATCTTGAGACCTCGAACCCCTGGGGTCTGCAACCGCGCTTCCTGCCGCGTCGGGTTGAAGCGCGGGCTGGTCTGACGCCCGGGGACATCCATGTCGATGCAGTAGCGCGGTATCTCTATCATATTGAAGAGGGCGGCACAGCGATGCGCTATGGCGTGGCAATTGCCCGCGGCAATCTTTACGAGCCGGGGACCTACACGATCCGACGCAAGGTCGAGTGGCCGCATTGGACGCCAACCAAGTCCATGATCGAACGCAATCCGGAATACGCCCAGTTCGAAAACGGGCAGGAGCCGGGTCCAACGAACCCCCTAGGCTCGCGTGCACTCTATCTGTTTGTCGGCCAGCGCGACACGTACTTGCGGATCCATGGATCGCCGCAGTCGAGGTCAATTGGCGGGCGGGCCAGCTCGGGATGTGTCCGAATGGTCATGGCGCATATCAACGAGCTCTATCCCAAGGTCGCGTTCGGTTCGACGGCCTACCTCTACTCTGCCGAAGATAGTGTCACCGCCCGCAGCTAGGTTGCCGGCTTGATGCAGATCGGATTGCCGCCAGCAGTCCTGAGCGGCAAAGGTGTTGTTTCAACCGGACCCGCATGCATGTACCAATAGCAGTTGTCCTCGGGCCGCAAGTACGCGGTCGCGAGGTCCTGGTTTGGTGCTGCCAATTCTACGATATTTTCCGGCAAGGGCGGACGTGACGACGCATCCTGTGAATTCGAGAAAGTCTCCGAGCAGGCCCCGAGCGCCAAAACGGTTAAGAGAAATATTGCGCTTTGTTTGTACATAAACCGACAGACCTGCTGGTTGGATTTCCTTGATGCGTCTTTCTCGCATCCAGCGGCATGCGGCGCAATGAAAAGGCAGGGACATAGGCGGGTTTTCTGAGAAAAGTGGCGGTCGCTCAGTGGTTTCGATCCAGACCGGCTGCGTTCGCCCCATGAATCGTGCGACTGTCTCACAACCGGAACTTTTTGCTTGAACCTCTAGTTACTGTAGGGCGTATGCACTCTGCACTATTGCGAATCCGAGGACATTTCATGCCACATGACGGCGCTAAAAACGCTCACGATCATCCGCCTTCAGACGACGATGCCTGCGGGAGTTGCGGCAGCGGGAACGTCGCACAGCTAGCGCAGGCCGACGCGATCGAGGGCCGCAGTTTTCATGTCAGCGGCTTGGATTGCGCCGAAGAAGTTTCAATTCTGAACCGGGTGGTGGGTCCCGAGGTCGGTGGCAGGGAGTATCTCGCATTCGACGTCATCAACGCGCGGATGACAGTTCTGGACGGCGGAACGAATCCAAGTTCCGACAAAATCATCGATATCGTCGCGACAACGGGCATGACTGCCAAACCCTGGGATGCCGAAGACGCCAGTGCGGATCAGGCGGCTCATCTGAAGAAGCAGAAGCTTTTCACGATGCTCAGCGGCAGCTTCTGGGCTGCCGGGTTCGCGTTCCACCTCATCGAAACCGGGATCGCTGGCGCGATCGGAATCTTTTCCGGTCACGGCGAGTCAGCGATGCCGATGGTCGAAGTCGCTCTTTTTGCTACCGCAATACTGTTTGGCGTTTGGCTTGTCGCACCCAAGGCGTGGTCATCTGCGCGCCGTTTTTCACCGGATATGAACCTGTTGATGGTCGTGGCGGTGGCCGGTGCCATCGGGCTTGGCGAGTTTTTCGAGGCCGCAACGGTGGCGTTTTTCTTTTCGCTCTCGCTGTATCTTGAAAGCTGGAGCGTGGGGCGCGCTCGCAATGCCGTCTCGGCGCTTCTCGATCTCGCACCACCGACAGCCCGGGTGCTCTACGACGATGGCTCTGAAGCCGACGTTCCCGCGGCAGCTGTCGCTGTTGGTGCGCGGTTCATCGTGCGAGGTGGCGACCGTATTCCCCTCGACGGGGAAGTTGTCGACGGGGCAGGGGCCGTCGATCAGGCCCCCATTACGGGCGAAAGTGCCCTGGTGCCGAAAGAGGCGGGCGACGACGTCTACGCCGGCACGATCAATGGCGAAGGCACCTTGACTGTGCGGGCAACGAAAGCCGCCTCCGACACGGTCTTGTCCAAGATTATCCGCATGGTGGGTGATGCGCATTCACGCCGTGCTGAGGTCGAACAATGGGTGGCCAAGTTCGCGCGCATCTACACGCCGGTCGTGATGGTGCTCGCCATTCTCATTGCATTGGTTCCGCCGCTTGTTGTTGGCGGCGACTGGGGTTTCTGGTTCTACAATGCGCTGGTTTTGCTGGTCATCGCCTGCCCGTGCGCCCTGGTGATCTCCACGCCGGTCTCTATCGTCGCCTCTCTTGCCGCCTCGGCGCGCAATGGTGTGCTGATCAAGGGCGGGGCCTATGTCGAAGCGCCCGGTCGCACGACGGCATTGGCCATGGACAAGACCGGCACGATCACCATGGGAGAACCTGAAGTTGCGGCCATATACCCGCTTGGCGGAATAACTGAGCGCGATCTGATGGCGAGGGCCATCGCCCTTGAGGCACGCTCCTCGCACCCGCTTGCGCACGCCATCCTTGCCCGGGCGGAGCAGGACGGGATGCAAATCACTGCCGCCGATGAGACCCGAACAGTGCCCGGGCGGGGTCTTGAGGGCGAACTTGATGGACAATCAATCTGGTTGGGTTCGGACCGATTTGCCGAGGAAAAGGGCCTTGGCGGGGACATCCCGACAGACCTGCGCGATCGGATCGAAGGGGCGGGGAGCACACTGGTTGCGATCGGCGATGCCAATGGAGTGAGCGGTGTGCTGGAACTGCGCGACCGGATCCGGCCCGATGCCAAGGGTATCGTTGCCCGTCTGCATGCGCAGGGGGTCAAGAAGATCGTGATGTTGACCGGCGACAACGCGGCAACGGCAAAGGCGGTTGCCGCTGAAGTGGGGATCGACGAGGTGCGCGCCGAACTCCTGCCCGAGGACAAGGTCACCGCCATTGAGGAACTGGTGACACAATATGGCACTGTCGCGATGATCGGGGATGGTGTGAATGACGCTCCGGCGATGGCGCGCGCGCATTACGGCATCGCTATGGGAGCCGTGGGATCGGACGCCGCAATTGAAACGGCCGATATCGCGCTGATGACAGACGACATTGGCAAAGTGCCATGGCTGATCGGGCATTCCCGCCGGACCATGGCAATTATCAAGCAGAACATCGGGCTGTCTCTTGCGACCAAGGCCGCATTCGTGGTGGCAACAGCCTTCGGCATGGCCTCGATGTGGGGCGCGATCGCGGCCGATGTCGGCGTTTCCCTTCTCGTTGTCGCCAACGCCTTGCGGTTGCTGCGGGCGCGCGACAACGACGACAGACCGCGTGGTGGCGAAGAGGTTGGCGAAGAAATGGCAAAGGCTGCACTGGCTCACGGACATTGATCGGGGACGACAACCGCTGTATCAAGACGCCATAGCAGACCTCGGCAAAGAGGCATCGAGCAGTGATGTTAGCGAGAATTCCAAGAAGACTGTTCTTGTTGGGCGGTGTGGGCGCATTCCTTGCAGGATGTGCGAGTAAATTCCGCTCGTACAACGGTCCAGAAGTGACGCGCGTGCGCCTCTACAAGTCGCAAAGACTGCTGGTGCTTGATGGCGCGGAAGGCGTGTTGCGCACCTATCCGGTCGGCTTGGGATTCGCGCCGGAAGGACACAAGCAATTCGAGGGCGATGGACGCACGCCTGAAGGTGCGTACACCATCGACCGCCGCAATCCGGACAGTCTGTTTCATCTGTCAGTTGGAATTTCATACCCGAACGAGGCGGACGTTGCCTTTGCCGAGGCGCAGGGCAAGTCGCCCGGCGGTGATATCTTCATCCATGGAGGCCCCCGAAAGGGTATCGATCCAATGGACAAGCGGGACTGGACGGCTGGATGTATCTCGGTCAACGACCGGCAGGTCGAAGAGGTCTACGCAATGGTGCGTGATGGGACACCCATCGATATCTATGCCTAGCAGCTCCATGAACTCATCCGACCTCAACAGGATCAGGCAAATCGGCGGCGCAGCGCAACATTGATCCCTTCAATGGCGATCACCATGATGACCACTGCAATCGTCACGCTCGCCGCCTTGTCGTATTGGAACGAGCGCACATAGGTCTGAATGTAGAACCCGATACCACCTGCCCCGACGACCCCAAGGATCAGCGACTCTCGCAGGTTCAACTCGAACCGAAAGATCGTGTCGCGAGCCACGACCGGGGCCATTTGCGGCCAGATCGCATGGCGCAGCCGCAGCAAGGGCCCGGCTCCGGCACTTTCCAAAGCGGCAATCGGGGCGCGGGACACACCATCAATCGCTTCGGCGTAGAATTTGGCCAGCATGCCTGTCGCGTGGAACGCCACCGCGATGATGCCGGGCAATGGCCCTAGCCCAACCGCGCCCACCATCAACATCGCCACCAGGATCAGCGGGATCGCGCGGATAAATGCCAGAGCGGTGCGGACAGGTCGGTGCACCGCTGCCGACACCATCGTCTCTGAGGCGAGAATGCCAAGCGGAACGGAAAGGATCACGGCACCGAGAGTGCCGAGGATCGCGATCCGCAGCGTCTCGGCGCTCCCCTTCCAGATCTCGTCCATAACGGTCGGATCCGGCGGGAACATGCGGCCCAAGAAACCCGCAATCCGGGGGCCCGCGGATAGCAGTCGGGACAGTTCGACTTCGGTGGTGATCAACGACCATAGCACCGCGCCGGCAATCAGCATCCCGGCCCAGAACCCGCCCAGATCGCGCGACCGCATCAGCTTACGACCTTGAGCCGTGCGCCGGATGCCGGGTCTGTGTCATCATAGAGCGCTGCGGTGGCGTCATTCGTCAAATCGCGCGTCGCGACATCAAAGACGATCCGACCGTTGCGCATACCGATGATACGGTCGGCAAAGCGCCGTGCCAGCTCCGGTTGATGCGATGAGAACACTGTCGTTGCCCCGCGTGCCTGGGCGGCGCTGGTCAGAAGCGTCAGGATGTCCGCTGCTCTGGACGGATCAAGGTTGCTGACCGGCTCGTCTGCTAGGATCAGCTGAGGCTCTTGTGCCAGACATCGCGCAATCGCCACGCGCTGCCGCTGACCGCCACTGAGTGAGTCCACGCGCCGGTCGGCGAGGTCCGTGATGCCACAATCGGAAAGTGCCAATCGGGCGAATTCCATGTCAGACGCCGACACGTTGCCGAGCAACGCGCGCCAGCCAGGCATCCGGCCCAACCTGCCGTTCAATACGTTGCGCATGACCGTGGATCGTTCGACCAGCGCAAATTCCTGAAAAATGAACCCGGTATCAGCGCGCTTTGCCAGGGGCAGCGCACGGTTGGGTTCGAATGGCGTGCCAAGGACCGAGACCCGCCCCTGCCAATCGCGCAGCCGTCCGTCCAGCAACGTCAAGAGCGTGGTCTTGCCGGCTCCGGAAGGACCAAGAAGGGCAACGCACTCGCCGGCCGCAATGTTCAGGGATACTTGATCGATGGCGCGCGGTTCTGCGCCGTAATGGCCGAAGCTCAGATCGTCGATGTGAATGGCGTTCTGCATCATAGTAATCCAAAGCGCTGAGCCATGGTCCGCACGCCGTCGAAAACCGAAGGGTCAGCTTCGACATAGCCATCCGGGCCATAGAGATAGCGGAGTTTGTCGCGGTGTTCTGGCATGTTGAGTTTCATCATGGCAGCGACAAAGCTCTCGCGAATTTCCGTGTCCAGTTCGGGCCGCGCGATGACGACGTGACTTGGAATGGCGTCGCTTTCCGCGATCCACGTGACTTGGGACTGTTGTTGGGGCGTCAAAAGAAGGTCGGCGTATTGGCTTGCCCCAGCGGCATCAACCAGGCCTTCCGCCATCGCCTGCATCGCCTGTTGGTAGCCACCGGCAAAGAAGATGCGGCCAAAGTAGTCCTCTGCCGCATCCGGTCCGGAAATCAGACCCGCACGCTCAAACTCGGCCAGGGGGTACATGTATCCCGATTCCGAAATCGGGTCGGCAAAGGCGATGTCGCGACCTTCCAGATCGGCCAGCGTCTTGAAGCCGCTGTCACGGCGCACAAAGACGCGGCCCGTGTAACTGGGCGCATCGCGGTAGACCTCTGACAAGAGCGGGATGGCACCGATTTCCCTTTCGGCCAGAACGAAGGGCAGGGCGCCCATGAAAGAAATATCGGCATCGCCATTGCGCAACGCCTCGACGGCCGCCGCATGGTCAATGGTCACGAACCCCTCGACCGGCATTCCGATTTCAGACGACAGCCAGGCGGTGATCGCCTCGATATCGCCCAAAAGCTTGTCGGGGTTCTCCTGCGGTATGAAGGCCAAGCGCAACGGGTCGGACTGCGCCAGAACAGGCATCGGCTGCGAGACAAGACCGGCCGCTGCGAGAATAAGAAGGTGACGGCGGTTCAAGCGAGGCATCATCAAAACGCCCTTTCTTCAATGGCGGCGGCATCCGTCTTGAACCGACTCCAACTTGCTTCCGCGGCCGTCCAGTCTTCTGCCCGAACGGCTGCGCCGACCTCTGCCAATCGCTCGGCCAGTGCGTAGATCTCGGGCCGCGCCGAAAGATTGGCCATCGTACCTGCATCGGCGGCCAGATCGGCGGCAACCGTATCGGTCAGGAGCAGGATATGTTGCGCATCCCGTTTCGGCAGAAGCGTGTCGAGCGTCGAGGCAAAGGTGGTGAGTTCTGCGAAAGCCAATCGGAAGGGCGTGTTCGCGGTATCGAATGCCTCATAGGGCGCATCTGCCGCGCCGACCGTTTCCAGATAGGCGGTCAAATCCGAGCGCTCAGCATCGGTCAGTCCAAGGTTCTTTGTCTCGTCGAACCAATCAACAACACTTGCCAGCGTCGGCAGAGAGCCGTCGTGGAAATACGGTGCCGTGTAAAAGCTGCCAAGCAAGGTCGGCGTGTCGAGTGCACCCGCGAGCGACCCTTCGTATGCCGCCGCCACCGATCCGATGTCGTGCGATTTGCGATTAAGAAAGTTGCCGGATGGCGTATGGCAGCTGGCACAGGATTGGTTGGCCATCCCGGCAAAGGGGCGGTTGAATACCTCTTCACCACGCCGCGCCGCATCCGGCGCCTTGTCCGTCAACTGGCCATCGCCGGTCAGCATGGAATTGGGCAGAAAGTCGAACTCGGTCATATAGGCGACCAGCGCGTCCAGCATGAAGGGTGTGGGCTCTGCGCCAGCGAATTCGTTGACGATCACGTTGCGCGAGAAATCCCGCAGCGACGCAAACCGGCCATCGCGGCCGTACGGCCCGGTAAACCGCAGCCCGCGCAGGCTTGGAATATCGATCGGATCGTCGCGGCGGTCGTTGAACATCGGGTTGAAGAAAGCGCCGTCCACGTCGACCGCACCGGGCTGGTGACTGGCACCGGGAATGAAAAAGCGTTGGTTGATGTCCGAGCGGTTGTGACAAGTCGAACAGGCGATGCCCAGATCGCGGGCCGGGCCACCGAAGATCTCGGCACTGTCGAAAAGCATGTCACCATAGGCGATCAGCGGCAGGTCGGTTTCGTCGATCCCTTGTTCTTCGAAATTGAGAACGAGAAGTGGCAGGGGGTCCTGATCGAAGATGTCTGAGCCGGGGGGCAGGGCGGCGGGCAATTCAACCTGCTGCCCGGTTCGGGCGATCATCTCTGGCACGGCAGTCAGTGTCTGGCGCGGGGTAGGGTCCGCAACGAGGTAATTTTCGGCCAGGTAGGCTGAAATTACTGCGCGCGCGGTGGTCATTGCGTCGCTATCCTGTTCCTTGGCTCCGGCACCGAGCACGCCGGCCGAGCCTGTGGCATTGTTGAGTTCCAGCCACCCCCGACCCAGTGTCCGGGCCGCATCAGGGTCCGCAGCTTTGATATGGTCGGCGAACGCGCGGTAGAGTTCCTTGGCAGTTGCCACTGCCCGTTGCGATACCGCCGGGTTGTCTGCAGCAATGGCCGCGTCCAGCTCTTCTTCGATTCTCAGCGCAATGAGGCGGGTGGCCGCCACATGAACGGCATGTCGATCCTGCCAGCCGATAGCGTCGGTCAAGTCACCGACATCAACGGCGCTTTCTCGGTCCAACCAGGCAAGGGCTCCGAGGCGATACTCCGAGCCATGATAGGGCTCGGACCAGGCTTGCTCCACCTTATCCCACGGGACAGGGGCGAGATTGCCCAGAAACAGCGTCAGGCGATAGGCCGCAGCTTCGGGGAGCCAGGGGGCTTCCTTGGCTGGTGTTGCAAAGGACGGACCCGTCACCGCCAAAGAGGTGACAATCACGAACAGGATCACGCGCAGGACGTGCTGGATCACAGATGGCTCCTCTCAAAAAGTTAGACGTGTCTAACTTATCTACCCAAAGCCAACTTGTTGTCAATCCATCAACCTTCAGGCAAAGTCCCGTCATGTCGTCCGGTGCATCACAGTCGCGTGAAGATTTCATGCCTGATTCCCGCGATCCCGAAGCCCAGGCCGACGGGTTCGCGCATGTGCGCAATGCGCATGAAAGCGAGATGGCGGAAGATTATGTGGAGCTGATCGCGGAGTTGATTGAAGCCCATGGGGAGGCGCGACCGGTCGACATTGCCGAACGGCTGGGGGTCAAAGCACCAACGGTGACCAAGAATATCTCGCGCTTGAAAGTGGCGGGGCTGGTGCGTCGAGAAAAGTATCGCTCGATTTTCCTGACCGAAAGAGGCCAGGCTCTCGCTGAGGCCTGCCGCAGGCGCCACAGGATCGTGGTCGCATTTCTGCAAAGCCTCGGGATTGACGAAGTAACGGCCGAGCGTGATGCCGAAGGTATCGAACACCATGTCAGCGACGAAACGCTCGCCGCATTCGAGAAACATATTAATGGGCAGGGTTGATCGCCATTGCGATGAATCAAGCCGTGCTAATGCCGCCCGTCAGTCACCTGGATAGCTGGAAAAGATTTCCGTCGATCCATCGTTGTTGATGAGAAACACGTCATAGGCTTCACGCCAGCGACTCTGGTCCATACCAGGTGAGCCCAGAGGCATATCCGGCACGGCGAGGCCTACAGCGTCCGGTCTTTCGCTAAGCAGTCTGCGAATATCATCAGCTGGCACATGGCCCTCGATCACGTAGCCCTCGACCAGGCCCGTGTGACAGGACACCATGCGTTGCGGAACGCCGTTGTCGAGCTTGAAACGGACCAGAAGCCCGGCAAACATGTCCTCGCCCTTGGGTGCAAAGCCGTTCTCTTCAAGGTGCTCCATCCATGCAAGACAGCACCCGCAGCCATTTGTCTTTTTGACGTCGATCGGCGTGGCTTCGGCGATCGCCTGAGCGGCGAGGCTGAGTGAAAATACGGTTGCGAGCGTGAACAGCTTCATGACGTTTGTTCTCCGGTTCTTGCGAGAACGCGGCGGATCTTTGGCACCGCGAATTCCCTTTGTTCATGATAGTCTATGGTGCTGGCAAACTCTTCCTCGGCATCGAAGACAAAGACGCTTGCGGTGTGGTTCATCGTGTAGTTGCCACCTTCAACAGCGACTTTCTCATAGATTGCACGGAAGCCTGCTGCGGCGCGTGCCGTTTCATCCAGCGTTCCGCTCCACCCTTGGATCGCTGAGTGAAAATAGCTGACATATTCAGCCATGGCCACCACGGTATCGCGCTCGGGATCGACCGTGATGAACACAACATTCATGTCCGCGACGTCGTCCCCAAGATCGTCAAGCCAGCCAGAGATATCTGACAATGTGGTTGGACACACATCCGGGCAGTATGTGAAGCCAAAAAACACCATCGATGGATTGCCCAGAAGCGACGCGGGTCCGACGGTTGCACCGCCTTGATCGGTCATCTGGAATTCCATCTGGGTGAGCGGCAAGGGTCGCTGAGCTACAGGTTCAGGCGCGCCAGGACCGTCCACCCGCCACCAGCCGATAAATAGCGTGACAGCAAGTCCGCCAATAGCGGCAGAACCATAAGTAAGGAGCGATCGCCGGTTCATCAGCCCTCCGGCCCACGCGCCGCGATGCCAAGAATGGGCACATCAATGGTCAGTGTTCCGCCATCGGCAAAGTTCAATGTCATAGGAAAGCTCTCGCCCTCGACCATCTTGGTCTGCAAGCGCATCAGCATGGCATGCAGGCCAGCCGGCTCAAGCGAGACACTTTCGCCCGGAGGAATCGTGATCTCGCCGGCTGGTGCCATGGAACTGACACCATTTGCGTCGGTCTTGGTCTCATGGATGTCCGGCATCATGGCGAGGGAGGTTTCCAACCCAACCAGTGTCACCGGGTCGGAGCCTGTGTTGCGCAGGGTCATGTAGGCGGCACCCGGACGGTTGGTGCCGATCGACGCGCGGGCCCATGCGTCTTCGACCACAACATCTTCCGAACCCGCAAATGAAGCTGTAGGCAGCCCAATCAAGATGCTGATTACAATGGCAATGGTGGAAGATAATTTCATGAGTTTGTTCCTAAAGTATTCTGGTCATGACCCACTCGCCGCAACTTCCGCTGCAACAAGGGCGCGCAGCTCGTCAGCTCCAAAAGGATCGAGGGGTTTGCCATTTACGAAGAAGGTGGGCGTCTGCCGCACGCCGACCGCTTCCACATCCGCGCGATCTTGATTGAGAACGCCAACGGTCTGAGGCGCCATCATTTGGGTTTTCGCGGCTTCCGCGTCCAAGCCAGCCTGCCCTGCAATCCCGAGGATCAGGCCAGGAGCGGGCGCACCATGGGATGCCCAACGCGGCTGGTACTCGAGAAGCGCCTCAAGGACAGGTTCGAAAACGCCCTGCATACGTGCAGCTTCTAGGACGCGAATAGCTTCTTCCGAGCCCTCTCCGTGAAATGGCGTGTATCTCAGCACGACACGGACTGCGCCGTCATGTTCGGCCAATATGCTCTTCACGATCGGATGGAAGGCGCGGCACGCTTCGCAAGCCGGATCGAGGAACTCGACGATGGTGACAGGGGCCTCTTCCGGGCCGAGGACCGGAGAGTAGGACCGGATCAGCGTTTCCGCGATTTCGGGCTGGACCGGTTCAACCTGAGCAACCGGGGCAGGGCGTGACTGATACCAAGCGGCGGCGGCAAAGACTGCAAGGCCAACCAAAAGAACCGATAGAACGATAGATTTGTTTTTCATGTGCGCTGCGCCTTCAGGGAGAAAATTGACAGGATCGCGATCAGTCCGAAGGCGATCAGCGACAAAAGCGGAATTGGGAGGCCGAGAAAGACCTGATTGTCGTCTGTGCAGGACGGGCCGGTCGCCGTGCAGGGTTGGATGCGTTCCGGGAGAATTCCAGTATAAAGGCCCAGATGCCAGAGTGCGATGGCAGCCCCACCAAGGGCGAGGGCAACGCCGTAGCGTCCGACCCCATAGTCTTGCCACCAAAGACCGAGGCCCAACACGACGGCCAATGGAAACATGAACGCGCGCTGGAACCAGCACAGATTGCAGGGAGCTTGCCCAAGAACTTCCCCGATATAAAGAACGGCCAATGAGCTTGCCAAAGCGACGATCCAGGCCCCGGCCAATGCCGTATCTTTCGAAATCATGCTGCTCATATCGACATCCGCGCCTTCAGATCGGAAAGGATCTCCTCTGCCGGTGTGCCGTAGACCCACGCTCCGACATATCTGCCGTGCGGATCAAAAAGGAACAGCTGAGACGAATGCCCCATCGTGTATCCGTTGGGCGAAGCGGCTACCTCGATCTTCTCAAAGTACACGCGGAAGGTTTCCGAAGTTCGCTTGATCTGATCGGCAGTGACGGTCAGCCCAATGATATCAGCATCGAAATGCGGGACGAGCTCTGCCAGTTGTTGAGGCGTGTCACGTTCTGGATCAATCGAGATAAAAAGCGGCTGGACTTGTGCCGCATCGGAGCCGAGCGCATCCATAACGGCGGCAACTTCGGCCAGGGTGGTGGGGCAAACGTCGGGGCAATTGGCGAACCCGAAGAAGACGAGCATCCAGCGCCCCGCGAAGTCCTCGTCCGTCTGCACCATGCCTTGGTGATCGGTCAGTTCGAAATCTGCCCGGAACGCAGGATCATCGGCGCGTTGTTCGCTTCTGGTAGAAATTTGCAGCCAGACGAACCCCACGATCGCGATCGCGGCGAGGATCCATAGCACTTTCTGAAATACAGATAATCTCATTGCTAGAATTGCGCCTGACTCCACCCATCTTTTGAGCCTTGTAAATGTTCTAGTAGCTAGAGGTTCAAGCTGTTTCTTTACACAGAGGCGGTGTGTCACGGACCCGTGATTGCAAGACTGGCTTGCGCATACCAATAGCTATAGCTACCAAAACTATAGATATGGAGGTTGCATGCTGACTATCGGAAACCTGGGAAAGAAGACCGGAACGAAGGTTCAGACCATCCGGTACTATGAACAAATCGGGTTGATGCCTGAGCCTGGTCGGACAGAGGGGGGACAGAGGCGCTACGGCGATGCTGAAGTCGACCGCCTGTCCTTTATTCGGCATGCGCGACAGTTGGGGTTTCCCCTCGAAGCGATCCGCGAACTTCTCGATCTCAGCGACAATCCGGATCGCTCATGCCATGAGGCCGATTCCATCGCGCGCCGGCAACTCAAGCAGGTAGAATTAAGGATGGACCGCTTGAAGGCCTTGCGCACCGAGCTGAAGCGCATGATCCACGAATGCAGCGGGGGCAATACGGCCGACTGTAAGGTTCTCGAGGTTTTGCGCGATCACTCGGAGTGCCTGACTGATCACGATGAGATTGGCGCGTAACAATGCCGGCATTCTTCGCCTACCCACTCGCAGCCCTGGCCGAAATCGCCGGGTGCTTTGCGATTTGGGCTTGGTGGCGTCTCGGGGCAACCCCTCTTTGGCTCCTGCCAGGAGCATACGCCTTGTTGGCATTTGGTTGGTTGCTGGCACAGGTCGATACTTCCGTCGCGGGTCGCGCATTTGCAGCTTATGGCGGGGTTTACATCGCGGCATCAGTCGCGTGGATGTGGTTGGTTGAAGGCCAGCGGCCTGACAGATGGGATACCTTAGGCACTGCTGTCTGCCTCTTTGGTGCCGCTATAATTCTCTTGGGTCCACGCAACGTCTAAAGAAAGGCCTTGAACCTACAGTCGCTGTAGCAATTACATCTTTTCTGAGACGATTCGAGGAGATGAAAATTGACCGCCAGTGACCCACTTATTGCAGCCACACCAATCTTGAATTTCGACCATCCGTCGATCAGGCGATTGGTCGAAGATAGGGAATGGCGCTCCCTTCCGACCCATGACCGGATCGGGGCGACGTACGACTTCGTGCGCAACGATATCCCCTTCGGGTACAACCGCGCGGACGACATCTCGGCCGCCGAGGTGCTCGCTGATGGCTTAGGTCAATGCAACACCAAGGGCACGCTTCTCATGGCTTTGTTGCGCGCGGTCGGCGTACGCTGCCGTCTTCACGGCTTCACTATTCACAAGGCGCTGCAACGCGGTGTCGTTCCGGAACCGGTTTATCCCCTCGCACCGGAAGAGATCATTCATTCCTGGGTCGAGGTGGAGACTGAGACAGGTTGGGTAAACCTCGAGGGGTTTATTCTCGACGCTGCGTTCCTGTCATCTCTCCAATCCACATTTTCCGGGACACTCAGTCTTTGCGGATACGGGGCAGGGACCGATTCCCTGCAGGCCCCGCCAGTGGAGTGGACAGGTGGCGACACCTATATCCAGGAAACAGGCATCGTTCAGGACTTCGGTACCTTCAACGCGCCCGACGATTTTTACGTCAACCATCGGCAGTCGTTTAGTTTGGTAAAGGAATTGCTGTATCGTCATATCATCCGCCATTGGATGAATGCCCGCGTGCGCCGTATTCGGTCCGGTAGCGTACCGCAAATTCCTGGCTTGGCGTTGCCCAACCATAAACACGAAGAATCCCGTCATGCCTCATGATAACGGCCATGCGCATATTGATCCTGCTTCAGGGGACCGCCGTGTCTCCATTGCGATCTGGGCCAACGCACTTCTGACCGTCGCGCAGATCGTCGGAGGAATCTTGTCCGGCAGCCTCGCACTCATTGCGGATGCGCTGCACAATTTCTCGGACATGGCATCCTTGGTGATCGCCTTTGCTGCGCGAAAGATCGCCAGACGCCCCGCCGACGAACGCATGACCTTCGGCTATGGCCGGATCGAAGTCGTCGCTGCATTGATCAACTACACCACCCTCATCCTCGTCGGCGTCTATCTGATCTACGAAGGCGGGATGCGGCTCATTGAACCGACCGAGGTCGCCGGTTGGACTGTGGTGATTCTGGGCTCAGTGGCGCTGATCGTCGACACATTGACCGCCGTGCTAACCTACTCGATGCAAAAAAGCAGCGTAAACATCCGCGCTCTTTTCCTGCACAACCTGTCGGACGCATTGGCCTCTGTTGCTGTGATTATTGGCGGCTCTCTCATCCTGCTCTATGACATGTGGTGGGTAGATCCTGCGATCACCATCGGTATCGCGCTTTACATACTCTATCTCGCTCTGACTGAAATTGGCCGCCCAATCCGCATCCTGATGCTCGGTAGCCCGCCCGACGTCGACAATGACGCGGTTGTCGTTGCAATCAGGGACGTCGACGGAGTCCATGACGTTCACCACGTTCATCTTTGGCAGATGCAGGAGAATGAAGCGGCGCTGGATTGCCATGTCGTGACCGCTGATGGCGCATCCGGTGAAGGGATCAAAGCTGCCGTAAAGGCGCGCCTAGCCGAGGAGTTCGGCATCCGGCATTCCACGCTTGAATTGGAAGATCTTAAGAATGCGCACAATGGCGCGCGACTCTATGGGCATGAAGAGGCCGGACCATGATGGAATCAACGCTTCTCTTTCTCGGTCTGGGGCTTGCAGCAGCGACACTGGCTTCGATCCTTTGGTCAATCGCGTTCCCAGAGCGTCGCATCTGGCCACCCCAGCACTACACAGCGGTCACGCCCATTCTGGTCTGGGTGCCGACCTTCTCCTTATTCGGCATCCTCATTTTGCTTGGCGTCTGGGGGTGGGGCGATCTGGCAGTTCCAGGATGGTTGCGTTTCGGAATTGGGATACCGCTCATTGTGATCGGCAATGTTGTAGTCTGGTCTGAAGTTGCCCATTTCGGGGTGCCGCAAACCGGCGGAGCGAAAGGCACGCTGAGGACCGATGGCATGTATCGCTACTCACGCAACCCTCAGTATGTGGCTGATATCGCGATTGTCGTAGGTTGGATGGTTCTTTCGTCAGCACCTTGGGCATTCGCGATGGGAGCCGCTGCTATCCTTGTTCTAATAGCCGCGCCATTCTCGGAGGAGCCTTGGCTGAAAGAACAGTACGGTTCTGCGTTTGAGGCCTATACGGCGCGGGTGAGGAGATTTCTCTGACCCAATTTCAGATCGTGCAGAAGGTAGCGTTCGCAATGGTGCAGCGATTCCAAGATGCTGACCATCCATAGTGCACGGAGATATTTATTTAACATAAGATAGATTATGCGTCATCTATACTGTGTGTTGCGATAGTATATTATTGTATGTATGCTGGGAGTCCCCTGCCAAGGAGCCCTAGCATGCGTGTCTTCCTTAGAATTCGACTTTTGCCCTTGGTCTTGGCCCTTGCATTGACGGGCATTTCGCAGCCCTCTAGCTCAAGGGCGCAAACGTATCCCATTGATTGCGCGATTCTGCTGTGCCTGTCCGGTGGCTGGCCTGCTTCTGTCCCGTGCTCTCGTGCGCGTTCCGAATTCATCCGGCGGATCACACCTTGGCCCGTAGAACCGCCGCTACAAATTTGGCGCTGTCCCATGGGCGCCTCCTACGAGTTCAAACCGCAGCCGAACGAAACAGGCCGGATCTTTGACGTCCTGTTCCAAGTCGATGACTTTCAAACAAGCCAGTCCCTTCCCGCGACAAATCGTGCACCGAACTCAATGACAGAACCGGCCGTTTGGCGCTTTGGCGGAACCTCAGACGATCTCGTCCCGGCAGATCTTGCCCTACGCCTCGTCCAGGATCGAGCAGACATCGACATCAGCGGACCGGAGTTCAATTTCGTGCGATCCATCCGCGTCTTTGACGTTCGCTATGCACGGCAGCACGAATCCGGGCGAGATGGCGACTGCAACCGCAGCGCGGTGGTCGTCCTTGGCACCTACGGGACTCAAGGTGATTTCGCCTGGCAGGGATCTTCCACAACCGCTCTGCCCACGGCCCATACGGGGCTTGAACGGTGGGGAGATCATTGCCCGAGCATCTATCATAGGTCCGTCTTCGTGGACTGGCGCGACTATGAAGGCAACTACGGGTTCGAGCAGGTAAATTACTAGTTCAGTGCGAGTCGCTCGCCGCCGTTAGGCTGGGGAAATTTCGGCTTGGAGCAACAAGCGGCCATTCATATCTTTGAGTACCATAGTTGGCTGTGCGCAACGGAGCTTCCGTTCGCTGATGGAAGCACCAAGGTCTGCTCTGCGGGCGCATCTTCTGCTTACCACGAGGTGTGGCGGCCCATGTGACAGTACGGCAAAAACAGTAACCTGTTAGACTTTCATGCTGTAGATTTCCGGTTTTCTGCATCGCGCAGCGTTTACAGGTTGGGCATCATTCAGGAGTTTGCTGCACTGCGCTGAACTCTCTAAAGCTGTCTTTAAACGCAGGACCACTTTACTCAAATCAGTTTATCTTTTGAAACCTGATCAAGCAAACTAGTCCAAGCAGCGACCCCGTGCATTCGATGACGATTTCGCCGTAGGTCGGCAACCCGCTTGAGAGTAACGTCGGGCACACCATCAGACTTACCCAAGTCCTCAAATATCTCCTCAAACAGATCTTCGTCAGCACTGACCAACATGCCTACCAGCAATCTCCCAACCTCAGATGGTACTGATTTCAGTTGAAGCAAAAGTTGTCGGCTCCAACTACGTTGTGCTCGTTGGGAAGCAATGATGAATACGCGGGCTAGCCTAGTATACTCGCCGTTTGCAGTGGCATTCGAAACACCACACAGCTCGACCAACAATCGTTCACATATTCCAAACACAGCATTCGATTTTTGAGCCAGTAGCACGTAGATGGGACGGGCAATCGGCGCGATGTGAGTTGAGTTGGCCGGTTCCGAGAAAACTAGGTCTAAGAGATCAAGAAAGCGCTCTTCGGCCACTTCCGGATAGATTTCAAACAATGTGGCGATGCATTGTATGAGTTGGGCGCGACTCTTTTGAAAGCCCGCTTCATTCATTTTTTCCAAGGATTCGACAGACACAGAAATCTCCGAACCCGAGAAGCGAATTCTATAGTTTAGCGCACGTAGGACGTGGGAACGCGCAATGTCATCCGACTGGGAAAGTGCGACTCTCATCAAGTCTGAAATTGAAAGTGTAGTCGCTATCTTAAGTCGCTCGTACTCACATAGGAATCTGGCCTTGTATCTGGATATTGATACGTCTCCTTGAGGATCAACATCGAGAGCGATCTGAAACAGATCGCCTGATCGTTCAAGCCACTCTGATTCCTCCTCCCGAAGGGTCTCCAGAGACGGAAATAGGGCAAAAGGGTCTCGCATAGCCAATGATACTTTTGCCAATATGCGAAAACTGACTTCAGACTTCTCACGATTGCGAGCTTGAATGGCGATCGCATTTAGGCGATCTGGGAAGTCCCTGGGAGCCGCGATCAAAGTATCAAGTGTTTTCCTCGCCCCAACAATTTCCGCAGCGGCGGCATCCAACAATCGACGACCGAGACCTCTTGTATCGGTCCACGTCTTGAAGGAGTCTCTTGCGCTATCCAATCCCATTTTTTGAACAATCTTGATGTCGAGGTCAGAGAACGAGACCATCTTTATCAGGGCTACGTGGTACTGCGTTTGCCTTTCTTCTCCCAAGGCTGCAATTCTGGCTGCAATATCTGAGATTCGTTGCTCGTCGTGGTTCGATGTCATGATCTGAGCAAACAAATCGCTCCACGTAATAATAGTCAGATAGTGTCGAATTTCTCGGTCCGGATAGTCGACGGTCGACTGCAAGAAATCCCAGATACACTCGCTTGACTGATCGATTACCTGACCCGAAAGAGCATAGAGTAGCGTGAAATAGGCTCTCTTTGTCCCCGTCTGTTCCGGCAACATGTTCAGTATGGCTTCCGTCGTTACAGACTCTCTTTCCCAATCCCTAAGGTAGATCTTGGCGATGCCCCTCGATAGATCGTTACTGGGATATACTCTTCTCTGTCCAATTGCAGTTTGCACATCACGCTCAAAGGTCTCAGCAACGTTTTCGAATGACCAAACATCATAGTTTCCGAGTGCTATCGCCACGCAAGAAAGACCGTCAGATTCACCGGCGGTTCTACTCAGGCCATCCGCATACAATCTGATCATCTCTTTCCAGACCAAGGTTGGCGCCATCGGTGCAATTCGGGCCAGCAGCAAGTAGTAAGCTTTTCGAACCAACGCCGAACCTGTAATATCCTTGAGAATTCCGTCCTGCGGACTTGCAGCTTCAATAAGGTTTGCAACCTCTTGGCAGTGCGTAAAACTAAAACGTACCAGCGCCTTTATGACTTGTTCGGCCCTTCGAAAATCCTCATCAGACAATAGCATTTCGAGAACCGGCAGAGCGTCAAGTTGCCGACTTGGAGTCATGTTAGGCGCAAGATCCAGAAAACGCTCTATCGACGTTGGATCTTTAGTGCGAATGAGCTCAACAATGCGCTCTTGAAGCTTTTTGCTAATTCTGGGTTTGTGGGCAAAAACATAGATGGCACAAGTCGCGGCTTCACCAGTGGCTTCACAGAGACTGATCGCGATTTCTTGCGCTGCCTGAGAAACATCGGCGGTTTCGTAGTCCGCGAGAACGATGGCCCGTTCAAGGACGCAACCTAGAAAGTAGTTTTGCCCGCTTTCCATATACCGTCGGGCAAGCTGTCTTAAACCTTCGGCTCCAGTCAAAACCACAAAGGCTCTGGCTGCCGAATGCTCGAAGAACGTCTGGTGAAAAAATGTTATCTTTGAACCAGACTCTGCACGAAACTCAATGAAAACGCCTCGATCAACAAGAGTGTCCATGGAATTGGGGTCAAGCGCGTGCTTTTGGAGAATGCGCTTCGCTGTTTCCTTGTGCAGTTCGGGGGTACCTTCCGCCAGCATCGCCAGCCCCAAAAGCTCGGCGCTCCCTGAAAGATCAGATTTCGAATTAGCTTTTCTAGCACCAGGCCGAAAGTCAGAACTTATGCGCCGCTCCCAATAGTCCCTGTACAATGACACAACGTCTATTTCGGCATAGTTGATTTCATGGGGTGCATAGACTGCGTAGATCATCTGCAGGGCCAAAGGGTTCCGTGCCAAGGCGTCGATCGGGTAGCCAGAAGATGCGGCCTCTTGGAGGTTGCTTGCATGCGTGCTTGCGTTGGTGCTTTCAGTGTCTTTGACAAATGCCTCTGCGTATGCCCTGACAGCCTTTGGGAACTCGGTGTCAGAGTAATTTCCCAGGTCGTATTTGTTAGGCTCTAGGAATGACAGTTCATGCGCCTCGCCAGGCCTCGACGTGATGACGGTTTGAACCGGAAGATCTCGCAGCCGCGACAGAAGGTCCTTGAAGTTGAGGTTTGTTTCCTGCCTGTTCAAAACCGCGTCAGCGGTGTCGATTAGAATGACGGGAGGAACTGCATTTGCAAAGAAGGAGAGAGCCGTCTTTAGCTCTAAGAACCTTTTTTGAGATTGGTTGTCATTGTCCCCAAAGAAATCCAACAGATCTTGGGCGTCGAGCAGCCAAGCATCGCATTGGCTGACCTCATCTGAGATGATAGCGCGCGTAATCGACCAAAGCAGACTTGATTTGCCAACTCCTGGCTCACCCAAAACGGCAAGCGGCTGCGTTAAGAAGTCTCTGCGCTTCAATCGATCAAGTATTACGTTCTCTATGTCTCGCTCGACGTATAGATCGTCATTGAGAACGATTGTACCAGTGGACGGATCTCCTGCACTAACGGACTGTATCTGTCCTGTTCTGAGGAGCGTGTCTTGAGAAATTGCCCTAAGACGCTTGACTATTTCTGGAGCCTCAGGTGGTCCATGGGTAGGTTCTTTTTTTTTTGAGGAGTGGGTTGTGCCTTGGCTCTCTGCCAAAGATTGAAACGCGATAAGTCTCGCATGCGTGTTGGGGAGTGGCAGGGCTTTCTTTGCGGTGTCGCAAGCATGAACACCAAATCTACGATAAGTATCTCTAAAGCCTTCTGTGGATGTATACTCGAGCTCCACGTCGCGTTGAGAGCCGCAATAATCGGCAAGCAGGTCTCTGACCTTATTGGCGTCAAAGCTCGTGAGCTGTTCCCCCAATTCGTACCGCAGTTCGACGGGCGACCGACTCCGCAGTAGCTTGTGAAGTGCTTCGACGATAAGTCGACGCGGACCGATTACGCTTCTGTTTGCAATGGTAGCAACGTCGGTGAAGTCCATCCTCAACTCTTTGCCAATGTACTTCACGAACTCGGCCAAACGAGCGGCATCGACGCCTGGGAGAGACACCTCAACCTCAGTGGGCCAGTTGTCCGGGTCGCATGGTTCTCGCGAAACGAACAACGTTCGTTCAAAGTGACCAAAAAGGCTACCTAAGAACCTATTGTCGGATTTGTGGGCAAAGCTTCTATCAGGCAGTTCATGCAATATTGCTTGGGCGGATATACAGATTTGGCTAAAGCCAAGATCCTTGATTTTTCTGAATGTCTCAGCAATGGCCGATACCGCGTCGTTTTGCACAATGAGAAGGGGACGATCTTCCAGTTCAAGAAACTCAAACTTCTCTTTGGCAGCAGCGATTGCCGCATCGCTCACTTCAATGAGAATTCCCATTCCAATGGTTGTTTTGCTGAGAATGGAATGCAGCTCAGAGCCATCTGCACCTCCTATGCTGATGTAAGCCATACTCGGAAGGTGGACCTGTCCTTCTCTTTCGAGCTTCGACAGCCTCTCAATGATATATTGGGCCTTGCGATCTCCGTCGTTGGCAAAGCTTTGTTGGTAGTCTTGGTCGAACTCCAAGTTTTCCACATTGTCAAACGCATGGCGCAGAAATATCTCAATACGATCTGGAAGTTCACTCAAAGCCGTCGTCCTCTAATCCTTCAATGTATTTTTACCGAGGAAGAGCAGAAGAACAACACGCGCGTTCGGCTGGAGGGTCTCTATCTTGATGCTGGATTTGCCTACCCGCTGCCGGGCCGCCGAATTCTCTTCAAGCCATCGAAGTCGATTTCGCGCTTCTCCGCGTCCTTCAAATCAGGCTGACATTGTGCAACCCGTTGCGGGCCGTTGACATCCCACATCACCGCCAACACGCCCGTATTCCAACGATATACCCAACCGACAACACTACGCTCATCCGTCCCGATCAAATTCGCAATCGCGACGCCTTCGACCTCATCTTCGTTCACTGTTTACTGACTTCCTGCACTGTGGCGCTGCGAAATACGGCGTGGGGTTGCAGAGCGTTCACTACGACCGCGCGCGGGACTTCGTTGATTCTGGCTACCTGGTCCTCGATGAGGGAATGATCATCAGACAGGTGAAATGGGTTCCGGTTTTCTCAACAATTCATTTGGTTCAAATCCTGTGGTCGGGCTCCGTGGCGGCTTCAACGATCGCCAAAACCTCGAACGGGTCGAAGCCGATGGCGCGCGCCAGGGCGACCAGCTCGACAACGTCGACACGGCGCTGGCCGCTCTCAACGCGGGCAACGAGTGACTGGTGGCATCTGAGCCTGTCCGCCAAGTCTTTCTGACCGAGGCCCGCTTTGATGCGAGCGTCGACCAAAGCCTGGCAAAGTGCCAGATGTCCCTTGCTTCTGATTGTTTTTGCCACGCGTCACATACCTTTTGTGACGTCGCTAGCGGATGAAATCTGTTATCTAAAAAGTAGATATTTGAGGGTGTTATCGGCGTCGGGTTTCCTTGGGCTGCAAGTCTGATGCACCCCGGGTAGCCCATCAATCCCCTACCAATTGCAGAAACCGGCCATAATCCTCGCTGACCTCCCGCGCTTCCTCAAACGCACGGGCGCGCTCACCGTCGAGGCATCGGAAGTAGCTCTGGATATCCTGGATGTAGTCTTCGAAATCGCCACGGATGATGTCGGCGTAGTCACGGGCCGCCTGCGAATCGCTGGGCAGGAAAGGTCGGGGCGGTGCGAGACAGGATTCCGCAGTACTTGCACCAGGGACGAGAATGAGCACGGCTATGGCTTGCAGTGCAAACAAGCTCCGCAACCGCAGGTTTCTAGAACCTCTTATTTCCTTGATAGACGCCAATGGCCGTGCCTAGAGTTTGAGTAACCGAGATACAGCCGTATCTGTCGCAATATATCTTGCGGTCACTAATATACTATCGTAACTCTGGGCTTCAAGTAGGAATGCCCGGGCGTTGCGTTTTTGGAGAAAGCGTGGGCCGGGCCATGAACTGGGACATCGAAGCACCAAATGTGGTTACGGAAGCGCGTTTCCGCGAACTCGTGGAAAGCGGCTATAGCGCTGAAATCCTGTGCCAGGAGTCGGCACACAAGAAGGGCCCGAGCTATTACGGGGTCTGGATCATGCGTGCCGTGTCTGACGACGGTGTGGAGAAGCTCCTGGTTACTGCCCGTACACGGACGACCTACAACGACATCAAGATCCGCGAGTTCAAGACGATCACCGGCGTGGTCTCTTTCCTCATTGGCATCGGGTTTTCGCATGCCGATGTGCCACTCGAGGAAGGCCAGCGGACCGCGCATAAGCTCACGACCAGCGACAAAGGCGGTAGCGACTAGCCTTCTCCTTCTCGGCCCACTGGCGGCGCCTGCATCGGCACAGATGGTGCTTGTTATGGAGAGCGACGGCTCGCTGACCCCATCTCGCTCCCAAAGCAGTTTTGCCCGCAACTACAATGACGGGATTGGTCAAGGGTCTGCGGCTGATGGGCTGGCGATCCTCGGTGAGGCCGAAACACCTGCAGAACCTGAGGCGCTGCGATTTGCGGCCCTTGCCCGACCAGCACCACTGCCCCGCGCCGATATCCTCTCGGCCATTGAAGCCAGCGCCCTGCGCTATGCTGCCCATCCCGGTCTTCGCCGCGCGGACCTCTCGGTCAGAGACTGGCTGACCCTCTACCGCGCCAATATCGAGGTTGAAAGTGCCTACCGGCAGGATGCGATCTCCAGCGCCGGGGCCATCGGTCTCGGCCAGTTGATGCCAGCCACGGCCAGCGATCTCGGCGTTGACCCTCGTGATCCACTTCAGAACCTCGATGGCTCCGCCCGCTACCTCGCGATGATGCTGGAGAGTTTCAGCGATCCGCGCCTGGCGCTGGCTGCCTATAACGCCGGACCCGATGCCGTGCGCCAATACGGCGGCATTCCCCCCTACCGAGAAACCCAGAACCACGTGGCCCGCGTGATGGCCGTCGTGGCCCGATTGGAAGGATCGAATTCATGAGACACATATCAAACCTATTCATCGCAAGTTTGACCCTCTTTCTGGTCATTGCTGAACCGGCGCTCGCGCAAAGCATCGACCTCTCCCCGATCCAGAGCCTGTTGCAGGGCATCGTCGATGCACTGACCGGCCCACTTGGCGTGGTCATTGCGACACTCGCTGTTCTTGGCGTCTTCCTCAGCTGGTTCTTCAACATCATCGACCTGCGCCAGGCGCTCTGGGTGCTCGTCGGCATCGCCGGTGTTGCCGCCGCCCCCACCATCGTTGCCGCGGTCTTTGCCGGTGGCTGAGCGCTCACCCCTCTTCCTGGGCCTCGTGCGGCCGCCCAAGCTTCTGGGCCTGCCCATCATGTACGCGATGGTCTGGCTCTTCGGTTCGGTGCTCCTCTTCGTCTGGGTCCAGCACATCACGGTGCTGGGCGTGGCCGCCCTACTCTATCCGGTGCTTTGGAAGGCTGCGGATTGGGACCCACGTTTTATCGACGTGATGATGAGTGCGCTGCAAGAGACGCCGCCTACACGGAATCGGTCCATCCATGGTGGGGACAGTTATGCCCCGTGACGAAACGCTCGACCCCCGCACCCTGACGCCGGACTGGTATGCCCGAGAAACCCGGCTCGCGCATATGCTTCCCTATGTCAGCCTGGTCGATGATCGGACCGTGCGGACGCGGGTGAACGAGCTTTTCCAGTGCATCCGCCTCGACGGGGCCAACAGCTACACGACGGACGATGCCTATCTCGACAAGGTGACGGCGCTCTTTGCCCGGATTATCGCGCAGCTGGGACCGGAGTTCAGTTTTTACGTTCACAAGGTCTCCAAGGCGATCGCGCCAGAACTGGAACCGGTGCGCGAGGACAGCTTCGCGGGCGAGGTGGACCGGCTTTGGCGCAAGAAGCTTGAGACCAGCGGGTTGCGCGACAAGACCTTGACGCTCACGGTGATCCACCGCCCTCCCCCGAAGAGTTTCCTGCCGTTCATGGGCCGCAGCGCGCCGGATCGCTTCAAGGAAGAAACCCAGAAACGCCTGCGCCGCCTGGGCGAGGCCGTGAATGTCTTCCTCTCGGGCCTGACGGAGCTGAACCCGCATGTCCTTTCCGCGAAGAGCGGCGCGCTCATCGGCTTTCTCGGGGCGCTCAACACGGGGACAGAACTGCCGCTCTATCCCGCCAATACATACGGCTTCCTGTCCTTCAACGTCGCTAACACCCGCGTGACCTTCCTCGAGGATCATTTCGAACTTTCCGAAGGCGTCGTGGGGCATCGCTACGGCAAGAGCTTCACCATCGGGGAATACTCAGAGTCCACCTCCTGCACCATTTTCGACATGCTGAACCTGCCGGTCGACATGATCGTCACGCACTCCTTCACGCCGATCAATTCGAACCTCATGGCGGGCCGGATCAAACGGCAGAAACGCCAGATGCAGGCCTCGCAGGATGCGGCCCTCTCGCTGATGGAAGCGCTCGATATCGCGGCCGATGATCTCGAGGCCAAACGCCAGAGCTTTGGTGAACACCATTTGGTCGTGACGATCTTCTGCGACACGCTGGACGAGCTGCAGACCCTAAGCGCCGAGATCGTCAACGCCGCGGCCACCGAGGGCGTGAAGATGATCGGCGAACGGGTCGCCGCCAAGGCGCATTACCTCAGCCAGCATCCCGGCAACCAGCCCAAGCGCGTGCGCGCCAGCGCCATCACCAATCGCAATTTCGCGGATTTCGCGGCGTTTCACCGGACGCAGCTCGGCAAGCCCGCCAGTAGAGTTCCTTGGGGCAAGGTCATCACCCTGTTCCCCACCCCGGAACAGAGCGCCTACCGGTTTTCCTATCACGAGCAGGGCAGCCCCGACAAAGAACCCACCAGCGGGCACACCTTGATCATGGGCAGGCCGGGCTCTGGCAAGTCAGTTCTCTCCGCCTTTCTCATGACGCAGGCCCGTCGAGCGGGGGCACGGGTCTTCGTCTTCGACTACCGTCTCGGTATGGAGATGGCGGTCCGCGCCAATGGCGGGCGCTATGCGTCCTTGAAAGCCGGGCAAGCCACCGGGCTCAATCCCCTCTGGACTGAGGTCGACGCGCGCGGCACCGCCTGGCTTTCGGATTGGCTCGCCACCTTGCTCCACCGTGCCGACAAACCGCTGACGCCTGCCCAGACCAACCGCATCCAGGAAGTCGTGCGCCAGAACGCGCAGGCTTCCAATCCGGCACTGCGGAACTGGCGGGATTTCGCATCACTCTTTGTCTCCACCGATGATGGCGGCGATCTGCACCAGCGCCTGCTCGAATGGACCGAAGAGGGCCGCTACGGCTGGATCTTCGGGCAGACGTTGGAAGACACGTTCTCGCTGGAGGGCGATGTGGTTGGCTTCGATCTCACCGGCATTCTCGACAGTGAAGCCGAGAAGGAGCGCATGGCGGTCTTGTCCTACCTCTTCCGCCGGGTCGAGCGCGAGATCGAGGACCGCCGCCCCACGATCATAATCATCGACGAAGCCTGGAAGGCGCTCGACAACGCATATTTCGCGGAACGGCTCTCGAACTGGCTGGTGACCGCCCGCAAGCAGAACACGGTCGCGGTGATGATGACGCAATACGCAAGCCAGCTCGAACGCACCCGGACCGGAAAGACCATCGTTGAGGCGGTGCCCACGCAGATCCTGCTGCCCAATATCCGCGCGCATGCCGCCGACTACGCGATGCTGAATCTTTACGAGAAGGAACTCGACGTGCTTCTCAACACCGGCAGCGACAGCCGCTTGGCACTTATTCGCGACGACCAGGGCTCGATCGTCGTTGACGCCGATCTGAGCGCCCTCGGGCCCAATCTCACCATCCTCGGCGGCATGGAAAAAGGCGAAGCGCTCGTGGGAGCCGATTACCGCGACCGCCCGGACTTCTGGAGGCTTTCATGACCCGTATTCTAATTCTCCTCGCCGCACTCGGCGTTCTGGCCTCCTGTGCCCAATACCAGGAGCCACAGGCAAACTGCTTTACCTTCCTCGCCTCGACGGCGCCCATCGCGCCCGATTGTACCTTTGCGCCTCTCGGCACCCCGGAGGGCGGCATTGACGTCTAGCCTGCCCCATATTTTGGCGCTTTGCTTGCTGCCCGGTCTTGCCCTTGCTCAAGGCGTGCCCACCAATGACAGCGGGCTGACCGCGCGTGACATCGTCGAAACCGGCGATCGCGAGGCCGATCTTGCGATCCAGGCGGACAAGTTTTCCGTGCGCGAACTCATCTCCGAGATCGAGCGCGAACAGCTGGACACCTTGCAGCGCATCCTCGATGCCCAGACCAGCTTCGGGGGGCAAGGCCTGCCCGCGATGGTCTCGGGCCTCGAAAGCGGCAGCGGCGATGCGGACCGCTCCGTGGAAGCCGTCTACGGTACGGCAAATATCGATCCCAATCCCGGCGGCGCACAGATGTTCGGAGACGCCGCGGAAAACATAGAACAACTCATCATCCGCGTCGCACAGGAAACCAGCGGCTTTGCGGGTGTGGGCCGCGCAGGCCTCTCACCCGTCCAGTGGCGCGCGCTGATGCAAGCCCTCATCTGGCAAGAAAGCCGCTTCACCATCGGCGCGCGGTCCCCGGTTGGCGCCTTCGGCCTCACCCAGATCATGCCGGGCACCGCCAGCGATCTCGGCATCAACCCGGAATACTACGACAGCCCCTACCTTCAGGTGCATGGCGGCGCGCGCTATCTCGCGACCCAACTCAACACCTTCGATGGAAACATCATCAACGCACTCGCCGCCTATAACGCCGGACCCGGCAGGGTCTTCGAATATGGGGGCGTGCCACCCTTTGCCGAGACCCAGCACTACGTGCAAGTCATACCCGAGCGCTACAATCTCTATCTCAGCCGGATCGGCGGGATCGAAGCTTTGGGCACGATCGATCCCGCACTCTTGGTCAATGCAAACCTCTCGATCACGGGGCATGGGGCCGCGGTCTACGGCAACAACTCACCTGCCGCGATCCGGCAGACCGCCCTCCGCATCCGCGATATCGTCGAGCGGATTTCCGAAACGGAAGACGTACAGGAAAGCATCGCGCTCAACACCTATGCCCGGGCCGAACTCGTGCGCCTCGTTGCCGCGCGCGTCCGGCTTCAGGCGGCGCGGACCCGTGTCCTGAGCGCAGAAGAATTGGCGCAGGCCAGCGCCCGCATGGCCGAGGGCGCATTTATGGACTTCACAATCAGGGAGATTGAATGATGGGACATTTGCTCGTGAGGACGGCCTTGGTCACGACACTTGGGATCGGTCTGCATCTTGGCACCCTACCCCCTGCCCTCGCGCAAGGCGTGCCCGTCGTCGACACCCAGAACATCGCGCAAAACATCCAGCAGCTCCGGCAGATGATCGAAGACGAGATCCTGCAAAACGAGCAGCTGACGCAGCTCCGCGAACAGCTTGGCACACTCACGGACCAACTCGCGGAGCTGCAAAGAACCTACGAGGCCCTCACCCGCCTCGCCGAACTGCCTGAAATCATCCGCACCGAGATGGAAGACGAGTTGAACGGCCTGCTCGACCAGGAGTTCGGCGACATCCTCGCCACCATCGAGGCCATCAAGACGGGCGATTTCTCCCACCTCACCGGCTCTGGCGCCGGCGAGATCGAAACCCAGATGGACCGGGTGCTGGCCGATCTTGGCTTTGACGATGACACGCTCTCGGAAATGGCCACCAGCGGCAATCCCGGTGCCAACCGCATAGCGACCCAAGCCACGACCGGCGCGCTCGTCTCGGCTGCGGCCCAGAACAGCTATGAGGATGCCGGGCAATCCCTTGAACGCGTCGACCGGCTCGTCGCGCTCATCGACGACATGGATGAGCTGAAGGAAAGCGTCGATCTCAACACCCGCGTCACGGCGGAACTGGCCATCGCGCTGGTCGCCATGTGGCAGCTCGAAGCGGTGCAGACCGTGGGCGATGGCACGGGCGGCGTGATCGATGCCGCCACCATCGCCGAAGAGCAGCGCTTCATGGATTTCACCCTGCCCGAGTTGCGTGCGGATTAAGGCGTTTCGAAATTGTTCCACAATATCAAATATCGGTCTTCGCGTTCGAGCGAAGCGAGAGGCAGCGAAGAACCGATTCTGCTTATTTCGAAACGCCAGAACGACCCCCGGAGTGTGACGCGTGGCGAGTGAACAAGAGATCATTGAAGAGGAACTGGTTTACGGGGCGCTCCGACGGGAGCGGCTCTGGCAGCGCTTGGGCCTCATTGGCCTCATCTTCGGCATACTCGGGTGCCTGAGCGCGGCGGCGGTTGCGATCCTCGATGTCGATCCACCGCCGGTCGTCGTGCCTTATGATCCCGCCACCGGCTTTGCCCTGCCCGAAGCTTCCGTCGGCGCCACATCCGTTACCGCGAACCAGGCTATCATCGAGGCGGAGGTGTTTCGCTACGTGACCGACCGCGAGGTCTATAACCAGCTCGACAATGATCTGCGCATTCGCAGCGTGCTACGCCGTTCGGACGGGGCCGCTGAAAGCGGCCTGCGCCAGATCTGGAACAGCGCCAATGAGAATTACCCGCCAACAGTCTACGGGCCGAACGCCCGGCTCGACGTCGAAATCCTCAGCATCAACCGGATCGGCACAAACCGCGCCACCGTGCGCCTGCGCAAGCGGCTGACCTCGCTCAATGGCGTCCAGACGGGGCTCTTCACCGCCACGCTTCTCTTCGAGTTCCGCCCGGAGACCCGCCGCTCCATCGACGAGGTCTGGACCAACCCCTTCGGCTTCACCGTGCTCGAGTATTCCATCCGCTCCGACAGATTGGAGAATTAGTTTGATCAATAGGTTCTTCCTTGTCGCCATTCTTGCCTTGCCGCCCGGCCTTGCCTTTGCCGAAGCGATCCCGCGTGGTGGCCCAAATGACAGCCGGGTGCGCTTGGCCTCCTACCAGGCGGGTCAGGTCTATCGCCTCAACGTCTCGCTCACCCATGTCACCACCATCGAGTTCGGCGAGGGCGAAAGCATCCGCTCGATCATCGCGGGCGACACGGAAGGCTTTGAGATCGATGGCGTCCCCGGCGGTCAGGCCTTCGCGATCAAACCCATCGCGCGCGGCGTCCATACCAATGTGACGGTCTACACCAACCGGCGCAGCTACTACTTCAACGTCCAGGAGGCCCGCAGCCCGACCTTCTATGTAGTCCAATTCCGCTATCCAGAGGACGATGCGCGCCCGACCCGGGCCATCGCGGCCCAAGCCCCCAACTACAATTATGGGGCCAGCGCGCGCACCGAGTTCACGCCGACACGCGTCTGGGATGATGGAACGTTTACGTATTTCGCGTTTCCACGGAATGCGCCTGTGCCCGCGATCTTCCGCTACACAAATGGGCGTGAGCGGACGGTCAACACCCAAGCCACCGAAGACGGCGTTATCCGGGTCTCAGGCGTGAACCGGCAATGGGTCCTGCGGATCGGTGACGAGGTGGTCTGCATCGAGGCGACCCTGCCTGCAGGGGCTGCATCATGAGTGACACAAGTAATACTGAGTTGGAAAAACGCCTCGCCGCACTCGAGCAAGGTCGAGGGAGAGGTCAGTCCCCTGCCCCACGGCGCTCGCCGCTTCTGGCTTTGGTTGTTGTTCTATTGATCGGCGCTGGCGGGGCGCTGCTCTATCTCCTCTCCCAGCCCGAGGAAGAGGAAGCCCTGCCGACGGCCACCCCGGATGTCTTCCAGAACGAAGGAGACGGGTTTGGCGCCATCGAAACCCTGCCCCCGCCTGAGCCAGAGGTGGTTCTGGTCGCGCCCGAGCCTGTCGAGCCCAATACCGAGCTTCTGGCGCAGCTCGCAGCACTTCAGGCCCAAATCGAAGAGCTGCGCAATGCGCCGGAACCCGTGGTCGAGGAAGACACGGCTGCGGCCGAGGCCATCGACGCGCTGACCGCACAGATCGCCGCCTTGCAAGCCGCATCTGAGGCCGCGCAACAGCAGTTCCGGGATGAACTCACAGCGCGCGACCGCGAACTTGAACAACTCCGCATGGATCTCGAGCTGGCCCAGCTCGAAGCCAACCGCCCTGCTCCCGCGCCCTTGGGGCCGTCTGAGGACGAGCTGCGCGCGCGGGAAGACGAACGAATGCGCCGTGAGGAAGAGGCCCGGCGCATGGCCGAGCTCGAACGCCGCGCGGCCGAGGAGCGCGCGTTTCAGGAACGCCGCATCGCCTCACCGACCATCGCCTTTGGTGGTACCTCCGGAGCGAATGAGACGGCATTGACCGAGCGCACCTTTGGTGAGGTGACGGATTTCGTGCTGAACGGCGCGCTGCCCACCTCGGTGACGCAGGCCGAGGTCATTGCGAACCCCTCCAACACCATCATCCAGGGCACGATGATCCAGGCCGTCATAGAAACCGCCCTCGACAGCTCCCTGCCCGGTCAAACCCGTGCCGTGGTCTCGGAAGATGTCTTCAGCTTCGATGGCACCCGGCTCCTGATCCCGCGCGGCTCCCGTCTCATCGGGCGCTATCGCTCCGGCGTCGATATCGCGCAGCGCCGTGTCACCATTGCCTGGGACCGGATCATCCTGCCCGATAACCAGACCATTCAGATCAGTTCCTTTGGGGGAGACGAGCTGGGCCGCTCCGGCGTCACCGGCTTTGTCGATACCCGCTTTGACGAACGCTTCGGCTCGGCCGCGCTGATTTCGCTGATCTCAGCCGCCCCAAGCGCGGCCGCTGCAAATGTGCAGGATGAGACCACCGCAGACGTTCTCGAGGACGTGGGCGACGATCTGGCCGATGCCACCGACTCTGTGATCGGCGACTACCTCTCGATCGGGCCCGTCATCTATGTCGACCAGGGCGCGCGCGTCACGGTGATGGTCGACCGCGATCTGGAGATTTTCTGAACCGATGTCGCTGAGCTATCTCCAGACTTCGCTCGACCGGATCGATGCCGCCGCCCGCGACGATGTCATCGAGATCTGTATCAACCCTGACGGCAACTGCTGGGGCGAGTTCCAGGGCGATCATTTCATGCGAGTGCTGGACCAGAAGCTAACAGCGACGGACGTGAAGGACCTCGGCAACCAGATCGCCTCCTCCGCCAATACCACCCTGAGCAAGGACCGCCCCATCGTCTCGGTCTCGATCACCTATCGGGATCGCCCAATCCGGGCACAGGTCATCACCCCGCCCGCCGTGCTCTCGGCCATGTCGATCAGCTTGCGGTTCTTCTCCAGCCTGCCGCTCGAGGGCATCGAACTCGACTTTCTCTTCGGTAAGGAACGCAAGCTCGAAGAACTGCGCCTCGAGAAAACGCGCGAGCTGCGCGAGGTCGTGGCCTCCGGTTTGATCGACGACGCCCTCGCCTTTTGCGTGGAGAACAAGCTCAACATGATCGTCTCGGGCGGCACCTCGACCGGCAAGACCGTCGCTGCGCGAAAGATCCTCTCCCATGTGCCGTCCGAGGAACGCATCGTCACCATCGAAGAAGCCGCCGAGCTTCTACCGACCCAGCCGAATGCCGTGACCCTTATCGCCAACCGGGATGCGGAGTTCCAGACCGCCGATGTGCTGCTCACCGCAACGCTGCGGATGCGCCCCGACCGGATCATCCTCGGCGAGGTGCGCGGCAAGGAGGCCATGACCTTCCTCGAGGCGATCAACACCGGCCACGGCGGATCCATGACAACCCTCCATGCCGAAACCCCGCAATTGGCCGTGCAGCGTCTGGCCATTGCCGCGCTCAAGACCGAGATCCCGATGACCTATGCGGACATGATCCAATACATCGAGAATTCCATCGATGTGATCATTCAGGCCGGTCGCCATGACGGACGGCGCGGCATCACCGAATTCTACCTCCCCGGCGCAAATCAGATCGGAGCCTCCCCATGAGAACTTTTGAATACGATGTTCTGTCTTTTCCTATGAGTCGCAAGACTGGCGAAGCAGAGATGAAGAACATTCTGAACGCCAGAGGTGCAAAGGGTTGGGAAGTCGTGTCATTTAGCTCCTCGGAATTCGCCAATGTCGGCTACACGGTTTTCCTGAAACGGGAGACGACAGATGGTGGGGCGGCCTCATGATGCGTCTCGGGGTCAATGTCGCTCTCATCGCACTGGCCTTGGGATTTTCCGCAGTACCCGCTTCAGCGGAGCGCAACCTGGTCCCGAGCCTTGAGCGCAGTTTTGATGTCTGCCCGGACCGTCCGGCTGAACCGGAGTGGATGCAGAGTATTGCCCTGCGCGATGCCTATCAGCGGGTGTTGGTCCAGGACATCTATCGCGCGCAGAACCTCGAACGCATCGTCGAGACCGCCAGTTGCGCCTGCGAAACCCGCTTCCCCTCATGGGATGAGGCCGAGGCCACCTTCCGTGAACACCACGCCAGCGCCGAGCGATGGGAAATGCTGCAGGCCTCTGATCGCTACAATCGGCGCGCAAACGAGGTTCGCCTTGCAGCCAAAGCGATCTGCGACGCCGCGGGCAATTGGTAAGGCACAACCCCGATGAGCGTCGTCACTTACTTCGTTGAAACCTCCCAGGGTTATCTCGACACCGCCGCGGAAACACAGTTTGGGTCGGTCGCGGCGACCGTGGGCACGCTTCTGGTTCTGGGAACAACGCTCGTGGTGATCCTCGTCTTCTTGAACATGATCTACCAGTACAAGGCGATGGACGGGCGCACGGCCTTTTGGCTCGCGGTCAAGGTCGGGTTGGTCGGGATATTCGCGACCAACTGGGTGCAATTCAACGCGCTCTCCTCCGCCATCCTGGCCGGCATCGACAGTATCGCGGGCGCACTCGTCGCTTCGGTCGGTGGGGGCAGCCCCGGCCCGTCCGGCACCTTCGCTGAAGAGTTCGACCGCTTGATCTCGGAACTCGGAGACTACCTGAACGCCGCCGGGTCAGAGCTGAACTGGATGGCGGGTGCCATGCTGGATATCGTCGGTGTCCTCCTGCTCTCGATCCTCGGCGGGCTGGCCGCCTTCATCCTGGTGGCTTCGCGCTTGATGATCGCGCTCCTCATCGGCATCGCGCCGGTGATGATCTTCCTGACCCTCTTTGAAGTGACCAAGGATTATTTCGCGCGCTGGCTGTCGGCGCTGGTCTCCTTCGCGCTCTACCCCATCGTCGTGGCCGGCGTGTTCGCGACAATCACAGGGGTATCATCCGCCCTGATCGGTGAGCTTGGCGACCCTGAAGGGGCCTCCAACATCGGCGCGCTCATCCCCTTCTTCATGATGGTCCTCATGGCCAAGGGCTTCATCATCGCCACGCCCTTCATTGTCCGTGCGATCTCCGGCAACATCATGATGCCCGCCCTCTCCGGCGGACTGGGTGGCGGCTACAGCTTCGCCCGCGCCGCCATGGGCAGCCAGCAGGCCTATAACCGCTACCTGATCGGTGGGGCCAGTGGCGCGGAATATGCAGCCCTCAGGGCTCGGCAGTTCTTCGGGGTTCAACAGATGCCGGTCAGGCAGGGAATGGGACAAACCGGTCAGGCAATTGGCTCAGGGTCACCGGGGGCCGGGTCGCAGATGCTGGCGCAACTGGCCAGGTTGAGTAGATTGGGGCGACGATGACGGGCAAATGAGAAAAACCCTCCAAAACCGCAAAGGTACTGTTGGTGATCTGCCACGGGCGGTTTTCATATCCAAAGGGTTTATTTTAGTAGACCAGGATTGCCGCCAAGAACGACTGTTTGCAACCTGAAGTTTATTAGAATCTTCTACGCCTTCGATAGCCACGCTGGGTGGGTTCTGCGAACTGAACCACTGGTAGCGGCCTCCCTTCACTAATCAACCTAGCGAACTCCACCTTTGGGAAGTCGAAGAGATAACGGCTTCTGCCTTGTGCGGCTGTCAGCAAGCATAGATTTTCGCCGCCAAAGTCAAATCCGACGATCTTGCCCAATGATCCCCATTCTTTGAGAAGCCGTGTTTCCTCGCAATAAACGGTGTAGATATCTACGCCGTCGAACCGTTCCGGATAGTTTTCTGACAGCATCCGTTCATATTGGATCAGATCAGTTGGGCGGCGGGTTCCATCGATAATCCAAATCACTTGACCGTAGAAATCTGTGCGCTTTCTTACCTCATCCGACTTGATAGCAGAGTGCTGGAACTCGATCACAAGGCCATAGGGTGTCTTGATATCCGCAATATGAAGCTCGCCAGTTTCATCGCGAGCTGGCACCTCTTGCCAGTCGGTGAGAAACCGGTTCTTCCAGTCGCGATGCCACTCGGTTTCGTTTTCCCACCAATGATCACAATGACGGCGGCCTTTGTGCGCCCAATGCCAGACCTTCTTGGTCCCGCATCGAGCTAGCATGGCGGCATTGCAGCCTGGGCAGTTGCCCAAGGCACCAGGCGTCGCCTCAACTCGTTGACCATTTAAAAGTGCAAAACGCATTCCGATCACGCCTAGTTCAAATCTGACTTTACGTTCTGGTACAACGTCACCAACTCGGCCATGCCCATGTCTAAGATTGGCTCATACATAAAGGAATTGAGATGTATATTCGCTGGCGTGATTAGATTAACGCGGCGTAGAAGGCCTATTTTTTCGGCTTCATTATTGAACAAGTCTTTGAATTTTTGAAAAATCTTCCCCGTCTGCTTATTCGAAACATCAAATTCTTCCTGCGCAGAACGGATCTTCGCGACCATGTATCGCTCGGCTCGCATTCTGACCGCGATTGACAGAGCGATCTTTTGCTCAAGATTGATGCCATCGGCAACTTTTTCACACTCATCGGCCGTGGCGAAAAGATGCTCAATAACTGGCTGCGTCAGATCAACATCAGGGAAGGTACACCCGCTCAAATGACGTTCGAATACGGCCTTGTAGTCCTCGATGGTGAGGGCTTCAGTTTCATCTTTGAAGTGGAGCATCCTGGTAAGCTGAAGGTAGTCAGCATTAGGATTCCCATCGGCATCTTTTGGGCCAAGCGTGTACTCGATCAAATTACGTAAGAACGGGATATAGGCAATTAGAACGGACGGTTCCGCCAACCTGCCCTGCCACTTGCGAAACGGACTCTGGATATCCGTCCGCTCGAATGGCTCAAGCTTGATCCCATCATCAGATCGAAACGCCAGCCGACACTGATGTGCTGGGCAGATATCTCTGCTTGAAACTGTTCGAAGGAAATCGAAGTTGTGAGTCAGGACGATGGCAAGGAAATTAGTGTCTTCGACCTTGGTTACATCCTCCAAGAAGTCGATGATCGCGAACTTGTTCTTGTAGTCAAACGAGTCAGAAATGTCGTCAAAGACAAAGAGGGTCTTGGTGCGGTTCTTCCATCGCACGAACACCTCATACATAATATCAAGGATGTACAGCGCGCGGCTTTCACCTGTGCTTAGCGCTCGGAGCAGCTCTTGCTTTTCGGATGAAGCGTAACGCCTCTCTTCACCTGCATCTTTGATGATGAAAGCAATCGAAGGAGCACTTCCTTTGAGGATCGCATCGGCCTTGTTGTCAACGGAAAGTTCAAAGGGCAGGTAGAGAAAGCGACGATTGAAATCTGCCACTACAGCATCCCAATCACCTCTGCTGCTGTCCGCGTCTGCGATGATTTCAGCGAGAGCACTTTGACCAGTTCGATACTCGGATACCAGCGCTTTGTACTCATCAAGTGCAGCCCGAAGATATTGCATCCAAAGGTCACGTTTCAGGCCCTCCGGTTCGTTTAGCATAGGCAGAAGGTGTTTATTATCTGTGATATAGTCTCGGAAAGCCTGCAGCTCCTTGTTTTTGAGCTTTGAATTGAATGTGTCGAATTTCTTCGCCACCGCCTCATCGTTCAAGACGCGAAACTTCTCCTCTTCGATGCGCTCGCGAAGCGATTGGTCCGATGAAACCTCTTCCTTCTGATCCGTGTTTTCATCCGCCAAGCTGATGCTGTGTCCAGCGTCAAAAAAGTTGTTCGCTTCGAGCTGCTGCTGAACCTGGGCGACATGGTGATACTGAAAATCCCTTCGAAGGATTGGCGATTGTTCGGTTATCTCGTCATACTTTTGCGCAAAGTCTTCGACCGCAGCCGCCACATCTTCGCTGGCAAGGAATTGCTGAACTTTTGGGTCGTACAGGATTTTGTAGTCGGCTTTGCCGAGGTCCGATTGATGAAGTTCGTTGAGCTCGTCCTCAATCGCAGAAAGTGCCTCATAATAGCTGCCGCCAAACACATCCTCGATAATCGGGTCTAAGTTCTCCCGTGATCTTTCTCCAAACCCGGCAGCGTTCCTGAGAGCTTTGTCCAAAGCCTTTTTTGCTTCGCCAATCGACTGATGGATTCTTTCATACTTCGTTCTGAGTTCGGCGTTCGCAAGAAGAGTGGACACCTGACTTGAAGAGAATTTGTCATCGTAGGATTTAACGACGAAAATTTCCTCTTTCTTAATGGCTTCGCCATTCAGGGTGATCTCACAAGTAGGTTCTCGATTCGGGAAGTGCAGGTCCTTCGGCGCATTGCCTTCCGAAAGGTCCATCATTGTCTTCGCAAACGATGTTTTCATAACACCGTTCGGAGCGTAGATCGCGTAGCCTTTGTGCTTAAACTCCAGCTCTGCCTCAAGTTTTCCAATTCCATAGCAATATTTTAGATTTATGTTCAGCTTATCGGCCACGACATTCTCCAAATGATCTCTGCGCCCCCAAAGGCCATTGCATTTGGCCCTAGCGGTTCAGGGCATGCAAGGAAACAACCTCTGCTTCCCACCGCTCATGCCTGAATGATCCTTTCAACCAACGTTGGAAGAATTTGAGGAACAAGCTTCGAACTGGCTGCATCCAACTCCAAGAGCGGCTTCGACAGGTACGGATGAAACTTCTCCGACATGAAGTTCCCTGCGCCCGCGAACAGATCGACAGGTTCGCCAGATCGAATATGCGTTAGTACTGTTTGAAGATCGGGGGTTTCGTCCCCGGCCTCCACCAGCAGAAACCCGTCATGCTGTTCGACCGAAAGCCCCTCGCTTCTGAGTGCTAGCGCGAGGGTTGATGTCTTCACCGTCCCGACCCGCGTCGCAATGATTGATGTATGCTCGCCAATGCTGTGTATGTTATTGGCCCGAAATCCCAGCTGTTCATAATGAGCACGCGCTTCCTCGAGCATCGTCAAGGAGACTGTGTCCATGTAAGCTGGGCTGAAATCCCCCTCGAGTACGGCAAACATTCGGTCAATTACCTTGTCATGAATATCCCCCGCATCGCCGCCGAAGACGGGAGGCACACCAGCCATCGCGGGTTTAACGACGATGACCTTTTCACGATCATGGATTTCTTGAACTACCCAACGCCGCCCAGAAAAAATCAGCAGCATCCCGGGAGCAAGAACATTGTCGATCGGCAGGGTTCCAAGATCCCGCCCCTCTGCAACCAAACGGAATTCCTCAGGTGTCTGGAACACCGCATAGAAGCTGTAATGCTCAACAAGCCTTTCGCCAGTCGGCCCCAAGAGTAACAGCCCGCTGCCGGCCTGTTCGATCAAGCCGGTTTCTGGATGGCCGATCGCACGCAATACATCTGCGAAGACTTCGGTTGTGACCTTCCGAAAGGGACCTTCGCGGCAGAGCACGTTGTAGACCACACCTGCAGACGCACCGCCGCGCTGCGCAATGACTGATAGAATCTGATGGACGAGCGTCGAGAGGTGAAGGGCTTGCGGTTTTGGTGGTTCACACCAGCCTTCCAGCAGCAGGTCTATCATCGCGATGGACCTGATCAGGCCGAGGCGAAGGCGATCCACGAAGCTACTCTCCGGCGTCAACTTGGCTTCGACAGCGTACTGCCTGAGAATGGCCGGTTGTCCGTCACGGCGGCCTGATCGCCCGAGCCGTTGCCGCAACGCCGCGACGCTGAATGGTGCGCCGATTTGAGCCACACAGGTCACGTCACCGATGTCGATTCCAAGCTCGAGCGTCGACGTGCAAACGGCGGTCGTCGGATTCGCAGGGTCCTTCAAGCGCCGCTCAACGAAGTCACGGTGTTCTCGGGAGAGGCTCGCGTGGTGGGGATAGAATTCCTGTGGCAGGTGCTCCCGTTCGCAAAGCTCCCGCAACCGATCTGCGTAAATCTCGACCCGTTGGCGCGCTCCGGCGAAGACCAGGTTGTCGCTGCCTCGAAGGTGTTTGAATAGATGGGCTGCTATGGCGTCCGTTGCGGATGGGCTATTTTCATCTTCATCGCCTGAGAGGTAGCCGCGAAGCTGAAGCCTCAATTCAGCCTCGCCGCCATCTGCTTCGATCAGCTGAACAGAGCTCGCTGCGTCAGGGCGAAGATAGGCCTTGGCGAGGTCCATGTCGCCCAGCGTAGCTGACAGACCTATCCGACGGATTGGGCGCTCTATCGCAAGCTCGAGCCGTGTGAGCAGTGAACGCAGCTGGACACCGCGTTCGCTATCCAGAACCGTGTGTAGTTCGTCGATCACGACCGCCCGCGTGGCCCCAAACAGGCGCACGACTTCCAAACCGCGACGAATGAAAAGTGCCTCAAGGGACTCTGGGGTTATCAGCAGGATCCCTTTTGGAGATTTCAACGCGCGCGTCTTGATCGATTGCGAGACATCCCCGTGCCAGGGAACAACCGGAAGCTCTGCTTCCTGGCAGATGCCCTCGAGCCGCATGGCCTGGTCCGTGATCAAGGCTTTCAGCGGGCCGATGTAGAGCAGGTCGAAGCCGGTGCCGTCGGACGGCTCGTCAAGCACCTGTGAAATCAACGGCAGAAACGCCGCCTCAGTCTTTCCGCCCGCCGTGGAAGCCGCAACGATCAAATCGGCGTTGGTCTCGCAGATCGTCCGGATGGATCGCGCCTGGATGTCGCGAAGTTCGCGCCATCCTTTCTGGCGTATCCATTTCTGCACAGGCCTCGCCAGTTTGTCGAACGCACTGCTCATCGGCGTCAGAGCTTGAAGCTGATCAGGTCATCGTCACCGGGGTCTTGGGCGCCAGTCGACTCGTCTACCTCGGTCATGTCTTCACCGAGGTCTTCGGAGACTTCGATCTTTTCGATCAAATCGCTCCACTCGACACCGGGGTTTTGCTCAAGCACAGAAAGCAAGTTCACGAATGCGGTCACCGTATTGCGCGGGGTGCGGAAGTAAGCTTCACCGATCCGGTCCGAGCAATGCGCCATGAAGGCCTCGAGCGCGTCGTCCGGTAAAGCTCCGGCATCTTCCTGCATGATCCGCCGGACATTGGCCAAAAGAACGAAGAGGTCTTCAGGGGTCAGACTGGCCAGCCGGACAACCGGTCCTGAAAGGTCGATCAATCCGTCTCGCGCGAAGGTGTTCTCAGCCAAACGCGATTGGAGGGCTTCGTAACTGTATAGCCCTCGACGGGTGTTCATCAGAAACTCCGGGGTCCCGCCCATGAGAAATCCCAGGTTCTCGGCACTGCCTTGCAGCACGTCGTTGAGGATCCGGAGAATCTGCTCATAGTTTGCATTGCGGGCCTGCGACGAGGTGAGTTTGTAGAGATTCACCATCTCGTCGAGGCCGACCAGCAATCCTTTGTAACCGGCCTCGCACACGAATGCCGACATCAGCTTCAGATGGTCATAGACACTGGCGTCGTCGATGATCGTTCGCACACCAAGGGCTTTGCGCGCGTCGGTACGTGTCGCGAATTCGCCGCGCAGCCACCTCAGGGCCGCGGATTTCAGCTCTTCGTCGCCGGTCTCATGGCCTTCCCAATATCGGCGGATGACTTCAGCGAACTCAAACCCCCCGGTAAGTTCTTCAAAGTGGCCAAGGCGTTCACGAATGACAGACCCTGTGGGCAAATCCTGTTCTTCTGCATCGCGGTGAGCCTGGCTAACAAACCGCTCCACCACGCTGGCCAATGCCCCGCCGTCGGGCTTTGTCCGCGTCGAGAGGTTTCGGGCCATCTCGGCATACAGCCCCCGAGCTTGTCCGCCGGTCGCGTGAATGCGCCGATCTGGCGCCAGATCCGCGAACATCACGACCAGGCCTTTCTCCAGGGCGACGAGGCGGATCAGGTTCATAAAGAATGTTTTGCCCGATCCGTATTCCCCGATGATGAACCGGATCGCCGATCCGCCATCGGATATCCGGCCCATGTCCTTGACGAGCTCTTCAATCTCTCGGACGCGGCCAACCTGAATATGGCGCAAACCGAGCTTGGGCACGACCCCGGCCCGAAGCGCCTGTACGATTGCATCGCGTTCACGTGGTTTCAACTTAGACATCCCTGCCCTCCGCACTCATCTTTTCTTTTACCGCCTCCGCAATCTCCGAAGACACGTCATATCCATCATACTCGTCGAGAAGCGCTTCATCGTAGGTCTCAAAGGCCCATTCATTCACGACTTCCAAAGCCCCGGACGCCATCAAGCCATGCGAGGCGCAGATCGTCTCGAACTCGGTTTCAGACCAATGCTCCCGATTGACAAGTTCGAGGACAAGGGCGCCGTGTTTCGGGTCCAGCCCTGCCAGCTGACTTTGGTAGGCAGGTCCGGAGACACCGCTTTTTTTCTCTTCGACATCGAAAATCTGACCGAGGACGGACGACACGCGCTCAGTGTCCGAACGGATTGCTGCGATCCGCGACGCGTCGAGTTTGGGTCCGCTGGCTTTTTCAAGATCGGGTATCGCTTCGCCCGGGCGACCCGGTTGCGAGGCACGAACAGTGCGAGGACCATCCGCAACTTCGCCAGCATGCAGGTCCGAGTAGGCAAGCGCAGGATCGAGGCCCAAAGCCTTGTAGATTTTCTCGATACTTGCGACTTCGTCGGAGTGAATAATACCATCGGCATGTGCTGCACCAACCAGTGCTGCCCGCATAGCGGCCTGGCTGTCTTGGCCCACCTCCTTCAATTTGCGCCGCAGAAGCGTCATGTCCGGCGGCACGGCCAGGAACCAATCAAGGTTTGCTCGCAGCCTGCGGCATTCCTGATCGCTAAGGGCCGCGGCAGAAACTTGATCTTCCAGCGCCCTGCGTTCAGGCTCCGCGATGCGACCATCCGCATGGGCGACGAACGACCCAAGTGCCAATTCGATCAAGGCGCTTCGATAGCTGTCAGAGACTTCCTCCAGTTTTTCGATGGGTTTGCCCAGGCTAAACAGCACAACAGGCTCTTCCGCCTTGGGTGATCGGAGTGCAAACCGAGGGTCGGGCGCGAGACCAAAACCGAGGCGCGCGAGCGCGTCGGCCGCTCCTGTCATCTGCCGTTTCCCGATCTTCTCGTTCGTTTCTCCCTCCAGGTATCCGATAACCTCCTTAAGCGGCACCAATCCGCCCCGATCTACGATATCGGCAGCCCAGGATTTCAAGCGGTCCATTTCCTCGGATGGAAAGGCCTCCCACAGTTCCGAGGGCAGCAAGGCATGGGCTTCAACGCTTCCGCGACCGTCAGGATTTCGGCCCAAGAAGCGACTAAGCTTGTCGAGATCGTTCATTACCTCATCAGCCAGCTCCCGGGCAATCTCGACCGGTTTGCGCAGGCCGGAAATATCCGGGACCGGCTTGCCGTCCACGGTCGGGTTGGCGGACCCCTGAAACTCGCTGGAAGCGGCTCGATAAGATGCCGTGAGTGATTTTCGGGGTTTGGTAACTTTAAGTCCGTCAGGAAAACGCTGATTACACCGCATGCGGAAAAGAGCGACGAACTCGTCACGGCACCGCGTGGCAGGAGTTCTCAGATTTGTTTCCGGATGGCAGATGAACCAACTCAGCAACCAGTCAGCTGTCAGGTTCTCGCCTTTGTCGATCCGAGCTCCGATTGCATATTTGAGTGAGAACGGAAGTTCCCAGCCCTGCTTCTCGAATATCGGCTCGATAGCGTCGAGATCGGTTTCAGCGAGCATCGCGATGTCGAGAAACTCTCCCAAATAGCGCCTGACGGAGTGGTTGTCAGGGTAAAGCGACTGCAACCGCCGAACTTCCTGGACGATATCCTTTGCATCTTCGTTTGACTGATCGACGAAGAAGCGACGCTCCAACCCATAAAAATACAGGAACATGTAGCCGGGGTTGTAGGAGGCATCTTTTCGCCCGCTGGCAAGCCAGTCAAGGTATGTCGCCCGGCACTGGGCTGAGATATCCGAGTACCCGGGCCAATAGGGCATGCCATCGCCAGCCTTATCATTGCCGGAACGCGCGACTGATAGCGACGGATCGATATAAGCTCGGCATTTGTCACGATACCCATAGGTATTCAGCAAGGGCGGCGTGCCAACGTAGACCATCCCTCCGATGTTACGCCCTGCCACGCTTGCCGTTTCGTTTGACGGCACCCATCCGCTCTTCTTTGTTCGGGACCACCTGCTCGATGCAACTCGCTCAGATTGTTTTCTTTCAGCGGCTGCCGCAAGAGCTGGCGCCGCAGACTTTCCAGCGCGAACGATCTCGGCGTAGTCCTGCTTCGGTGGGGAATAGGCTTGAGTCGCAGCCGATGCTTTGGAAACATTGGCATCGCGAGTTCGTTCGCGTTCACGCTCGACACGTTTTTCATAGGCATTTGGAGGCACTACCGGCGCTGAATTCGATTTTGGTATTTCCGAACTCTTTGCGGCGCCATTCGCAGAGGCAATTTTTCTAGATCGCCGCCTTTCTTGCCACCAAACCAAAACGACGGGCGCACCCAATGCAAAAAGAACTTGGCTGCCGTCCGACCATGACTGCATTGCAAGTGCAACAACTACCAAAGCAGCAAAGAAATAAATCGCCAAAGAAATAATTACACGAAAAACCTTCCATACAAAACTCATCAATAAAATCTCCAAACTGGCCAGTTCGATCTCAAGAGAACGCCGCCCGCATCTCAACCTCTAGGCGATTTTTCTCTGCTAGAGCAATTGAATCCCGAGTGGGGTGCACATTTCAGCAGTTTTCGAAGAGGTCAGGCGTGTTCGTGTCACGCACTCGGCTCAAACCTTCGCCAACATGCAAACATGGGTGCTTGATCCTATACAATCCCTTCGCGCCCTCAAAATGAGCGCTTCCACCATTGGGCATACGGACCGTGACCACGTCTGCACCGCATATGGGGCACTGATGCCGGAAACTGCGCTGGCGCTTTGCCTTCGAAGAAGACTGTAAGACCCAGCTTTCTCGAACGTCGGTAGTGCCACCGTTTGGCAAGCGCCGCGAATGAGCTCGCCGTCGAAACCAACGAGGTACCATCAGACCACCCCCCTTTCCTCTATGCTACTCCCAGACATCCCTTTCCTGACATAGAAGCCGTTGGGGATCGCCTCTTGAACAAGCGGTACATGCGAAATCAGACCCACGGCGCGGTTCTGCCGGACGATAGAGTTGAGAACCTGTAGGACCTGTTCGAGGGTGCCAGACCCATTTTCGGTGTCGAGACTTCCAAACCCTTCGTCGATGAAAATCGTGTCGAGCCGGACCTTGCCGCTCGCCGCTTCGACCACGTCGGCAAGACCCAGTGCGAGAGCGAGTGCCGCAATGAACGTCTCGCCGCCTGAGAGTGTGGTTGTAGCGCGTGATTTCCCGGTGTGCGCGTCAAACACCTGTGTTCCAAGGCCTCGTTTACCTCGCCCTCCATTCTCCATCTCGCGCTCAAGATTATACTGATAGTTTGTCATTGGGCCGAAGCGTAAGTTTGCCGCTTCCAGAATCTGGTCGAACATCGCGCCTATCGCGAATGTCTCCAGGGTCAGTCTTTGCGAGTTCTGCCCGTTCACCAGCGCAGCTAGTCCGCGCAGCGGGCCTGATGCCGCTTCGGCTTCGTCAAGCTTGCGCAGCGTCTCTTCCATCCCCTTTCTAAGCCGATCCAACTGATCGACACGGGTCTGGGCGGCGACGCGTTCTTCGGTAGCCCTGCCGAGTGTCTCAGCATGGGTCTGGTGCGTTTTCCGCAGCGATTCGATGTCAGGCCGGGACATGCCTTCAATCGCAGAGGCAGAATCTGTGACTGCATCAGACGCACTCTTGTGCTCACGCCGGTAGGTCTCGACCGTTTCTCTATCTTCATCGAGAGTTTCGATGGCTGGCTTGAGAGACTGAAACGCCTCTGCTGTGAGGCCAGCTCCAGCCAGTCTCGTCCGGAAGACCTCAACCGCCTTTTGATGGCGCGCCTTACAGTCCACGAGCGCCTTATCCGCGCTTTCTAGATCCTTAACCGCGCCGAGTGCCTTTTCGCGCGCGGAGTTCAGCGCCTTTTCCGCCGCGGTCCGCGCAGCCTGAAGCGACTCTAGCGACCCGGTCACTTTCTTAAGTGTGGCCGCGAGCGCCGGCACATCGCGGAGGTTCTCCGGCACCTCTGCGAGCCTGCCATCGCGCGCCGCCTTGGCCTCAGTTGCCTTGTTCCGCCGCTCATCGAAGCAGGCCCGCAACTCATCGCGTTTTCGCTCCTTTTCCTCGATCTGCAGTGCCAGTTCCTCGATCCCGGTCTCCGCGGCAAGAATGTCGACCCGGCGCCCAAGCGCTGCGAGTGCGTCGTCTTCACGACCGATCTGCGCCGCGATGACGGCAGCACGCTCCTCTGGCGGCTCAAGGGTGGACAAGCGTTTCTGTCGCTCCTCAAGCGTCGCTTGCACCCCGACCAGTGCTTCGCCGGCTTGCCGGGCTTCGCGATCGGCAGCCAGCCATGCTTCTCGTGACTCTCGGAATGCCTTGTCCAGGCCCGCACTACCAATCTCGCCAGTCGCCGGCGCAGGATGCTCGGTTGCGCCGCAGACCGGACATGGCGACCCTGCTTCCAGTCTCGTCGCAAGGTGCAGCGCCTGTGCGGCCGCTAGATCCCGTTCGGCCGTCTCAAAATCATCTCGCGCCTTCTCGGCCTTTCCGGCCGCAGCTTCCGACTTCCGCAGTTGTTCTTCGACAGCGGCCTGAGCCGTTGCAACATCCTGCAAAGCGCCCTCGTAGGACTTGGCGGCCAGATGCCGTTTGTCGAGCTCTGCGCGCCGACCCACGATCTCGGTGCGCTTCGCCTCCGTTTCGCGCGCAGCTTTCAGCTCGGCGCTTTTCGAGGTGCGCTTCTCCTGAAGTTCGGTCAGGTCTGACTTTGCCTTCTGAAGAGCGCATTCGGCGTCCCGTTGCTCTTTCAGCGCGATTTCGACCGCCTGATTGCTATCGGCTGCTACCTCGAGGATTCGACCATACCTCTCCAGTTCGTCCTTCCTCTGGCGCAGGTTTTCGACCTCACCGGCACGTTCGTCCTCACGCCTGAGCGCCTGTGCCGCCTTCTCTGCTCCGTTCGCGGCAACCTCGGCGGCCTCGTGTGCCTCTTCTCGCTTGGACACGGCTTCAGCAACTTCGCGTTCGGCATCCCTCACACGTTCCTCGACATCGATCAGACCGAGCGCGCGCTCGGCTTGTCGGACCTGCTCAGAAAGCGTCTCGACATCGCCCTTCTGCGCCTCAAGTGCGCGAAGCCGTTCGTTCATCTTTTCGGCCGTCGCGAATTTTTCTTCGATGGCCTCCGCCTGACGCACTGCTTTCTCGGCAGCTTCCGCCGTCGCCTTCCCGGTTTCTTCGTTCGCGCGTAGCTCAGCACATTTCTCTGTTGCGGCTTCGATGCCCGAAATCAGTGCATCAGTGCTTTCGAACCCTTCTGCCGCGAGTTGCCTGATGCAGAGCGCACGTTCCTCCCGCACCTGCCGTTCAGCCTCATCGGCTGCTGACTTGAGATCGGCCATGAGCTTCTCGTATAGCGAGACATCGAAGAGTTCTCGCAGGATTTCGAGGCGCTCTTTCGTCTTGGCCGAAAGGAACTTCTCGAAGCGCCCTTGCGGCAGGAGGACGATCTGGCGAAATTGCTCGGAGCCATATCCAAGCATCTCGACGACGGCCGCGTCGACGTCGCGCACCTTCTTCTCGGCCACGATCTTGCCCCGCGCCGCGTCTGTGATGTCGTCTAACGATATTCCGGTCGCATCGAACAGATAAGCTTCGTGTGCGCTCCGTGTCTCGCCTTCACCGCGTGCCTTGGGTCGCATCTGGTCGGGTCGGCGAAGCACAACATATCGCCGCTCACCAATGTCGAACACGAACTCCGCCTCGGTCACTACATCCGGATCGGCGTGATCCGAGCGCAACGAAGGAGCGTCTTGCTCTGCCTTCGCCGCTTCTCCAAAGAGCGCAAAGGTCATCGCGCTGAAGATGGTCGATTTACCTGATCCTGTTTGTCCGTAGATGCCGAAAAGACCCGCCTCGACGGCATCCCGAAAGTCGATAACCACCCGACCTGGATAAGGACCGAACGCCTGAAGTGTTAGCCGAACCGGTCTCATTGGACATCCTCCGTCTCACGCAGACGACCGAGTGCCGACGCTACGACCTCCAGTTCGTTCTCTGAGAACCCTTCGTCCCGCACGTGTTCGAGGAAGTCGCCAATGACTTCGACTGGGTTCGCGACCGCTAAGGCACGTCCCGCTAGGGACTTTACTTCTGGCGCCTTTTCATCCCGATCGTAGACAAGTTCACAGGCGTTCGGGAACACGTCGCGGATGCGCTTCATTCCATCGATCACAGGCGCATCATCGGTAAGAACAGCTTTGATAAAATCGTCAGATCGGTCTGCGAGGAGAAGTTCTGCGTGACGTCCCTTCAAGACGCGCACCCGACGAACGGGTTCGAAAGGAATGTTCTCAATCGTCGCTTGCCCGACCGCATCGATCTCGACGAGGCTCATCGACTTCTGGCAGTCAGATTCATCAAACCCGAAAGCTAATGGCGATCCCGAGTACCGGATATGAGAGGCACCAACCGATTGCGGCCGGTGCAGATGGCCAAGAGCCACATAGTGGGCACCCTCGAACACGGCCGAACTGACGGTCTCGATGCCGCCGACCCTAGTGAGAGGTCGTTCACTTTCGCTGCTCGATGCTCCGGCTACAAAAGCATGCGAAACGACGACCCAACGCGTGCCATCGGGAATGTTACGCCGACCGCAAGCCACCTGAGCCGCGAGAACGTCCTCGGGAGTGTGGAGAGCTTCGTCGGAAAAGCATTCACGGGCGGCATACTCGTAGGCGAAGGGCAACCCTGTGAACGCCACACGTCCGTGGGCGTCCGTGAGGAACAGCGGCTTCTCGTCCGCACTTATAGCCCCACGTATTAAAGCGCGTCGTGTGTCTGTCATGATCGCCATGGATGCGATTCGATCACCAGAGTCGTGATTGCCGGCGATCATCACCACGGCCGCGTCGGTCTCCGAGGCAACGCGCGCCAAGAACCCATTGAACTGACGCACGGCTGACGTCGGCGGGGCAGCCCGGTCAAAAATATCTCCTGCAATTACAAGAACGTCAACGTCGCGGGAGGTGATCGCCGAAACGATCTGGTCGAGTATTGCTGCGTGATCGGCATCGAGAGGAATCCCGTTGAACTGACGCCCGAGATGGAGGTCGGCGGTGTGAAGAATCCTCATGGCAATAGTCCGTATATTTTTTAATCGTATATTTTCTAGATGGACATGTGGGCGAGAGTCAAGGTAGGGATGCGCACATGAAGCTCGACGACCTCAAACATGCGCAGAGAGAGCGCCTGATCTTTCTGGACCGCTGCCTGACTTGGCGGGGTATGGCAAACCGCAAGGATCTGATCGACCGCTTCGGTATTTCGACCGCGCAGGCAGCGCTGGACTTCCGTGTCTATCTCGGTCTCGCGCACAGTTCACCGCCGACCTATGATCCGGTGCGAAAGACCTACATAGCTGCGAGCGATCACGAGGCTTTAGCACCATCCGGCCTGACCGAAGCCTTCGCTATCCTGACGAGCGATGATGAAAGCACGCCACATTCCGCGTTACCACGACCGGAACGCAAGGCAGATCGGAGGACCATCGCGCTGCTTCACCAGGCAATCAGATCGGGTAAAGCCATCCACGTACGATACACATCAATGTCGTCCGGTGCCGACGAAGGGCAGTGGATCGCACCGACCCGCTTCACGTCCGACGGTGAAAGCGTGCACGTGCGTGCCCACAGTTTCAAGCACGGTGAATATCGGAACTACCTCCCGATCCGCATCGATCCTGACAGCTCTTTCGAGGAGAAACTCATAGACAAGCCTCTGCCGGTGGACGTGGATTGGAATACTCGAGCAATCATCTGGCTGCGACCAAAGACAGGACTTTCTGAAGAGCAAGCAAAGGTCGTCAGACGTGAATTCGGCTTTGAAGGCGAATGGCTTCGTATCGAAACCAGAAAAGCGCTGGAATTCTTTTTTGATCGTCGATGGGGGTTGGATACCGTAGGCGCACGGCTTGAGCGCGCGAAAACGGACTACGAGCCAATATGAGTAACTAAATCCCTTCTCGTACGCCGTTCTTGCTTCGCTCCATAGTTGCCTCCAACATATCGAGACCATCGACGGCAGAGCGCATCTGCGCCTCATCATCCACGCCCACTGTCTCGGCATCCGCAACCTCGCCCCCAAAATCCATTTCCATCTGTCGCTGTTCCTCGGCGATAGCGGCTTGAACGACAGGCGCAGTCTTCTTTGGGGCGACATCGGTTTGCCCTGATGATAGGCCATCAGCAGCCTGAAGTGCGGCCTCAACGTCGGCCTCGGATCCGCCTGACCCGTCCGGTGGCGGTGTCATCGGCATCGCGCGGACACTCAGCGGCAGCGTGCCTTGCGACCCCCCTCCCCCCGGCTCCGGAAACGGTAACTCGCCCGTCTGTGCCGCGTGGATCGCCTTGAAGAGCCGGTCGTCAAAATACTGGATCCGTTTGGCCCGGACCGGCATTTGCGCATCGATGACCATGACGATCTCGTCGAGCGGCAGGCGGCGCGCCTCATCTTCGGGAAGCAAGGAGCTTTCTTCGGTCCGTGTGGATTGGCTACGGCCCTCGAAGGGGTTCTTGCCGATGGACTGCGAACGCGAGACGACAGTCTTGGTGGTCTTTCCGACCGCCTTGCTCAGCTCCTCGACTGTTTTTTCATCTGACGGTGTAAGGTAGAGCTTCACGCCGGCGTTGCCCTGCAGCGCGCGGCGGGTGTTCTCGCCGTAGATTTCATCGAGGGCGGGAATGGTTTGGGTGACCACGGCCAGGTGACCACGGTAGGTCCGCAGGGTCTCGATGCTTTCGACCACGATGGGCATCTTGCCCAAGCGATTAAACTCGTCGAGCATGATCATCACGGGCCAGGGCTCATCCGGCCCGGGGTCCTTTTCCTGCATGGCAGAGAGGAGATCGGAGAAAAACAGCCGGATCAGCGGCGCGAGCGGCTTCACCATCAGCGGCTGGACCACGAGATAGACCGAAAAGGGCTTCTTGCGGATCGTCCGGAAATCAAAGTCCGAGACCGCCGTAGCTTCATCGATGGCCGGGTTCTGCCATTGATCGAGCCCCGAGGTCATCAGGAGCGAAACGTAAGAGGTCAGCGTGTCATTGTTGGTCGAAGCCAACCGGGTGAAGATCAGCTTGGCCGCACGGTTGTCGACCTCGTGACCCCGCGCGAAGTATTCCTTCTGCTTGTTTCCACCCGAGGCGGCAATGCGATAGATCTCGCCCAAGGTCGGGCGCTTGCGCTGGAAGGCCAAGAGCCCCGCCGCCACGAAGAGATCGATCCCGCCTTTCAGAAGCCCCTGCACCCGGTCGTTGTCGCTCTGTAGGAAGAGCGTGGCGAGAAGCTGCAATTCCATCTGCTGGCGCGCGGGATCTTTCAGCTCGAAGATGCGCAGGAGCGGGTTGTAGCGATGCGTGCGCTTGCCCTCCCAATCGGTGGGGGCAAAGCGATAGACTTGGTCGCCTTGGGCTGCGCGGTGCCGGGCCGTTGCCTCGAAACACTCGCCCTTTACATCGAGCGTCACGGCGGAGCCCTGCCAGGTCAGCAGGTTCGGAATGACAAAGCCCGTGGTCTTGCCGCGGCCCGTGGGGGCCACGATCAGCGCGTGCGGGAAGACTTTCGAGCAGATGTACTTCGCGCTGGATTTTGGAGTACCGAGCTTGCCGAGAATGAATCCGGTGCCGGGTGCGCCAAAAAACCCGTTGGCCTTCATCTCGCGCGCGCTCTGCCAATGGGTCTGGCCAAAGCGTGTGAGGGCCGATCCCGAAAGAGCGAGGCTCAGCATCAGGCCAGCGGCGGCAAAGCTGCCGATGATCAGGTGAATAAGCTGGGCATCTTCCGGACGACGGTCGAGGATCGCCGCATAGTTCTGCGCGATATAGGCAAAGTCGATCTCGGCCCCGAAGCCGATATCCTGGTAGGTCAGCACCGCCGAGGCGATGGTATAGCCCATGGCCCCGGTCACCAGCGTTACCAGCAAGACCCCTGTTGCGATCCGCGCTTTGCCCATCGCGGCGCTCAATGGACCTGTCCCCGCTCAGTCTCGCCATCCACGTCTGTGGCGCGGTGTTTTTCATACTCGGCGTCGGCGAGATCATCGACCACCTGGCGCAGGGCCTCGGTATTGGCCGTGGCGGCATCGGATTGAAGGTAGACCTTGGCCACATAGAGCCGGTCGAGGCGGTCCTCGAGAACCTTTTCCAGCGCATCGGCATCGCCGGATGTGAGCCGGCCCAATTGGCGGTCATCCATCACCCGCGCGATCTCACCGCGGAAAGCGTCCCGCTCCGCCTCGGTCTCGAAGGGCGCGGACAATTCCCCGGCCCGCTCATGGTCCAGGACACGCGCAATCTCGCCTGCCAGGCGGTCGGTACGGTCAAACTGCGCCGTCGTTTCATCGCCGGTTGCGAGGAATTCGTCGCGCGTGCCAGATCTGAGCCCGTCGCGCATCTCGATTTCGCGGCGGACCTGATTGATAACCTCCGTGTCGCGTATCTCGACGACGGCCGCGTAGGTCGCGCCGAGCCCACGGGCGAGGTGGGACGGCATGTCCGGATAGCGCGCGCGCAAGTCATCTGCGACAGCATCCGCAACGGACGTGCGGAGGTCGCGTCCCTCCATGATCCGGTCGACCTCGCGGGTCATCTCGCTGGCGCGGGAAGCATCGGTGATGGCCTCCCTGTAGGGCTCGGACCGGTCGATAACATCGCCCGGGCGTGCGAGCAGATCCGGGTGTGCCTCGAGATACGCGCGCTGCTCGGTCTCGATCCGGCGCTCTGCCCGCGAAACGACCTCCCGCTCCCGGTCCTCGATCTGCTGCACTGTCAGACCTTCGGCGCGCATCTCCTGACGGATTGTCCCTTCCATCGCCCGCACTGCGTCCTCCTGATAGTGGAACCGCTCGCTGACTGCTTCCTCCTCCACGACCCCATCCCGGCGCAGCACGTTTTCCCGTTCCAACAGCGTGCCAAGTGCCACGTGCACATCGTTCAGGATGTCCCGCGCCTGTTCCAGATCAGCGCGGCGCTCGAGGTTCAGATCGCGCGCCTCGGCCACCTTGGAGAGATCATCGGCGATCCATTGATGCTCGAGCGCTGCATTTGAGGCGCCCGTCTCGATCCGGGCCACCACTTCCGATGTGCTGATCCCGGTGCCGCGCAGGGCCGCGTCGATCCGTGAGCGCAGGCCTGGCTCGGCAAGACGTTCTAGCTGGTTGGTGTCGATATTCGCCTCTGAGTAGACCCCGCCCTCCGAAGGCACCTCAGACAGCGTGCTCGAACGCAATCCGAGAGGCTGCATATGCTGGACCTGCGTCTGGATCTCGATGAGGCGTTTTTCCAGCACGGGACGTTCCGCGTCGGACTTCTCGGCGATCATGCCCTGCACCCGCGCGAGCTTCTCCGCATAAAGGCTTCTCAGATCCTCGAAGCTTTGATCCTCGGCCATATACACATCTCCTGTTCGGTCCACCTGCCCGCCGCGCGCCAGCACTTCACCTGCGCGGAAGAGCGCCGCGGCAATGTCTTCCCTCGTTTCGCGGGAGGCTTCCGCGGCAAGCGAATGGTAGACGGTTCTGGTGTTGGCGATCTCCGCCAGCGTCCGGGTCAGGTCCTGCCCAACACGTTCGCGCTCGCGGGGCGCGCGACCCTCTTCTTTCGCGGCATAGACCTCGCTGGTGCGGGCTGGGTAATGCACAACCCCGCGATCCACCCGGCGCGTGGCTTCCAGCCGCACGCCATACTTTTCTGCCTCCTCGACCATGGCGAGGCGGAAGTCGTCATAGTTGAAGCGGTGGTTGCGCCCCAGAAAGAAGAACTCGCCTTCTTGCGAGCGGCGGTTCAACACCAGATGCGCATGCGGGTGATCGCGGTCCTCATGCACCGCGATGATGTAATCAAAATGCCCCGCGTCGGTCTGGAAGAACCGCTCGGCCACATCCGTCGCGATGTCGCGCACATCCTCGCCGCGCGTGCCGATGGGGAAGGACATGAGCATATGGGTCGTCTGGCCCAGCTTCGGCTTGAAGCCCGCATCCCACCGCTTGGCAAAGCGTTCGGTCAGGTCCTTGATGTCGCCCGCCTCAAGTTTCGCCTTGCCATCCAAGAACCCGCTCGAGTCGACGATATGCGTGGACTTGGTGGTGAGGTAATCGAGCTGGTTTGCGAGCTGTGATTTGGTATGCGTGCCTCCGCCCCGGATCGCCTTGAAGACCGCCGGCCGGTGCCCTGCTGCAGCACGCACGAGTTGCTTCTGCTTGGCCACGTGCAGGCCCTGCATCGAGCCCCGGATCCGGCTCCAGCCATCCCGGAACACCTCCCCGGTAACAGCGTCGACAGCATCATTCAGCCGCATGGGCAAACTCCCTCAGCGCGGCCGTGGCCTCGAGCTGCATGGCGTCACGGCGGCGGCGCAGGAGCAGATCGATCTCGTCAGCGGAATCCAGAATGAACCGCGCCAGCCCGCGCATCTGCGCGAGGCGCAATTCGGTGAACTCCGGGCCAGCCCCCTGCCCCTGCCGGTTGGCCCGCGTCATCTGCTTGGCGATCTGCACGACCCCGTTGCCAACCTCATGCAGAGAGGTGCGGTAGCGCGCCATCTCTGCTGCCATCTGCGCGTCCGGAACGAACACTCCACCCGCCGCCTGGATGAGCCGCCGCAGCCCCTCGGCACGGCTCTCGATCCCGGCGGCGGCCAGCACTTCATCGAGTGCCGCAAGCTCCTCTGCCGTCACCTTCACGCTGATGGCTGCCACCGGAATAGCGGCATCTGCCTGGCGCTCGACATCGGCTTTCACGACGTAGCGAATGGCGCGCGATGTGACCCCAAAACGCTCTGCCAGATCAGTCGTCGAGACACCCTCCGCTGCCTCGCGGACGATCTGCATCTTCTCGGTCTCTGTCAGGCGTTTTGTTCGGGACATGCGGAAGAAAGACCCCCTATTTCCTGCCACCTTCATACAAGGCTGCCCCACCATACGATACTATACCAGTCTGTCAATAATATACTTATGTTGCTTCTGGTCTCCGCAGCCTTGTATTCCGCTTCACGCCGAGCACCAAAGGTGCGAGGCCCTGCCTCCCTCACCATCAAGAACCCCACCTGTCCAATGGGTCCCCTTCTCCAGCCCCGCCCGAGGGTCTGGCCGAACACGCATGTGTTCGGACGGAAACGCGGGCAGGCGCAAACCCCACCGACAGGGCGGACAGGCAGGGTCAAGGAGGGCCAGATTTGGCTTGGCCAAATCTCTGCCGCAAAAACCGCCAGGCCCGGCCTGGCTGTTTTTGGGGATGGCCCCCTTGAGGCTGGCTGGCTGCTCTGTCGCGATTCCTTTGATCTTGGCGGCGTTCGACCCACGAACGAGCAGCGACCGACACCTGGGGGTCGCCACCGGCAATCAACCCCGCCGGTGACTGCGTCCCTGGAACAGGGAAAGGGCCGCCTGATGGCGGCCCATCCTCGTCAGAGGATTTAGTCCTGAGGTTCCCTCGAGCTCGGCGGGAACATCACCAGCTCCGAAACCGCAACCGGGAAGTCGAGCTTGAGGCTGAAGAACTCCGAGCCGTCCCCGTTGCGGGTATTGCGGAACATGGCACCTACGCGTTGGAAGCGAGTGCGTTCCTGGCCGTCATTGTCGGTGAACTTGACGGGGACGGTGGCGACGTAGTGGTTGGTCATTTGGGTATCTCCTTTTTGCGATGGGGATCTCACAGCACGGGGGCAAGAGGCCCGGTCGCAAGCGCAAATGCGGAGGGTCCGCGCCAAAGGCGTGGAAGCCGTATTTGTGCTTGCCTAAGCGCAAGCGGAGGGCACGGCCGGGCCGACCCCGTGCGATCCACATCCATGAGCAAAAAGGAGGGACCCAAATCTGTGCCGCCACTTTGAGCCCGCCATCGGTCCCGTTGATCCCGATCTGAGATGGCTTGGTTCGTTCTAATCTAACGCACGTGGATAATGATCCGTCACGCTCAAGACATGGCAGGTCAGCGTTCAGCCGCGAGCGAAGATCCGTCGTCTATGTCGGGTGAGTGCCCCTGCTATCGGCACCAGGGTTGAGGGCGTGAGGGACAACTGGTGCGGCCACATCGGTATGGCACGGCCAAACCTTCAGCGATGAGCGTACTTCCCACGTCCCGACCGTCAACGAACAACGAGCCACAGAACCGCCCGAAATTGCACTGATCCGTGCCTTCAGTCCCGGGCCGACAGGAACAGGCCACGCGCTCAAATTCAATTGACGCCGCACCCCGCACCAGTTGACCAAGACGCGCTGTTGCGCGTTCCCCGACCTGCCGCTCCGCAGTGCAGGACGGTCTCCATGTCTCAGGCGCGTTAAACCCGACGAGTCGCACGTTCGCTGTCATGCCTCGAACATCGATCGTGTCACCATCAATGATCCGTATATCGCTGGCTCGAAGCGACCGGTCCTGGGAGGCGGGTCGCTCTGCAGGTGGCGCCGCCGACGACAGGAAACCGGAAGACATCCAGCCCGTTCCCAAGTTAGACCGAATTTGGGTCCACTGCCCTTCATCGCGAAGCTTTTCGACGCGGGTCCCTTCGCTCAAGACGCCCATCACGGCGTTCGAGGTAGACGGCCCAGCACGTTGGTTGACACGTGTCCCTGTCACATAGACGTAAGCGCTGTTTGCCGTTTGCGATGTGGGCAATGCTGACGGACTGTAGGGTGTGGATCGTGAATTTGATGACTCAAACAATGATCCAACCAACGCGAAAAACGCGACAGCAATAACCAACGGCACCATGATTTGGCGTTGAGCCTTGCGCACGGCACGCCGAGGTGCGGTGATCGCGCGGGTCACGGAGATCGGACGGGGTCTCGCCTGTACGGCTCTGGAGCTGCGCTTTGGTGCTGGTTGAAAAGTGCCGTCGTCGGCAGCTGACCTTGTCTGGGCTGGTTTTTCCCGTTCCAGTTTCAGGACTTTGTGCAGGCTGGCATACTGAGCTTTGCTAAGACGCGTCTCCGTCCCATACCGCTGAAACCGTTCAGCCATGTTTGTGAGAAAAGACACTTCCCAATCGTTTGCCTGCCCAGACCGCAAACGCGCATCAATGCGCGATTGAATCTCTTTGGTGCGTTCCGGAGAAAAAGGCATCGAGGAAAAACCTGGGCGGGTGTTGAGCTGCGCAACAAATGTCTTCTGCCGCACGACCATATTAAGCTGTGATTGCATCGAGATACCATCCAGTCATTCCCAAAAACCAGATTGGCCAGATTGCAATCACCAAGACTTTCGATGCCCATTGCTGGAGTTCACTGCGATACCCCTGAGGTTCGCGCACCTCTGAGAAACGAAGAAAGGGCCGCCCTTAGGCGACCCTATCAATTACATCTCCGCGGTCTTCTTCGCCGGATCAGTGACCCGCATTACCGTCAGCCCTTTTGCCTCGGCCTTCTGTCCGAGGTTCAGCGCCACGCCATTGCCGCCGAAGAGAACAACCCCCGTCGCGGCAAACTTGTCGT
>NZ_JBXWQP010000002.1:0-1272 GCF_059612445.1 Ruegeria sp. TASC047
TTACAGGTTCGGGTAGATAGGGAAGCGGTTGCAGAGGTCTGCGACCTGGGCGCGGACGCGGGCTTCGACTTCGGCGTTGTCGTCTTCGCCGTTGGCGGCCAGGCCGTCGACCACTTCGATGATCCAGTCGGCGATCTGGCGGAACTCGGCCTCGCCAAAGCCGCGGGTGGTGCCGGCGGGGCTGCCAAGGCGGATGCCCGACGTGATGGTCGGCTTTTCCGGGTCAAACGGCACGCCGTTCTTGTTGCAGGTGATATGCGCCCGGCCCAGGGCCTTTTCGGTGGCGTTGCCCTTGACGCCCTTGGGGCGCAGGTCGACCAGCACCACATGGGTGTCGGTGCCGTGGGTCACGGTGTCGAGCCCGCCCTTGATCAACTGATCGCTGAGCGCCTGCGCATTGGTCACGACCTGCTGGATATAGCTTTTGAACTCGGGGCGCAGCGCCTCGCCAAAGGCCACGGCCTTGGCCGCGATCACATGCATCAGCGGGCCGCCCTGAATGCCGGGGAAGATCGCCGAATTCACTTTCTTAGCGATATCTTCATCATTGGTCAGGATCATGCCCCCACGTGGGCCGCGCAGGGTCTTGTGTGTGGTGGTGGTCGCCACATGCGCGTAGGGGAACGGGCTGGGGTGCTCGCCCGCCGCAACCAGACCGGCGAAATGCGCCATGTCCACGTGCAGATAGGCGCCGACCATGTCGGCGATCTCGCGCATGCGGGCAAAGTCGATCTGACGCGGGATGGCCGAACCGCCCGCGATGATCAGCTTGGGGTTATGCTCTTTCGCCAGCGCCTCGACCTGATCATAGTCCAGCATGTTGTCCTGCTGGCGCACGCCGTATTGCACGGCGTTGAACCACTTGCCCGACTGGTTGGGCCGCGCGCCGTGGGTCAGGTGGCCACCGGCATCCAGGCTCATGCCCAGAATGGTGTCGCCGGGCTGGATCAGCGCCTGGAACACGCCCTGGTTGGCCTGGCTGCCCGAGTTCGGCTGCACATTGGCGAAACCACAGCCAAACAGCTGCTTGGCGCGGTCGATGGCCAGATTCTCGGCGATATCAACAAACTCGCAGCCCCCGTAATAGCGCCGGCCCGGGTAACCTTCGGCATATTTGTTGGTCATCACCGAACCCTGCGCCTCCATCACGGCGGCAGAGACGATGTTCTCGGACGCAATCAGCTCGATCTCGTCGCGCTGACGACCCAGCTCAGACCGGATCGAGCCAAAAAGCTCAGGATCGCGGTCCGACAAGGACTGGGTGAAAAATCC
>NZ_JBXWQP010000003.1:0-2456 GCF_059612445.1 Ruegeria sp. TASC047
GGTCAGACTTTGACGGCTTGTAGTTCTTCGAGCAGGTTGAGGAGTTGATTGAGTTTTTCTCGTCCCATTTGTTTTTCGATGCTTTGGTAGATCTGCAGAGAGGTTCCGAGGTTTTCGGCGAGGATGTTTCGTCCTTCGTTTGTGATCTTCACCATTGTGCGTCGTTTATCGTGGCTGTCCTGGCGGCGTGATATTTGGCCTTCGGCTTCCATCGTGCGCAGGATGCGGGTGAGGCTTGGCAACAGCAGGCAGGCCTCTTTGGCAATCGAGCTTTGCTCCACTTCACCCAACTCGTCCAGCACGCGCAGGATGCGCCATTTCTGCTCGGTCAGTTGTATCCCCTGCAGCATGTCCCGGATGGGGGCCATGACGGTTTCGCGTGCGCGCAGCAAGGCAATCGGAAGGGCGCGCGAGGTGTTCTTGGTGTGGCTTTGTTCACTCATGACAGTCTTCTAATTCGCAGAGTCAAAAGATGCAAAGATTAACAAAGCAAGTTCTTGACAGCGGGGGCTCCAATTTACTAAACATGTTTACTATTGGAGGGAGCATATGCCACATTTTCACGTCGAGTATTCCGGCAATCTGGAAGACAGGATCGATATGAGTGGCTTGTGCGAATGCATCCGGGCCACGGCTGCCGGGATCAAGACATTTCCCCTGCCCGGTATTCGTGTCCGGGCCACGCGGGTCGATCACTATGCCATCGCGGACGGCAATCCGGCGCATGGGTTTGTTGATATCTCGATCCGCCTGCGCGCTGGCCGGACTGCGGATGTCAAACGGGACGCCACGCAGCGCATTTTTGAGGCGGTTGAGGCCTATCTGTCCCCCGCCTTCGCCGGACATTCCATCGCGCTCTCGCTTGAGATGCGTGACATTGACCCAGACCTTTCGCCCAAGACCGGCACGATCCGGGACCATTTGGACGCGACCAACCAGGAGACCTGATCCATGAGCGCACTGGGTACGAATATCGAGAAGCTGGCGGGCTTTCTGGTCCGGTTTAAGGAAACCGGCATCAAGAACCGAATTGCCGGTGAAGATCGCGACGGTTCCGCAGGGGTGTTCCAATCCACCTCCCCGGTTGACAGGTCGGTGATCTGCGATGTCGCCCATGGCACAGCCGATGATATCGACGCTGCCGCCAATGCCGCCCACGCCGCATTTGCCGATTGGCGCGACATGCCTGCCACCGAGCGGCGCCGCATCTTGCTGAACGTTGCCGATGCGATCGAGGCCCGTGCCGAGGAAATTGCGCTGTGTGAATGCTGGGACACCGGCCAGACCCTGCGCTTTATGTCCAAGGCCGCGCTGCGGGGGGCCGAGAATTTCCGGTATTTCGCGGATCAGGTGGTCCAGGCGCGGGACGGTCAGCACCTTAAGTCGCCGACCCTGATGAACATCACCACGCGCGTACCGATCGGTCCGGTGGGGGTGATCACGCCGTGGAACACGCCGTTCATGCTGTCGACATGGAAGATCGCACCTGCTTTGGCTGCCGGGTGCACCGTGGTTCACAAACCGGCCGAAGATTCTCCGCTGTCCGCTCGCCTGCTGGTGGAGATCGCCGAAGAGGCCGGGCTGCCCAAGGGTGTGCTGAACACCGTGAACGGGTTCGGCCCCGATGCGGGTAAGGCGTTGACGGAGCATCCGTTGATCAAGGCGATCGCCTTTGTCGGTGAAAGCCGCACCGGCAGCATCATCACCAAACAAGGTGCCGATACGCTCAAGCGGATGCATCTGGAACTGGGCGGCAAGAACCCGGTTGTTGTGTTCGACGACGCCGATCTCGACCGGGCGCTGGATGCGGTGATCTTCATGATCTACTCGATCAATGGCGAGCGCTGCACGTCATCCTCGCGCCTGCTGGTGCAGGACACCATCAAGGACGCGTTCGAGGCCAGGCTGATCGAGCGGGTCAACACCATCAAGGTCGGTCATCCGCTGGATCCTGCGACCGAGATCGGGCCCCTGGTGACCGAGGAGCACTATAACAAGGTGACCTCCTATTTTGACATCGCCAAGGAAGACGGTGCGACTGTCGCCGCCGGAGGTGTCAAGGTGGGCGACACAGGGTATTTCATTCGCCCAACCCTGTTTACCGATGCCAATAACCAGATGCGTATCGCGCGCGAAGAGATATTCGGCCCGGTTCTGACCTCGATCCCATTCTCTACCGAGGACGAGGCGCTGCAGATTGCCAACGACACACCATACGGTCTGACCGGCTATGTCTGGACCAATGAACTGACCCGCGCCTTGCGGTTCACCGACAAGCTAGAAGCCGGGATGATCTGGGTGAACTCGGAAAACGTCCGCCATCTGCCCACCCCGTTCGGCGGCGTCAAAGCATCCGGTATCGGCCGCGACGGCGGCAACTGGAGCTTCGAGTTCTACATGGAACAAAAACACGTCGGCTTCGCAACTGGCCAACACAAAATCATGCAGCTCGGGAA
>NZ_JBXWQP010000004.1:0-48303 GCF_059612445.1 Ruegeria sp. TASC047
CTGCAAGATCTGGACTTTAGAGCCAGATCGATTCATCCTAAATCCGATCCACCAAATGCCGGGACTGAACACCTAGATGAAACGCCAGTGTTTACAATTCGCTCTTAGAGTTGCGGCGTCATTCGTTTTGCCAAGCTGAGTTCTACGGATCCGTTAACTGCTGAGCCATGATCAATGGCTATATCTATGCGACCGCGGCAAGGGTCCGCCGCCTGCTTGAGTCGCAGATCAACCATGTTCGCTTCGGGCTGCGAACGGACCAATGTGAATGCGGCAACCTATCCACTCGATGGTGACCGCCTATAGTTCGAAGCTCGAAAACGATGCGGACAACTAAAAAAGGCTGAATCAGACCCTATGCGTATTTCCGAAGTTTCGGGCTAGCGCCTTCAGACGGAGGCGTAGTTGATTGCCCCGCTTGCGAATATGAGCCAGCGGGCTTTGCGGCACCAGATACTCCTGGCCATCAGGGGTAAGGCGCTGCCTTCCCCCTCGGGCAACCCTATTAGACAAAACCGTGTCCTCGGCTACGCCTGCGGGCCGCACCACTATTGTCGAATAGCATTGCCTCGCCCCCATCCGCGTTCGCCACGTGGCAGATCAGCAGGAACAGGCGCCTTCGGCGTCTGATCTGCAAATCAGCCCTGATATTCCCAAAAGGAAGTCAGGATCAATGAAATCGGTTTAGGTGCTGGATGAAGGAAGTGAGGCGAAAATGGCAAGGTTCTGTCGCTGGTGGCAGAACTATGTGTCGCCCTACAAATCACCAAGTGGCGGACCGAGGAGGATTCGAACCCCCGACCCCTTGATTCGTAGTCAAGTACTCTATCCAGCTGAGCTATCGGTCCGCGTTGGTGAGGCGCTGTTTAGACCTGTGGTCAAAGACGTGCAAGCCGATTCTTCAAAAAAAAATCAAAAAGTCATGTCTCCACGCGGAAGCCTGATTTCAAAGATCGTTCCTTCGGGTCCGGTCTCTTTCAGTGTCAGGTTACCGCCATGCCCGCGCACCAGTTCCTGAGAGATTGCAAGGCCCAGGCCAGAGCCTCCTTTGCGGACCCCACCCTGAAACGGTGTGAACAGGTTTTCACGTGCTTTTGGCGGAAGACCCGGCCCGGTGTCGCGAATTTCAAGACACCAGGCATCCTGATATTCACACCCGACGATGGTGATGTGACCCGGCTTACCCGAGGCTTCCAACGCCTGTCTTGCGTTACGCACGAGGTTCATGATGACACGAAACAACTGCTCGGGGTCGGCGCGGGCGATCAGATCTTCCGGCACTTCGTTCACGATCTCGACGCAGCCCCCTGCGACTGCCAGCTGTTCGCTGGTGGCGACGTCAGCCGCAATTGTCCGTAGGGGCACCATCGTCAAGGTGGGCGCAGGTTCTTCTGCACGGCCGAATGCCAATGTGCTTTCACACAGCGATACAGCACGGGTGATCGAATTCACCAACTTCGGAGCCATTCGCCGGACCAGCGGGTCATCACTGGATTCGATCCTGTCCGTGAACAGCTGCGCCGATGTCAGAATGTTGCGCAGGTCATGGCTGACCTTTGCAACCGCCTCACCCAGTTGCGCCAACCGCTCGCGCTGTTTGAGAGCCTGCGTCAGTTCCGTTTGCAGCATCTTCAGCGCTTCTTCCGCCTCGCGCAATTCTGTCACTCTGGAATTCGGAGAGATGATGCCGCGCGCATCCTCGGGTGCGCTGGCATAGCGCTGCATATATCCAACCACGCTTTTGATGGGCCGAACAAGAACCACGCGCACCGCAAGGAACAGTAAGGACGCCGTGATGATCGAGATGACAAAGGACAGCCCCAGAATGCGCAGGCCGTAATCAACCATCGCCATACGCAGGGGAGCGCTGTCGATGGTGACCTCGATCAGCAGCCCCGCGCCCTTGACCGGCTCGCCAATGATACGAATGACTTCATTTTCAGGTATGAATATCCGGCTCACCGCATCCCGGATCAAAATCCATGGACCGGCATCCCGTAGATCAAATGTTTTGGTGATTGCCTCTGGAATCGGAGACGACAGCATGAGTTGGCGGACTTCATCCCGACGCAACACAACGTTGTAGACACCGGCATTCGCCAGCAATTCCGCCTCAAGATCTTCGGCCAGCATATCATCTGCCAACAAAGCCAGCGATGCGATCTGAGCGCGTTCCAGACGGTTCAGTAGGAAATCCTCGCGGAACCGGGCAATCGACGGGACAAAGATCAGGATTTCGGCCAACATAACGAAGACCGTCGTCAGGATCAGAAATCGGCCCGACAGCGAGTTCAATTTACGCTCCTTTACAGGTCAGGGAATCCAACGCTGAACAAACCTGACCACACGTTTAACTGTCTGATTCTCAAACAGCCTTGGAGAGAAATAAGCGCCAGCAACGCGTTTGTTAAGCTCTCCGATTGTCGGATAGGGTGAAACCGTAGCAGCTATCTGCCCCATCTTCAGATTATTGGCCAAAGCCAGCGACCACATGTTTATCAACTCGCCCGCCTGATGGCCCACAATCGTGGCGCCGACGGGCCTGCCCTTCACCACCATGACCTTTATGAACCCTTTGGTTTTGCGCTCGGCCAAAGCGCGGTCATTGTGGTGATAATCAAAGCGCGCAACCTCCAGCCTGTCGCCATGCCGGTCGCGGGCCTGAGCTTCGGTCAGACCAACCTGCGCCAGTTCAGGATCGGTGAACGTTGCCCATGGGATATGCGCCGTTTTCGCCCTGGTGGGCAGGCTGAACAAGGCGGATCGAATGATGATACCCGCATGATACCCGGCAACATGGGTGAATTGCAGCCCCCCCACGACATCGCCAATCGCATAGACCCGTCGGTTTGACGTCCGCAAGCTGTCATCCGTCTTGATTCCGTTTCTGGTGCGGTCAATTCCCGCCGCAGTCAGGTTCAGACGCTCGATATTGGCTTTGCGCCCTGCGGCGATCAAAAGGTGAGAGCCCCGGTGAATATCGCCGTTCTCGGTCACGACCTCCACAACGCCATCCTTTCCGCGAATCTGGGCCACCACGGCGTTTTCGTGGATCACGACACCTTCACTGCGCAAAGCCTCCAGCACAATGGACGCGGCCTCGGGGTCGTCTTTGCCCAACGCCTTCTGCCCTTCAACGACTGTTACTTTACTGCCCAAACGGACATGAGCCTGCGCCATTTCCATACCCACCGGACCACCGCCAATGATCAGCAGGTGTTCCGGACGCTCGCGCAGGTCGAAGATGGTTTCGTTTGTTTGATAACGTACAGTGTCCAGACCAGGGATTGGCGGAACCATTGGCGACGACCCGGTCGCAATCACGATCCGGCGCGCGGTGATGACATGATCTCCGGCCTGCACTTTGGTCGGGGAGATAAAGCTGCCATATTCGCGGATCACCTGGACACCCAAACTTTCGAAGCGCTCCTGGCTGTCCATCGGTTCGATCTGGGCAATCACATCCCGCACATGATCCTTCGCCGCCGCATAGTCGATCTGAGGGTTTACATCGGCCACGCCAAACGCGGCGGAATGCGCCTGACCAAAGGCCGCTTTGCCGCTTGCGATCAGCGCTTTCGACGGGACGCAGCCGAAGTTCAGGCAGTCGCCACCCATCTTGTGCCCTTCCAGAAGGATCACCTTCGCACCCATCTGGCTGGCACCGGCCGCAACCGATAACCCACCGGACCCGGCCCCAATGACCAGGATATCTGTCTTGAGGTGTTGCATGGGTCAGGCGTCCTTTCCGCCACGCAGGGACTTGATGACAATCGGCAAAGCAGCCAGCACACACAAGCCGACAATGGGGCCAATGACGAAGGGTTCCCACAACAAAGAAACGTCCGGTGTTTCGCCACGGTCGAACACACCGCCCAGCCCAACACCGATCCAGGTATAAACGATACCCCCCGGAACAATGCCCAGCGCCGTCGTGATCAGAAAATTGCGAAATTTGACGCCCACCAGCGCAGGCACCAGATTGGCCACAAAGAACGGCACAACCGGGACAAGCCGCAGCAGGAACAGCACCGAGATTTCGTTCTCGCGCAACCTGTCTTTCAGCTTCCCAATCGTCCCCTTTGAGGCATCCAGCCGGGCCGTCAAAGCATTGCCCAACCCCCAGCGGGCGGCCAAAAAGATGGCCGATGCGCCAATAGTGGCCGAAAATACATTGAACACCGTTCCGGCAAACAGTCCAAACAGGAACCCGCCGGTCATCGAGGCGACAGCAGCCCCGGGCAGCGAAAACGCGACGATTACGATATAGACGGCGACGAACCCGGCCACCATGGCCCAATAGTTTGCGTCCCGCCACGCCAGCAACGCTTCGCGGTTGTCTCGCAGGGTTTCGAAAGTCAGGTAATCACCCAGCGTGAAAAACCCCACCGCGGCGACACCGAGAATCACCAGCAAGGGGATATGACGCGCCAACCCGTTTCGTGGAGCGTGGCTTGTTTCGGACATCTGGCCTTCCGGTTCTTCTTGCTTCATCTTACGCCCAACATGCGCTGCTTGCGCTTTTGGCAACAGGGGGTTCACGGGGCCTTGATCTATGTGGCCGCGAACGTGACAGTTTCAGACGATAATCGACCGATTTGAAACCTTTTCTGCATCCGGTTTACAGAATTGTTGCAAAAGCCGCGAAAACCGGACCGTTGGGGTTTGACTTACACTTCGCTTGGCAGTAGAGGACGGGCTTCGAACACTAGGGCCAGGCGAATCCGCGCCGCACCCGACCGCTATAGATTGGAGACGGAGCGATGAAACGCACCTATCAGCCTTCGAACCTGGTTCGCAAACGCCGCCACGGTTTCCGCGCGCGCATGGCCACCAAAGCCGGCCGCAAGATCCTGAACGCACGCCGCGCCCGCGGCCGCAAATCGCTGAGCGCGTAAAACCGCCCACCGATCAGGGTATGAACATGACGCCGCCGGAGGCCCCTGAGGATGGTAAGAACCACCCCGGGAATACGCCCCCGGCGGCTTCTGTTTGTCTACCCACATCCCTGACGATCCTGAAAAAAAGAGCCGATTTCCTGAAAGCCGCCCGCGCGCGCAGGCAGGGAACGTCTTCGATGATGGTGCAGGCCCGCAGACGCGCTCCGGATGAAGCGGTGGGGCTGCGCGTTGGCTTTACCTGCTCAAAGAAAGTCGGCAACGCCGTGGCCCGCAATCGTGCCAAGCGCCGCCTGAGAGAAGTCGCACGGGCCGTCTTGCCTGTGTCCGGTCTTGAAGGTTGGGACTATGTGCTGATCGGGCGGGCTGATGTAACCGCCGATCTTCCTTATGACGTCCTGCTGAGCGACTTGCGGTATGCGCTTCGCAAAGTGCATGCGGATCGCAAATGACCTTTCTGTCCCATATCGTCGCCCTGCCCGTTCGCGCGTACCGGCTGATTTTCAGCCCCTGGGTTGGTTTCAACTGCCGCTATCAGCCCACATGCTCGGCCTATGCACTGGAAGCATTGGAAAAACATGGCGCGATCCGGGGATCGTGGCTGGCTGCACACCGGATATGCCGATGCCACCCCTGGGGCGGTGACGGTTACGATCCGGTGCCCGACAATACCGACCCTTAAATCAACGCCAGGTTGCCGCGGTCGGTGAAGCTGCGGGTCGGAATGACCTCTCGGTCCAGTTTCCCCATCAACGTATGGTGCAGGTCTTCGAAAAACCGGGGCGAATCAAAATACCAATTGTGTGTCGCAGAAGGCCCATCCCCGTATTCATCGCGGGTATTCTTGAAATAAGACCCGCAATACAGATTAACCACTTTCTCAGGCCGGTCGTTTGGCATTCCGACACGGCCCAGTCGGCGCGATACTCCGACCCGCTTGACCTCTGAAATCGACAAAACCTCGTCAAAGGGGCTGTAATAGCATGTCAGCCTGGTACAACGTCGCATCAGAGAGGACGTCTTGGAACTGCCGTCGCGGAACGATTTCGCGGATACATCCGCCGCGACAAACGCGATCTGGCTGGTCATCCAGCTGTGTTGCGCGGTTTCATGGTCGTCATCGGCATAATCCATGGCTTCGCGCACCAAGAACGTGCCCATGGAATGCGCCAGAACATGGACGTTATACCGGCAATCCGCGGTCTGCATCCGGGACAGCCGCGTGATCCCGTGACTGAACAATTTTTCTGCCGCGCGCCGCGCGTCAGCCCGGTCAACGTTATAGCCCAGAACCGATCCATCGCTTGGCCAATCATAGCTGATGACCACACCGTTAAAGCCATGCGCCTCAAGACCGGTGCGTATTTTGCGGTGACGTTCCAGCATCTGATATTGCTCGGTATTGAACCCGTGCACGAAGACGACAATATGCCCATTCTCGGTAGCCGTCGCCCCGGCTTCGGCCTGGATCCGGCTTATCCATTGAGACTGCGGTATTTCATGCTGCCGTGCCGGTTGCCCGACATTTCCCGGGATAGCCAGATATCGCGCGGCACCCATCTTGTTTGAATAGTGATCGCCGCTGCGGGCGCGGACGGAAAAGAAGTAGTCCATAATATACCTCCTGAAAAATACGCGCAGGGTAACACGGGTGCAACTACGCTCCAAACGCGGTTGATCCTGCTTCTACGCCTTGCCCGGGCCTTCGGTCCGCTGTAACCACGGCGCATGTTTGATGATGCAGACGATATCCACCCGCTGTTTGCCGGCGCGCCCTCGACAACCGAGTTCAAGAAGCTGCGTAAACGTATTGTGCGCCAGACCCGTGAAGCGATCGAGCAATACGGGATGGTGGATCCGTCCGCCCACGACAAGGATGGCAAGCCTCCACGCTGGCTGGTCTGTCTTTCGGGTGGCAAGGACAGCTATACATTGCTGGCTGTTCTCTACGAGCTCAAATGGCGGGGCCTGTTGCCTGTCGATCTGCTGGCCTGCAATCTGGATCAGGGCCAGCCGGGCTTTCCGGCCACGGTCCTGCCCGAGTTTCTGGGTCGAATGGACGTACCGCATCGGGTCGAATATCAGGACACATATTCCGTTGTGATGGACAAGGTCCCGCAGGGCCGGACCTTTTGCGCCCTGTGTTCCCGTTTGCGCCGTGGCAACCTCTATCGCATCGCGCGCGAGGAGGGATGCTCGGCGGTCGTTCTGGGGCACCACCGCGACGATATCCTTGAGACGTTTTTTATGAACCTGTTCCACGGCGGTCGTCTTGCCACGATGCCGCCGAAACTGGTGAACGAAGAAGGCGATCTTTTTGTATTCCGCCCGCTCGCCCATGTCGCCGAAGCCGATTGCGAGAAATTTGCAAAGGCGATGCAATACCCGATCATTCCCTGTGACCTGTGCGGCAGTCAGGATGGGTTGCAGCGCCAGCAGGTCAAACAGATTCTGGATCAATGGGAAAAGAACAGCCCGGGTCGGCGACAGGTTATGTTCCGAGCGTTAACAAATGCGCGGCCATCGCACCTTCTGGATGGAAAGCTATTTGATTTCATTAACCTTTCGCTAAATTCCAACGAAAATTCCGGGAATTTGGATGAGATTCCGCTTCTGCGTTAACGACTGACTCAGACTGGTTTCATAGGCTTTACCTTGTGCAGATCATGCCCAAGGCCAGAAAGCTGATGCGGAACCATCCCCTTACCGACCGTTTTGTCCATTCTTTGAAAACCGTTCTGGGCGGCCCAGCCGCGCTGGCCTTTGTTCCGGCGCTTTGTCTGAGTGCATTCTGGATTGGGGGAGAACAGGCCCTGTTTGCACTGGCCCTGATTTTGCCTCTGATCGTCGCAGGCATCAATGCGTTCGCAGCCAATCCGTCGCGTAAGGGGCTTTGGCGTCCAGGTGGTCTGCTGTCAAAGGACCAGTTTGAAACAGTTTTGCAGAAGGTATTTGCCGTCGCCCGCCTGAAGGGGGAAAACTCGGCCTGTTTCGCAGTGGTTCTGGATGACTTTTCGCAATTGCTTGATCTGCACGGACAGGCGGCGGCAAACCACGTTGCACAGCAATTCTGCTCGCGCGTTTTGTCCATGATCCGCTCAAATGATTGCGCAACCCGGATGGGTGGAAACAGGATGATGGTTGTTCTGCACCCGGCACGGCAACTGGATTTGGAAGCTTGTATTCAGATGTCGGGCCGTATGCAAAACGCCGTAGAAGATCCCATCATGCTGAATGGCACCGGCGTGTATATGTCCTGTTCCATTGGCTTTTGCCTGAGCAGCAATATCACTGACGGCTCTGCAATCGATTGGCAGGAGGCCGCAAATAACGCCCTTTTGGAGGCACAACAAAACGGGCCATCCACGATTCGCGCTTTTTCCTCTCAGACGCGCAGACGGGCACAGGTCAGGATCAACTTGCGCAAAGAATTCGAAGCGGCGCTGGACAGCGGTGAGATCCGTCCATGGTTTCAACCCCAGATCTCAACCGATACCGGGCGTATCAGCGGGTTTGAGGCTCTGGCCCGCTGGGAACATCCGAAAAAAGGGGTTCTTGCCCCCAATGTGTTCCTGCCCTTTGCCGAACAGGCCGAACTGATGGACCGGTTGGGTCAGGCCATGCGGCATCATTCCTTTTCCGCAATGCGCGACTGGGATCGGTCCATGCTGTCGGTGCCGCGCATCGGAATCAACTTTTCATCTGACGAACTGCGCAATCCGGGCCTGATCGACCGTCTGAAATGGGAACTGGATCAATTCGATCTGACCCCTGACAGGCTGGCGGTCGAGGTGTTGGAGACCGTGTTCTCCAGACGGCCCGACGATGTCATCACCCGCAACGTCACCGGGCTTGCCGCAATGGGGTGCTGTATTGATCTGGACGATTTCGGGACAGGACATGCCTCGATCGGTTCTATCAAACGGTTCAACGTATCGCGCATCAAGATCGACAGGTCATTTGTTGCCAAAGCGGATCTGGACCCAAGCCAGCAACAGCTTGCCAGCGCCATTCTGATGATGGCAGAACGTTTGCATCTGGAAACTCTGGCCGAAGGTGTCGAAACGCCGGGTGAGCACGCTCTGATGGCCCAACTGGGTTGCGATCATGTTCAGGGGTTTGGCATCGGCAAGCCCATGCCATTCGAAAAAACCAAGGATTGGATCACGTCTTACCGCAACAAGGTCGACGGTGTTCCCAAAATCGGGCGGAAAACGCGGTAGGGAACCGGAAATCGCGACAAAGAAGACCCCTCCGTGACGAAATGACGGGCGATTCCGCTTGACCTTTGGGTCTGCACTCTGTTGAACCCTGCGGGTGTCTTTCACTGCTCAAGGTGGCTGTCCCCGATGGACGATCAGAACAAGAACCTCATCCTCGCAACCGCGCTCAGCTTTCTCGTGATCCTGGTCTGGTTCGTGCTGTTTCCCCCTCCGGAACAGACGACAACCACGGATCAGGTTGAAGTAACCAGCGTCGAAGGCAGTGAGGTTCAGGCGCCCAGTGCGGCCGACACCAGTACTGTCGGAGAGGCAACCGCGGCAGCTACCGAAGCTGAACCCGAGGCCGAAGCGCCCCGCATCAATATCGACACGCGCCGCCTGACCGGTAGCCTGTCCCTTGCTGGCGGTCGGATCGACGAGCTGTCATTGAAAGACTACAAGGTCTCGCTGGCCGAGGATTCTCCGATTGTCGAGTTGTTGTCGCCAGTCGGATCGCAATCCGCCTATTACGCCCTCTATGGCTGGGCTCCTGGCGCGGGCCTGACCGGTGCAGATGTTCCCGGACCAAATACCATCTGGACGCTTGAGCAGGGCGAAACCCTGGGTGTTGACACACCTGTGACGCTGGCCTGGGAAAACGGCAATGGTCTGACGTTCCGCCGCACCATAGCGGTTGACGAGAACTACATGTTCACAGTCACGCAATTTGTCGAAAACGCCACCGGGGTTGAAATTGGATTGGCACCTTATGGCATTCTTGCGCGCCACGGCATTGGCGAAGACGGGGACTTGCCGGACCTGAAGAACTTCTTCATTCTGCATGAGGGTGTGATCGGTATGGCCGACGGCACTCTGACCGAAGTGGATTATGGTGACGTTCGTGATTTCGATATCGACCCGGACGAGCGCGCTCAGGCCGAGGTGTTTCAAGTCAAGGAAAACGGCTGGATCGGGTTCACTGATCACTTCTGGATGACCACGCTGATCCCGGAACCCGGTTCTGCGTTCAAGGCGGCTGCCAAATACGACTCGCGTCGCAAGATTTACCAGACAGAAACGGTACTTCCGACGCTGACCGTGGCGCCGGGTGCGACCGAGCAGGTGACAACGCAGCTGTTTGCCGGCGCAAAAGAGTGGGAGACCATCCGCGAATACCAGGCTGACGGTGTGCAGAAATTCATCGACAGCATCGACTGGGGCTGGTTCTTCTTCCTGACCAAGCCTATTTTCTGGCTGCTGCACAACATTCATGCGCTGATCGGCAATATGGGTTGGTCCATTATCGGCCTGACGTTGATCATCAAGGCAATCCTGTTCCCGCTGGCCTTCAAATCCTACGTCTCGATGGCGAAGATGAAGGAACTGCAGCCGCAGATGGAAGCCCTGAAGGAAGCCGCGGGCGACGACCGTCAGAAGATGCAGCAGGGCATGATGGAGCTGTACAAGAAGGAAAAGGTGAACCCCGCTGCCGGTTGTTTGCCGATCCTGTTGCAGATCCCGATCTTCTTTTCACTGTACAAGGTGATCTTCGTCACAATCGAACTGCGTCAGGCACCGTGGTTCGGCCCCTTCCAGGACCTGAGCGCACCTGACCCGACCTCGATCATGAACCTCTTTGGCTTGCTGCCCTGGGCTGGCCCGCAACCGGACACCCTGATGGCGCTGATCTTTATCGGTATTCTGCCGCTGCTGCTGGGGATCTCGATGTGGCTGCAACAGAAACTGAACCCGGCACCAACCGATGCCACACAAGCGATGATCTTCGCGTGGATGCCCTGGGTCTTCATGTTCATGCTGGGCGGCTTTGCCAGCGGTCTGGTCGTGTACTGGATTGCGAACAACACGATCACCTTTACCCAACAGTATCTGATTATGCGCAGTCAGGGCTATACGCCGGACGTGTTCGGAAACATCAAATCCGGATTTAAGCGATTGCCGAACACGGACAAGAAATGAGCGGAACAGTTTCAGGCCTTTGGCGTCACCCGATCAAAAGCCATGGGCGCGAAGCCCTGAGCCAGATTACCCTCAACCCCGGGCAGACCATGCCCGGGGATCGCGTTTGGGCCGTTGCCCATGAAGCGGCCAAGACCGACGGAACGGAATGGGCCCCATGTGTAAATTTCAGCCGCGGTTCAAAAGCCCCCAAGCTGATGGCGATTTGGGCGAAACTGGACGGCGAGCAGGTCACGTTGCGCCACCCGGACCGCCCGGATCTGAGCTTTCATCCGGACACAGAGGAATCGGTTTTCCTGGACTGGGTAAAACCGCTTATGCCCTCGGATCGCGCTGCGTCCACCCGAATTGTCCGGGTGCCCGGGCGCGGTATGACCGATACCGATTTCCCGTCAATCAGCCTGTGCAACATGGCGTCTCATCGCGCTGTTGAACAAAAGCTGGGCCAGTCTTTGTCTGCGGCGCGATGGCGCGGGAACATCTGGTTCGAAGGCCTGCCTGAGTGGAATGAATTCGACTGGCTGGGCCGTAACCTTCGCATTGGCGAAACCGTGCTCCGGGTGCGCGAGCGTATCATTCGCTGTCTGGCCACCACTGCAAATCCGGAAACCGGCGAACGCGACGCGGATACTCTGGGCGCGCTGAACAGCTGGGATCATCAGGATTTCGGTGTCTATGCAGAAGTAATTCAGGGTGGTGAAATCTGCCTGAATGATACGCTGGAGGTGCTATGACCACGCTTCCGTTTCCGCTGGCCGAAGAGCCGGATGACTTCGCCAAAGAACGCGGTCGCAAGCTGTTTGCCGGCCCGTCTGAATTTGTCAAAGGCGTGGTCGCCATGACGGGCCTGCCCGCCCCTGACCGTCTGGAGGTTTGTTTTGCCGGTCGCTCGAATGTCGGCAAATCCAGCCTGATCAATGCGCTAACCGGAACAAAGGGTTTGGCGCGTGCCTCTAACACACCTGGCCGTACGCAAGAAATCAACTTCTTCACGCAAGGCCCAGACCTCTATCTGGTGGACCTGCCGGGCTATGGGTATGCCAATGCACCGGTTAACGTGGTGGAAAAATGGCAGAAGCTACTCAAGCAATACCTGAGCGGTCGTCAGACGCTGCGCCGTGCCTTTGTCCTGATTGATGCGCGCCACGGGGTAAAACCGGTCGACGCTGAAATCATGAAATTGCTGGATACCAGTGCCGTGACCTTTCAATGCGTCCTTACTAAGGCCGACAAGGTCAAGGCCAACGAGCGCGAGAAGGTTCTGGAACAAACCCGTGCGGCTTTGTCCAAACATCCCGCAGCATTCCCGGAAATCGTCCTGACCTCGTCCGAAAAAGGCGACGGGATTCCGACCCTGCGCTCGATCATTGCGCATCTGGAATAGCTTCGCCCTTGGCAGCGCGGTGCAAAGGCCCTAACACGGACGGTCAGAGGGACCTTAGCAATGAAGACACGTGACATGAACCGGGACTGGATCGCCACCGCAGCAACCCTGAACAGCGCATTGCCCTATCTGCAGCGCTATGATGGGGCCATCGTCGTCATAAAGCTGGGCGGGCATGCCATGGGCAGTGACGAGGCGATGGAGAGCTTTGCCCGCGATGTCGTCTTGATGCGGCAGGTCGGCGTGAACCCGGTTGTTGTGCATGGCGGTGGTCCAATGATCAACGCGATGCTGGACAAGCTGGATATCCAGTCCGACTTTATGAACGGCAAGCGCGTGACCGACACGGCAACCGTCGAAGTTGTCGAGATGGTTCTGTCTGGCCTGGTGAACAAGCGCATCGTTCAGGCGATCAATGGTCAGGGCGGCTCGGCCGTGGGTTTGTCGGGCAAGGATGCAAACCTGATGATCTGCGACCAGACGGATGCGTCTCTGGGTTATGTCGGCACCCCTTCCGAGATGAACCCGAAAATCCTGCATGATCTGTTCTCACATGATGTGATCCCGGTCATCGCGCCTCTGGGCGCGGGCCGTGAGGGTGAAACGTTTAACGTGAACGGCGATACGGCTGCCGGGGCGATTGCCTCGGCATTGAAAGCTGACCGCCTTCTGTTGCTGACAGATGTCTCGGGCGTCAAGAACGCGGCGGGCGATGTGGTGACCGAGCTGAAAGCCGGCCAGATCCGCGAGATGACCCGCGAAGGCACCATCGCGGGCGGTATGATCCCCAAGACCGAAACTGCCCTCGATGCCCTGCACAGCGGCGTTCGGGCCGTCGTGATACTTGACGGGCGCGCGCCAAATGCGGTTTTGCTTGAACTGTTCACGGAACATGGCGCCGGGTCGCTGATACGGCCAGACTGATCGCAGCAACAGCCGAGGGAAGATGACAGACCTTGCGCAACCTTCCTCTGTTCCAGATGCGGAAACCTATGGCCGCGTGGAACATGCGGCGCGTCAGGCGGGGTTGATTGTCATGGGCACGCTGCATCCTCATCGCGTGGCAGCCCGGCAACTTGACACTGGCACGTTAATTTTGCTGGGCGCGGGTTCTGATTTCTGGCCTGCTCTGAAAGCCTCGCCGGAATGGCGGGGGCCTGATCCAGTAGACCGCTGGTCAACCAGAATCGTCGGCCAGATGGCGCATGCGTTCGGTGCACAGGCCTATTTCCCCTTTGGTGGTCCACCCTATGCGCCTTTCATCGACTGGGCCCTGAAATCGGGACGCACCTTCAGCAGCCCGGTGGGGGCTTTGGTACATGACACGGTCGGTATGATGATCTCATATCGCGGCGCACTGCATTTCACCCATGAGTTTGCCATCCCAGAGACACCCGGCGTTTCCCCCTGTAACACCTGCGCCGCCCCGTGCACGACGGCCTGCCCTGTCGGCGCGCTGAACGCGCAAAACTTCTATGACCTTGCAGCCTGCCACGACCATCTTGATACCACTGAGGGTCAAACCTGCATGACAGGCGGCTGTCTGGCCCGCCTCGCCTGCCCGCTCAGCGCGGGCGCAGGGCGCGACCCCGAACAATCAGCCCATCATATGAGGGCTTTTCACCCGTCATGACCCGCACTCTGATCCTGACGCGTCACGCCAAATCCAGCTGGGATAACCCAGGACTTGGCGATCATGAACGCCCCCTGAGCAAGCGTGGGCGCAGGTCAGCCCCGGCCATTGGCGAATGGCTGCAAGATAACGGCTGGTTGCCGGATGAAGTGTTAAGCTCGACGTCAACCCGCACCCGCGAGACATGGGACCGGATGGGGTTAACGGCCGATAAGGTCCGCTTTCACAATGCGCTCTACCACGCCGACGCCGAAGACATGTTGCTCGAGTTGGCTAGCGCTACGGAACCGACTGTGTTGATGCTGGGCCATAACCCCGGAATCGCCGAATTCGCCAACCGCCTTGTGCAACGGCCACCGGATCACATGCGCTTTTTCGATTATCCGACTTGTGCAACCACTGTGATGACATTCAACGCCGACAGCTGGTCGGACGTGCGATGGCATATGGGCACCGTGCTGGGCTTCACCACCGCGCGAGAGTTGCTGGAATAGAAAAAGGCGGGGCAAAACCCCGCCTTTCCACCATTTTGAGCCGTTCAGTGTCCCAGAATCTGGCTGAGGAACAGTTTCGTCCGCTCACTTTGCGGATTATTGAAGAACTCTTCCGGTTCGTTCTGTTCCACGATCTGGCCCGCATCCATAAAGATCACACGGTTGGCAACCTGACGGGCAAAGCCCATCTCGTGCGTCACGCACAGCATGGTCATGCCTTCCTCGGCAAGCTCGATCATGGTGTCGAGCACCTCTTTGATCATCTCGGGGTCCAACGCCGATGTCGGTTCATCGAACAACATGATCCGCGGCATCATGCACAGCGAGCGGGCAATTGCCACACGCTGCTGCTGACCACCCGAAAGCTGACCAGGATACTTGTCGGCCTGCTCGGGGATTTTCACCTTTTCAAGGAAATGCATCGCGCGCTCTTCGGCCTCTTTCTTGGGCGTCTTGCGCACCCAGATCGGGGCCAGCGTGCAGTTCTCCAAAATGGTCAGGTGCGGGAACAGGTTGAAGTGCTGGAACACCATGCCAACCTCGGACCGGATCTTGTCGATGTTTTTGAGGTCATTCGACAGCTCGGTCCCATCCACGATGATCGTGCCCTGCTGGTGTTCCTCCAGCGCGTTCAGGCAGCGGATCAGGGTAGATTTCCCTGACCCGGACGGACCCGCAATAACAATCCGCTCGCCCTGATTGACGGTCAGATTGATGTCGCGCAGCACGTGAAAGGAACCGTACCACTTGTTCATGTTGGTGATTTCGATGGCGACCTCGTCGCTCACCTGCATTTTGGAACGGTCGATTTCGCGGTCAATTGCAAGTTCAGACATGTGTTGAACTCCTTAACGGTGGCCAGTCTGAAGCTTGCGCTCCAGATACATGGAATAACGGGACATAGAGAAGCAGACGATGAAGAACAGGAACGCGATGAACGCGAACAGTTCCCAATAGATGCCGTTCCAGGCTGTGTCGGCGCGGATAGCAGATGCCAATCCGATCACGTCGAACAACCCAATAATCGACACCAGCGTCGTATCCTTGAAGATCCCGATGAATGTGCTCACGATGCCCGGAATTGAGATTTTCAGGGCTTGCGGCATGATGATCAGCCTTTGCGCCTGCCAGTAGTTCAGGCCCAGACTGTCGGCGCCTTCGTACTGTCCTCGTGGCAGGGCAGCCAGACCACCCCGGATCACCTCGGCCATGTAGGCCGCCGAGAACAGGGTCATCATGATCATCACCCGCAAGATGATGTCAAAGTTGGTGCCTGGCGGCAGGAACAGGTTCAGAAGAAGCGACGCCACGAACAACAAGGTGATCAGCGGCACACCGCGAATGAACTCGATAAAGCCCACGCACAGGTATTTGACGATCAGCAGGTCCGACTGACGCCCCAGCGCCAGAACGATACCGATCGGAAGTGAGACACCAATGGCCACAACGCCCAGCAGGATCGCCAGCATGAAACCACCGAACTGACGGCTTTCGACAGCTTCGATGCCAATCGGCAGAACCGAGTCCAACGCGCCCGTGAAATAGCTGGATAGCACCAGCCACCAGATCACTGCGGCAACGACCGCACCGATCATACCCACCAGTTCACTCACCTGTTTGCTGAGAACCGAATACGCAAACCAACCGACGACAAACCCAAGCGCGGCCGAGATTGGCCCCCAGATGGTTCCGCCCCACATCAGGAACGGCATCAGGAACGGGTAGATTGCCGTGAAGATCAGCATCTTGGTTGGGACGCGGTCCGAATACAGAACCGGCGCCAATGCGACCAGCAACAGAACCAGCGCTAGGATCGGTCTCCAGTACAGATGGCTTGGATAGAAGCCGAACAGCAACTGTAACCAACGGTCATTGATAACCGCCCAGCAGGCGTGCCCATGGGTCGACCCCCAGGTGGCCATCATGATCTCGCGGCACTCGTTGAGAGAGTCGGCATTCCACACGGACTGGAAAATCCATGGCAGAACACCTGACAGCACGTAGTAGATCGCATAAAGCGAAACCACCGTCAGGATCGTGTTAAACCAACTTGAGAACAGGTTGTGCTTGACCCATCCCAGCGCACCGACCTCGGAAGCAGGCGGTGCCTGCTCGGGCAGCATTTCCGTGCGGACAAATGAAACATCACTCATATTACCGCTCCACCAGTTTTACACGGTTGTTGTACCAGTTCATCACCGCCGAGATGCTCAGCGAGATGGACAGATAGACCAGCATCAACAGCAGAACACATTCCAGCTCGCGACCGGTCTGGTTCATGGTGATGCCGCCAAGAGTCCCCGTGATGTCCATATATCCGACCGCGATCGCCAGTGACGAGTTCTTGGTCAGGTTCAGATAATTCGAGATCATGGGCGGAATGATCACCCGCAATGCCTGCGGCAGGATCACAAGGCGCATGGTCCGGCCCGGGCGCAGACCCAGCGCCGATGCGGCTTCGGTTTGGCCTTTTGAGATGGCCAAGATACCCGCACGAACGATCTCGGCGATGAAGGCCGCCGTGTAAAGCGACAAGGCCAGCCACAGCGCGATCAACGAGTTACGCAAATGTGTGCCACCGGTAAAGTTGAAGCCTTTCAGCTCAGGGAAACCAAGGTGAAACCCCAAGATGGTGAGAAGGACAATCATCGGCACAAACAGAATACCCAGCTGGATGTGCCAGATAGTCGGACGATCACCGGATGCCTCTTGCTTGGCTTGTGCCCAGGCGGACACCTTGCGCATCGCAAAGATGCTGCCGCCAAGCACGATCAGAATGGCGATCAGGTCCAGCGAGATATCGAACCGCAGGCTCGACGTGCCGAATATGTGGATATCACCCAAGCTGCGCGAGAACAGGAACTCCGGGATATAGACCCCGCGATTGGTCACCGCGACAGAATCGAACAGATTCATCGTGGCTTCTGGGTTTTCTCCGCGGAACGCCCTTGGTGCTGGCAGGCTTTCGATCAGAATGGCCATGGCCAGAACAATCCACAGCAGCACAGGTACGTTGCGGAACATCTCAACATAGACGGTCATGATCCGCGCAACCAGCCAGTTGTTGGACAGGCGCAGAACACCAACCAAAACACCGACTATCGTTGCTGTGATACAACCAAGAACCGCCACAACCAGCGTGTTCAGCAAGCCGATAAAGGCCGCGCGCAAGTGACTGTCGCGCGAATCGTATTCAAGCAAGCGCTGGTTGATATCGTAACTGGCCGGTTCTGCGAAAAAGCCGAACTCAACCGGTTTTCCAAGCGCTTCGAGGTTTTGGATGGTATTGGAAATGATCCAGGCTGCCAGAAGCATAAAGCCGATCATTGCAATGACCTGAATGGTCGCAGATCGGTACCGCGTATCATAAAGGAGCATGGACAGCCGGAACTGCTCCTTCGGCGGGTCAGTGAGAGTCGTCATGACCTATGTATATCCCCGTGCATCCCGTAAATATGTCGGCAGAGTTGATCCCTGCTCAAAACCGTACGGGCGTGATTCTTATGGATGGAAAAAGGGCGCAGGTTGCCCTGCGCCCTTCTCCGTCGATATTAGCGGAACGGCGGCGAGTACAGCAGGCCGCCTTCGGTCCACTGTGCGTTCAGGCCGCGTGCCAGACCAATCGGGGTTTCTTCACCGATGTTCTTGGCAAACACTTCGCCATAGTTGCCACCGGCTTTGATCGCCTTGGCTGCCCAGTCAGCGTCCAGACCCAGCATTTCGCCCAGGGTGCCTTCGGTACCCAGCAGGCGGTTGATTTCCGGGTTATCAGTTCCAGCGGCCAGTTCATCAATATTGGCCGAAGTTACGCCCAGCTCTTCAGCCGAGATCAGCGCGTTCAGAGTCCAGCGCACAACGTCGCCCCACTCGTGGTCGCCGTGACGGACCAGCGGGCCCAGCGGTTCTTTCGAGATGATTTCGGGCAGCAGGATGTGATCACCGGGGTTTTCGAATGTGGCGCGGGTTGCCGCCAGACCCGAAGCGTCGGTGGTGTATACGTCACATGCGCCAGCCAGATACTGCTGCTGTGCCTCGGCGTTGGTTTCGATCGGAACCGGTTCGTAGCTGATGTTGTTCGAACGGAAGAAGTCCGCCAGGTTCAGCTCGGTTGTGGTGCCGGTCTGGATACAAACGGTTGCGCCGTCCAGTTCCTTGGCCGAGCTTACGCCCAGTGCCTTGGGAACCATAAAGCCCTGACCGTCATAGTAGTTCACACCGGTAAATTCGAACTTCAGGTCGACGTCGCGGCTGAAGGTCCAGGTGGTGTTACGCGCCAGCATGTCGATCTCGCCCGAGGCCAGAGCGGTAAAACGTGTTTTACCGGTGGTCGGAACGAATTCTACCGCGCTTGCATCGCCCAGAACAGCAGCAGCAACGGCACGGCACAGCGATACGTCAAAGCCCTGCCATTCGCCATTGGCGTCAGGAGCAGCAAAGCCAACCAGACCGGTGGTCACACCACAGTTCAGCTTGCCGCGCGCTTTAACGTCGTCAACGGTCCCTGCCACGGCTGCGCCAGCAGCAAGACCGGCAATCGTTGCCGCGCCCAAGATTACGGATTTTTTCATTTTTACCTCTTCCTGATTTCCCGCCCCATCAGAGGCGGCTCTGCCCGGCAAGTGGATGCCGGATAGGTTACTCCAAAGGTGTCTCCCCTTTAGTGGCACTGAGTTTGGGCGTATTCATAAACAAACGTCAAGGGTCGGATCATCGAAAACGATGGATCAGACCCCAACCAATTTGAACATTTGGCCAAAAATCGGAAAATAAGGATCAAACCGACATATCAAAGAAGCGTTTAGCATGCAGAAATGCGGCTTTCTTCGTTTCGGCAACCGCATGGGCCTCGTCATCGTGACCCCATTGTTCGATCTGCCAGGTTTCGTCCAGCCTCGAAATGCGCCATATTTCGGCCGGTTCGCGCCAATCCATGGCCGCCGCAAACCCGAGAATCAATGACCCTGACAAGCTGACCAGATCGTGGAACGCCGCCAGTTGAAACGCATCCAGCGCGTGGACGCGAGCGCGCAGAGCCGACAGGGCAGCGGCAGATTGCGGCTTGTGCAACACACCGATAACCGGCTGCAAGCGAGCAGACAGCGCAGCCTCGGCCCAGTCCAGTGCCGGATCCCATTCGGCGCTTTGACGTTCCTGCAACTCTGTTGGATGTGTCGCTTGATAGCACAGCAGATCAGAATCGCCGTAATCCGCAAGCATATCGGCAACTTCCCCGTGCTGGGGCCGAACCTTGTCGATTGCCGCATTCGCCGAACGGGTGCATGGCATCGTCGACGGATCTACCTCTTTCTGCTGGGCATCCCATTCTGCCGCAACCGCTTCGGCCATGGCGCGGGTCGGCAGGATCAACGCCGCTTTGGCAGGGGACTTGACGCGGCGGCCATCCAGTTCAACCGTAAACCCACCGTCGACCTCGGTAATCCGGCTTTCTTTCCAGAAGCGTTTCGGTTTCCAGTCACTCATGTTTCAGTTCCATATCCCGGCCAGCGCAGTGGGCAACTGGTCAAAGGTCTCAATCATGCAGGTGGCCGAGGTCAAAGCAGACCGATCATGGTACCCCCATGCCACGCCGATGCCGCGCACTCCGGCAGCAGCGGCCATGTCCATGTCATAGCTTGTATCGCCAACCATCACCGCGCAGTCGGGTTCGACACCGGTCTCGGCCAACGCGGCCTGCACCATGGACGGATGCGGCTTCGACGGATGGTGGTCGGCGACCTGCCGGGTGACGAAGTAGCGCTCAAGCCCATGCACTTCGATCAACGCATCAAGCCCGCGCTGGGATTTGCCGGTTGCCACCCCAAGAAGCACTTCGGGTACGGCGTGCAAGGCTTCAATCGCCTCTCGCGCGCCGGGATAGAGTGGAGAGCTGGCAGCGCCCAAATCCAAGCGATGCGCGTGATAAGCTTCCTTGTACCCTTCAACGAGATCGTTCTGTACCGAGGAAGGTTGGTCCGGCACCAATCGTGCGATGGCATGTGGCAGGGACAGCCCGACAATGGACAGGATCACCTCTCGCGTCGGTACAGGTACCGACGCTGCCTGAAAGCTGGTGGTCATGGCGTGAACGATACTGCCCTGGCTGTCGACCAGAGTACCATCGACATCAAACAGAACCAACCGCAGGGGTGCGCTCATTGCAGCGCCTCAAACGGGTCGTCTGCGGCCAGATCTTCGGTCCAGCCGAAGGTGTCCCAGCTGTGTTTCATATGTTCCGGCAAGGGCGCGGTCACGGTCACAGGTTTGCGCGTGATCGGATGCAGGAATGACAGTCGCCGCGCGTGCAGATGCAGCTTTTTGCTGATGATCCCACCCAATTGTGCGCCCCAGCCGTCACCCAGGTTTTCCTGCCCCGAGCCACCGTATTTTCCGTCGCCGATGATCGGATGCCCGATCGCTGCCATATGCGCGCGCAGTTGGTGGGTGCGGCCCGTGATTGGCTCCATCGCCACCCAAGCGGCGCGCCCGGCCACCCGGTAGAGGGTCGCATAATGTGTATGTGCCCGTTTCGCACCGGGGGTGCTGTCGATCTCGTTCATATGGACGGGGATCATCTTTTCACCCTCGCCGTGGGCGCCATGACCGGCTGCTTTCACAAGACCCGTCTTGATTTCACCCAGATATGGCGTGGGAACGCCTGCAACCAGCGCCCAGTAAATCTTGCGCGTGTCGCGGTGACGGAAAGCGGCTGTCAGCCCCTTCGCGGCTTCGCGCGTACGGGCCAGCAGCAGAACACCTGACGTGTCCTTGTCCAGGCGATGAACCAGACGCGGGTTTTCGTCATACCCAAACCGCAACGCCTCAGACAGGCTGTCGACATGCCGGGTCTGCCCGCTGCCGCCCTGAACCGGCAGGCCCTGCGGCTTGTTCAGGGCCAGAATGTGATCATCACGGTAGATCACGCAGGACTGGATCATCTTGGCATCCGCATCCGAGATACGATGCTTGACCTCAACCGGTTTGTGATCAGGCCCTGGCAATGGCGGCACACGAACCACCTGCCCGACCTCCAATCGGGTCGAGGCCTTGGCCCGGCTGCCATCCACACGCAGTTCTCCCTTGCGGCACATCTTTTCGATGCGGCCCTGGCTGACATGCGGGAACAGGCGGCGCAACCAGCGGTCCACACGCTGATCGCCGTCCCCTTCAGCGACTGTAATCATCTGTACGCCACTCATGCCATTGCCCCTTGCGCCGCGCGGGTGATCCGCCCGGATTGCGTCTTTGTCCGTGTCCCAGAAATCATGGGGGTCTCTCGCGCGCAACGCGGCAAGAGTCAAGGTATCAGACAGGAACGTTTGGCGTTCGTGGGGGCTCAGCGTCGCCCGCCACTCCTCGGCGCGGTCAATACATTCCCAGCCAGCCTAGCTGTTGCGCTGGGTCCGAAGCTTGGCGAAGTAATCGAGGCGCTTTTTCAGCTCACGCTCGAATCCGCGCTCGACCGGTTGATACAGAACCGGGCGTTTCATTGTTTCGGGAAAATAGTTCTGACCAGAAAACCCGTCTTCGGCGTCATGGTCATACGCATAGCCAGCACCATATCCCTGATCCTTCATCAGTGATGTGGGGGCATTCAGGATATGCTTGGGCGGTGGCTCACTGCCTGATTGCTTGGCCAGCCGCATCGCTGCCTTATAGCCGACATAGGCACCGTTGGATTTCGGGGCCAGGGCCAGATAAACCAGCGCCTGCGCCAGCGCCAGCTCACCTTCGGGAGAGCCGAGCCGCTCATACGTTTCCCAGGATTGCAGGCAGATGGCCTGCGCCTGCGGGTCGGCCAGACCGATATCCTCGACCGCCATCCGTGTGATCCGACGCGCCAGATAGCGCGGGTCTTCGCCCCCTGTCAGCATTCGCGCGAACCAGTACAGCGCCGCGTCCGGGTCGGACCCGCGCACCGATTTGTGCAGGGCTGAAATCAGGTTGTAATGTTCATCACCCGACTTGTCATATTTCGCCGCCCGCCGCATCAGCCGCGTCGACAGCGCGTCCGTGTCCAGTGGCGCATCCACCTTCCAGGCCGAGACCTGTTCGATCAGGTTCAGCAACGCCCGTCCGTCACCATCCGCCATTTCCTGCAACGCATCGCGGGCTGCGGGTGTCAACGGCAGCGCGCGGTCCAGCTCTTTTTCGGCGCGCTGGGTCAGGCGTTCAAGATCGGAAAGGCCAAGCCGTTCCAGCACCAGAACCTGCGACCGGCTGAGAACCGCGGCGTTCAGCTCAAAGGACGGGTTCTCGGTCGTTGCCCCGACCAGAAGGATCGTGCCGTCCTCCATATGCGGCAGAAACCCGTCCTGCTGCGCCTTGTTGAAGCGGTGGATCTCGTCCACGAACAGCAAGGTCCCCTGCCCGTTCTGGCGCCTGATCTTGGCCGCTTCAAAAACCTTCTTCAAATCCGGAACACCGGTGAAAATCGCACTGATCTGAACGAATTGCAGATCGGTTTCCTGCGCCAGCAACCGTGCGATCGTTGTCTTGCCGACACCGGGCGGCCCCCAGAAGATCAGGCTGGACAGACTGCCTGACGCCAGCATGACCCCCAGCGGTGCATCCGGGCCAAGAACCTGTTCCTGACCGATGACCTCGGCCAGTGACTGCGGGCGCAACCGGTCCGCCAGGGGACGGTGTGGCGCAGCGGTGGGTTCCGTTGGCCCGGTATCGAACAGATCGCTCACGGGTTACAGCCGGAACCGCAATGAGACTGACCGGCCACCGCGCAGAAGACCCATCTGCACACGACGACCCGGATCTGTCAGCGCATTCTCCACATCCCCAGGACGTTCGATGTCATTGGAATTGATGCTTTCAAGAATATCCCCCGATCGCAAACCCGCGCGGCCACCATAGGGGCCGGGATCAACAACAACGACACCTGTCTGGGACAGTGGCAAGCCCATATCGGAGATCACCGCAGGATTGACGCGGGACACCACCAGCCCCGGCAGGACAGTGTCTTCATCCAATGTCGTCTTTTCAGCGGCGGGGGTTTCCGGCGCTTTGATCAGTGCCACCTCAACCTCTTCGCTCTGGGTGCCGCGCAGCCGTGTCAGAACCGATGTTCCCCCCACCCCCGCTACGGACATGCGAAACTTCATCTCGGCTGGCGAGTTCACTTCGTCCCCGTCCACATGGGTCACGACGTCCCCCACCTTAAGCCCCGCCTCACGCAGCGGGCTAAGGTCATGCAGGTCCGAGATGACAACACCCAGCGGGATGGCAAGACCAAGGGATTCAGCAATATCCGCGCTCATATGTTGACCGGTCATGCCTGCCCAGGGGCTGATAAAACTGTCATTGCCCTGCTGGGCCTGTTTCAGAAACTCGGCCACAAGATTTGCGGGGATGGCAAAACCGATGCCATTCGACCCGCCCGAGCGTGTCAGAATTGACGTGTTGATCCCGATCAGGTCCCCGTTCACATCAATCAGAGCACCACCGGAGTTGCCCGGGTTGATCGCTGCATCTGTCTGAATGAAATACCCGCGTGCATTGCCTGTCGCAGTACCTGTGCGCGCCAAGCCCGAGATGATACCAGAGGACACCGTTTGCCCCACCCCGAACGGGTTGCCGATGGCAAGGGCCAGTTCGCCAACCTCGACCTGATCGGAATCGCGCAGGGTCAGATAGGGCAGGTCTTGCGCCTCTTCCAGACGCAGGATCGCAATGTCGCTTTCTTCATGCCCCAGTACGACCGTGGCAGAAAACTCGCGCCGGTCGGTTGTCACGACCCTGATTTCGGTCGCCGAGCCTACAACATGGTAGTTGGAAACAACGTAGCCATCTTCAGTCAGGATGACCCCGGAACCGAGCGAGTTCTGAACCCGCGGCTGCGGCGTTCCCAAGCTGCCGCCAAAGAAATCCCGAAAGAACGGGTCCGAGTAAAACGGGCTGGCCCGCCCCTGCCGCACGATCTTGGCGTAGATATTCACCACCGCAGGCGAGGCCTTTTTGACCACCGGAGCAAAGCCCAGAGAGATTTCGGACTGCGATTGCGGGATGCGGGTTTCGGCAAATGCTGGCAGGGCCATGACAAGCATAAGAGAGATGAAGGATGCGCGGATCATGGGGGCTCCGGATTTGATTATCCTTGGGATATGCGGGGCAAAGGCAATAAATGCAAGCCGCGCGCTCAGCTTCGGCGGCGCAGGAACTTGAGCCCGGACCAATCGGCGTCAATCGCGCAAACCTTCACGTCGACCCAGCCCAGCGGCAGGATTTCACTGCGCAGCATATCCTCGGTCACACCTGCGTGCAGGGGCGAAGATTTCTTGGCCCAGGAGACCCACAGCATTCCTCCGCTCCGTATGTGGGCGATTTGCTCAGCGGCCAATTCGGCGATCTGGTCCGGATGGTTCAGGAACATGTGAACCGCATCCGCAGGATCGGCTGCAGGGTCGAACAGAACACCGTCGGCACCTGCAGTCAGGTTGGGATAATGGGCAGGAGCGTTGAGCGTACGGACCGCATATCCGGGTTTGAAACCCAGTTTCGCCCAGAGCGGTTTGCCCGAGTATCCAGCAGCAGGTTTATTTGTCATAACGGTTTGAACTTAATGGACAATCCACATGATGACAATTGGCTGACTGAGGCACAAAAAAAGCCTGCCCGATTGCTCGGGCAGGCGCATTAGGTCGATGACCTTAGTGCTTATTCTTCGGCTGCGGCTTCTTCGGCAGCAGTACGGGCTTTGTCCGCGGCGCCTTTGGCATCAACATCGCGATCGACGAATTCGATGATCGCCATCGGAGCCATGTCACCATAGCGGAAGCCGGCTTTCAGGATGCGGACGTAACCGCCCTGACGCTCGGCATAGCGGGGGCCCAGAACTTCGAACAGCTTGGCGACGTCTTTGTCTTCTTTCAGCTGTGCTGCGGCCTGACGGCGGGCGTGCAGGTCGCCGCGCTTGCCCAGGGTAATCAGCTTTTCGATGATCGGGCGCAGTTCTTTTGCCTTGGGCAGAGTTGTCTTGATCTGCTCATGTTCGATGAGCGAGCCAGCCATGTTTGCAAACAGAGCCTTGCGGTGCTCATGAGTACGGTTCAGGCGGCGGTAACCACGTGCGTGACGCATTTTTCAATTCCTTCTTTCGCGTTTTGCTTTGTCCGGCCTCCGATGCGTGTCAGAGGCTCACCTTGGGGCGGGATTGCCCGGATTGTACGTTTTGTACCGGCTTTCGGACCCCATTGGTCCGAAATGTACAAAACCTGCGACGGCAGGTTGGCCCCGCCGCCGCAGCCGAAGATACTTAGAACGCGTCTTCGAATTTCTTTGCCAGATCTTCGATGTTGTCGGGCGGCCAGTCCTCGACATCCATGCCGAGGTGCAGACCCATGCCGGACAGCACTTCCTTGATCTCGTTCAGCGACTTGCGGCCGAAGTTCGGGGTGCGCAGCATCTCGGCTTCGGTCTTCTGGATCAGGTCGCCGATATAGACGATGTTGTCGTTCTTCAGGCAGTTTGCCGAACGGACCGACAGTTCCAGCTCGTCCACTTTCTTGAGCAGCAGCGGGTTGAACTCCAGACCATCGTCCTCGTCCTGACGGTTTGCCGATTCCGGCTCGTCGAAGTTGACGAAGATCGACAGCTGATCCTGCAGGATGCGCGCGGCATAGGCCAGTGCGTCATCGGGGGTGATCGAACCGTCGGTGTCGATCTTCAGGGTCAGCTTGTCATAGTCCAGAACCTGACCTTCGCGGGTCGGCTGCACGTCATAGGCGACTTTCTTGACCGGCGAATAGATCGCGTCGATCGGGATCAGACCGATGGGCGCATCTTCCGGCTTGTTCTTTTCAGCCGAAACGTAACCCTTGCCGGTGTTGACGGTCAGTTCCATGAACAGGTCGGCGCCGTCGTCCAGGTGACAGATGACGTGATCGCGGTTCAGAACCTCGATGCCTGCGCTTTCGCTGATGTCACCAGCCGTAACGATTGCCGGGCCTTTGGCATTGATCGACAGGCGCTTGGGGCCTTCGACTTCCATGCGCAGGGAAACCTGCTTGAGGTTCAGGATGATGTCGGTGACGTCTTCACGCACACCCGCCACGCTCGAGAACTCGTGCAGGACGTTGTCGATCTGGACGCTGGTGATGGCCGCGCCTTGCAGCGAGCTCATCAAAACGCGACGCAGGGCGTTGCCCAGGGTCAGACCAAAACCACGTTCCAGCGGTTCGGCAACCAGGGTCGCCTGACGCGCAGGGTCGTTGCCCGGCTTGGCTTCCAGCTGGGTCGGCTTGATCAATTCTGCCCAATTCTTGTGGATCATGTAATCCCTCCATTCCTGCCCGCGCCCCATGACCAACAAGGTGCAGACGCCCGAGGTTCAAAATGACGTGCTGGGGCCGTGCAAAAACACAGCCCCAGCTTAATTCCAGATCGCTTAGACGCGACGACGCTTCGGCGGACGGCAGCCGTTGTGAGCAATCGGGGTCACGTCACGGATCGACGTGATGTTGAAGCCCACGGCAGCCAGTGCGCGCAGAGCCGATTCACGACCCGAACCGGGGCCCTGAACTTCGACTTCCAGCGTCTTGACGCCATGTTCCTGCGCTTTCTTGCCTGCGTCTTCCGCAGCCATCTGCGCGGCATACGGAGTAGATTTCCGCGATCCCTTGAAGCCCATGGTACCGGCAGACGACCACGAGATGGCGTTGCCCTGTACGTCCGAGATCAGGATCTTGGTGTTGTTGAAGGTCGAGTTCACATGGGCAACGCCCGATGCGATGTTCTTGCGCTCTTTGCGCTTGATGCGAGTCTTATCGCGTGCCATCGGTCAGACCCTCCCTTATTTCTTCTTACCGGCAATGGCCTTTGCGGGGCCTTTGCGGGTACGAGCGTTGGTGTGGGTACGCTGACCGCGAACCGGCAGGTTGCGGCGGTGACGCAGACCGCGATAGCAGCCCAGGTCCATCAGACGCTTGACGTTCATCTGAACTTCGCGACGCAGGTCACCTTCGACGGTGTAGTTGGCGTCGATATGTTCGCGGATGGCCAGAACTTCGGCATCCGACAGTTCATTGACGCGGCGGTGCGCTTCAATGCCCACGGCTTCGCAGATTGCGTTGGCCGAGGTGTTGCCGATACCGGTGATATATGTGAGGGCGATTGGAACCCGCTTTGCAGTCGGGATGTTTACGCCGGCAATACGTGCCACGTGTCACTTTCCTTTTTGTTGCGGTTCCGTAACTCCGGAACCTTTTTTCACAACACTTTACCGTGGCAGTGACGCCAGAGGGTCCAGTATTACTCGAGGTGGTCGGGGCATTTGGGACGAATCCCGCATGCGGTCTTGATTCCCTTTAGGGATGGGGGTCGATATGGGCTTTTGGTGGGGCCGTCAAGCCCCAACTTTCGGTCAACCCAGTATCGCCTCGATCGACGCCGTCACTTCCTTGATATCCGCCAGCCCGTTGACTGGGCGCAGATCGCCCTTGGCGTAGTAATAGCCAATCAGCGGAGACGTCTTCTTGTAGTATTCCATCAGGCGCGTGCGCAGGCTGTCTTCGTTGTCATCGGCGCGGCGCTGGAAATCATTTTCCTTGCCGCAATTGGTGCATTTGCCATCTGCCGGGATCGGCTTGGTGTTGTCGTTATAGACCTCGCCACATCCGCCGCAGGTTGAGCGTGCGGTGATCCGGCCCACCAGCGCGTCGTCATCGACGCGCATCTCGATCACGGTGTGCAGCGACTGGCCCAGCTTGGTCAGCAGAGCGGCCAGAGCATCGGCCTGCGCCAGCGTGCGGGGAAAGCCGTCAAAGATGAAACCGGCGCCTGTTTCGGTGGTCAGTTTCTCTTCGATCAGGCCGATCACGATTTCGTCGGTGACCAGCTTGCCCGCATCCATGATCGCCGCAACCTTCCGGCCCATCTCGGTGCCCGAGGTCTTGGCTTCGCGCAGCATGTCGCCCGTGCTGAGCTGTACCATGCCGCGTGTTTCAACCAAGTGACGCGCCTGCGTTCCTTTCCCGGCCCCCGGGGGGCCCAACAGAATGATATTCATCGACGAGAGGGTCCCTTCCTGCCGCGTTTCTTGCTTTTGCCGCGCAGTTGAGACTTTTCGATAAGCCCTTCGTATTGATGCGCCAGAAGATGGCTCTGAACCTGCTGGATCGTGTCCATGGTCACTGAGACGATAATCAGAACCGAGGTGCCGCCGAAATAGAACGGGATGGCAAATTGGCCCCGCAGGATTTCAGGCAGCAGACAGACGGCGGCCAGATAGGCCGAACCCAGCACCAGCACGCGGTTGACCACATATTCCAGATACTCGGCGGTTTTCTTGCCGGGGCGGATACCGGGCACGAACCCGTTCTGCTTTTTCAGGTTGTCCGCCACATCATCCGGTTTGAACGACACGTTGAACGTGTAGAAATACGCAAAGAACACGATCATCGACGCGAAGAACAGCAGATACAGCGGCTGTCCGGGGCCGAAATTGGCCAGCAGCCACGACATGACCGGCCCGTTTGCAGCGCCCGACGAGAAGGTCGAGATCGTCACCGGCAGCAGCAGCAGCGAGCTGGCAAAGATCGCCGGGATCACGCCCGCGGGGTTGACCTTGACCGGCAGGTGGCTGGAGCCGCCTTCATAGATTTTCATCCCGGCCTGACGGCGCGGGTACTGGATATGGATCTTTCGCAGCGCCCGTTCCATGAAGACCACGAACATGATGACGGCAATCACCATCACGATCACGCCAACAATCACGGCGGGGCTGATTGCGCCCGAACGGCCCGACGCGAAGAACTGCGCCAGGGCGGCGGGGACCTCGGCGATGATGCCGACGAAAATGATCAGAGAGATACCGTTGCCGATGCCGCGTGCGGTGATCTGCTCACCCAGCCACATCAGGAACATGGTGCCGCCAACCAGCGTGATCATGGTCGACATGCGGAAATACAGCCCCGGATCGGTCGCCAGATCGCCCGATTCCAGTGACACAGCCAGACCATAGGCCTGAACGGTGGCCAGCGCCACGGTGCCGAAACGGGTGTATTGGTTGATCTTCTTGCGGCCCTGCTCGCCCTCTTTCTTGAGCTGTTCGAGCGCGGGAACCATCGATGTCAGCAGCTGCACGATGATCGAGGCCGAAATATAGGGCATGATGCCAAGGGCAAAGATGCCCATTCGGCCAAGCGCCCCGCCTGTAAACATCGAAACCATGCCGCCGATGCCCTGCCCCGCTTGTTCCATGAACTCGCGCAATGCTGCTCCGTCGATCCCCGGCACCGGAATGAAGGTGCCCAGACGATAGACGATCAGCAAACCCAGCGTGAACAGGATGCGGTTGCGCAGATCGGTGGCCTTGCCAAGGGCAGCCCAGCTTGTGTTGGCTGCCATTTGTTCTGCTGCTGATACCATAAAGTCGGTCTCTCTTATGCAAACGCCGCCCGGAACCGTTTTCCGGCTCGGACGGCGTCTTGGAAAACTCTGAAGTCTATGTAAGCGGGTCTTTGCCCGCTCACAAGCGCTTACTCTGCCGCAGCGGCTTTTGTGACTTTCAGTGAACCGCCCGCTTTTTCAACTGCCTCGACAGCAGCTTTCGACGCACCGGTCACTTCCAGGTTCACCTTGGCGCTGATCTCGCCTTTGGCCAGAACGCGGATGCCGTCCAGTTTGCGACGGACCAGACCGGACGCAACCAGTGCATCCTCGGTGATCGCAGCTTTGGCGTCCAGCTTGCCGGCGTCGACGAATTTCTGGATCAGACCCAGATTGATAACGGCAAATGCCTTGCGGTTGGGCTTGTTGAAGCCACGCTTGGGCAGACGCTGGTACAAGGGCATCTGACCGCCTTCATAGCCGTTGATGGCCACACCCGAGCGGGATTTCTGGCCTTTGATACCACGGCCACCCATTTTACCTTTGCCGGAACCCGGACCACGGCCAACGCGGGTGCGTTTCGGGGCGGCGCCAGGATTGTCGCGCAATTCGTTCAGTTTCATTTCGCTTCTCCTAAGCCGGATATGACCCCCGAAGCGTGATGGGCCAAACACGGCATTTCTTGGTTTTGATTCTCGCGGCCAAAAAGCCACCGCAGGCGTATAGGCCCGATGATCCCCCTTGGCAAGCCTGTAGATCGCCAGCCGCTTGGCCTGATCGGCCAAAGCCCCGGGACCGGCCCCGCAAGGTGAACCCAAAAGGACACCTTCACCGGGGTCTGACCGAAAATTGAGCACGAAATATGGCGATTTTGGCAAATATCGCTTGCCATGACCGGGCGGTAGTCTATCCGGATTGCCACAAACAAGAACTTGGCAGGCGCATGACTGAAACCACTCTTTCGACCCGGACACAGCCTGGGGCTACCGCTGCACGTGACTGGGTCACAACGCTTGCCAAATATCGCGAACCCGATCAGCTGCGCAGCGCGTTTGAACTGGGCGTCAGTATCATCCCCTTCTTCGCGCTTTGGGCCTTGTCCTGGATGTCGCTGTCGGTCAGCTATTGGCTGGCTTTTGCGATCTCCGTTCTCAACGCGGCCTTTCTGTTGCGTCTGTTTGCCATCCAGCATGATTGCGGGCACGGCGCGTTCTTCAAGAACCGGACGGTCAGCGACTGGGTTGGACGCGCGATCGGAGTTCTGACGCTGACACCGTATGATGTCTGGCGCCGCACGCATTCCACACATCACAACAGTTCCGGCAATCTGGGCAAGCGCGGGATGGGCGATATCCACACCCTGACCGTGGCCGAATATCAGGCAAAAACCCCGATGAGCCGGTTCTGGTATCGCGTGTATCGAAACCCGATCACCCTGTTCGTCTTTGGCCCCGGTTATCTGTTCCTGTTTCAGAACCGCCTTCCACTGGGCCTGACCGACAGCGTCCGGTTCTGGGTCAGCGCCATGGCCACCAATCTTGCCATTCTGGTTGCGCTTGTGGCCATTTACTATTTTGGCGGGCTGATGCCGATGGTTCTGATCTTCCTGCCCTCGACCCTGATTGCCGCCACCGCCGGGGTATGGCTGTTCTATGTGCAACACCAGTTCGAGGACACGCATTGGGACGCCGATGAAGACTGGCAGTTGCACGAAGCGGCGCTGCACGGAAGCTCTCATTATATTTTGCCGTCCGTGTTGCAGTGGTTCACCGCCAATATCGGCATCCACCACGTGCATCACCTGTACAGCCGCATTCCGTTCTATCGCCTGACCGAAGTGCTGCGCGACCATGATGAGCTGGCCAACAGCAACCGGATGACCATCCGCGAAAGCCTCGCCAACGCGCGCCTGCACCTGTGGGACGAGCAAAGCCGCCGACTGCTGTCCTTCGCCGAGGCCCGCGCGCTGTATGGGTGAGGGGTAGGTTCCGCGGCCAGCTGGGCCGTCTGAAAGACGTCAAAAAAGCAAATGTGACCCTGGAAGAGGGTAACACCATTAACGTTCTACCGGTCTCTGATCGGATCCGTCTTTGGAGAGAGATAAGGGCCCCCGCGAAGGCGGGGGCCCTTTTTTTTGATTGACGGGGCTCTCTCCTTCAAATTGTTGAATGTTTGACTGGTGGGCTCAAACCGCTATCCTTGAGACGATAGTCAATTGGGGGGATTTGATGCTTTTTCGAACCATTTTTGCCGGGTTGGCCGCTGCAACAACTCTGCATGCACAAGGCCAACCGATTGTACATGACGGCGAGTACGAATTCCTTCGGGCGCAATTCGGTGATCAATGGGACGCGCAGGATCTCGAAGTCGATGCAAAGCTTGCAGCTATTCGATCTGCCAATAATGACCGCCCACCAAACATATTCTTTGTCCTGATAGACGATGTGAGTTTCGGCCTGATGGGCAGTCGGCCAATGAACTATGTGACGGGCTTTGATACCCCGGAAATCAACGATTTTGCCGCAGAGAGCCTTTCTCTTATGCGCATGTACACAGAGCCCTCTTGCACTCCGACGAGAACGGCTTTTTTGACGGGTCGCCACCCGGTTCGTGCCGGGCAGGAAGAAGTGAAAGTTGCCCTGGTTGGCGAAGGACTGTCGGCAGATGAGGTGACGCTGGCCGAGGTTTTAAAGCAATCCGGTTACAATACTGCCCATGTAGGTAAGTGGCATCAGGGAGATATTGAGCAGTCGTTCCCGCACAATCAGGGGTTCGATAACGCCTTTTTTCTGTCCATCAGCAAGTGCAGCTGAGTTTGATGACACCTGAAGCCGCAGCAGCGAGCAATCTAAACGGTTGGCACCGATCTACCCAGTCCGGTGAATTTGCCATTGACCAACTGTTTAAACCCTATGGGCTTGTGACGGGGTTGGAGGCTATGGCGGGGGGATTGGCCCGAGAAGTTGACCTCGCTCCGGGTGAAGAATGGACGCAGGCGCATTACGAGCGAATGAATGAGCGCTATCAATCCCAAGCCCTGGAACAGCTCGAACTGTTATCGAAAGAAGACTCTCCCTTCTTCCTGCAATATTGGCCGCTCTATCCGTTGAACTTCACCTATTCCGATCAGCAAACGAGTCGGAATGGTGGCTTCATGGCGGACAAGTTGGAAGTTGTAGATACATGGTTTGGCGAATTGCTGGCCAAGATTGATGACCTCGGTATATCCGAGAACTCACTGGTCATTTTTATGGCGGATAACGGGATATTCAAACAATACTCGCCGGATTCGGGGATGATGGAGTTAATATATCGCGGTGGTAAAGCCGAACACCTTGAAGGTGGTGTGCGGGTTGATGCTTTTGTCAGATGGCCAGCCGCCGTCGAAGCCGGAAGCTATGCCGGTGACATTATTCACGTCTCAGATCTATACACCACGCTGGCTCGGATCGCGGGAGGCAGTGAACATATTCCGCGCGATCGTGTGATAGATGGGATAGACCAGACCGCATTGCTTTTGGAGGGCGAGGGGAACTCACGCCGAGACTACGTCTATATCTACGAGGGTCCTGTTCTGCGTTCGATTGTTAAGCAGGAATTCAAAATGCACTTACCGCCGCCCGGTGTGCCCGGCGCTGCAGCGCCGGTTTATAACGTGTTGCGTGACCCTCGTGAATCCACGCCCGATATCGGTGGCTCACTCTGGTCCGGCGCGTCCTTTCAGGACATGATGAAACGGCACCAGAAGATGATCGAAAAGTATCCTCACCTGCCACTGGGCAAAGGTGTGCCCTATGGGGGGATCGAAAACCTGCGGCCCGAGAGTGAAAAGGCCCGCGAAGTGTTTTCAAGCTGGCAGTAGTTGCAGCTTGAGGCGATCGCATGTTTGGAAGATGAAATTCGGGTTTCTTCTATAGACACCCACCCCCAACACTGCTAAACGCTCCCAATCTTACGGCCTCGGATTCGTTCCGGGGCCTCTGATATTTGTAACCGGGGACCTTCGGGGCCCTATACCCTTGGCACCTACGGGGGCCTATCACATAGCGGGGAAATCCCCGCACTTGCTAAACGGAAGACAGAAAGCATGGCACTCAAGTCGTACAAGCCGACGACGCCGGGCCAGCGCGGGCTGGTGCTGATCGACCGTTCGGAGCTTTGGAAAGGACGTCCGGTCAAGTCTCTTACAGAGGGTTTGACCAAATCGGGCGGCCGGAACAACACCGGACGGATCACTTCACGCCGCCGCGGCGGTGGCGCAAAGCGTCTCTACCGGATCGTTGACTTCAAACGGAATAAATTTGATGTCGCGGCAACCGTCGAACGGATCGAATATGACCCGAACCGGACCGCGTTCATCGCACTGGTAAAATACGAAGACGGCGAGCAGGCGTATATCCTGGCTCCGCAGCGTCTGGCTGTTGGTGACAAGGTCATCGCGTCGGCAAAGGCCGATATCAAGCCGGGCAACGCAATGCCGTTCTCGGGCATGCCCATCGGTACCATCGTCCACAACATCGAGATGAAGCCTGGCAAAGGCGGTCAGATCGCACGTGCGGCCGGTACTTACGCGCAATTCGTGGGCCGCGATGGCGGTTACGCTCAGATCCGTCTGAGCTCGGGCGAGCTGCGCATGGTCCGTCAGGAATGCATGGCCACCATCGGTGCCGTGTCCAACCCCGACAACAGCAACCAGAACCTTGGTAAAGCCGGTCGTATGCGCCACAAGGGCGTGCGTCCGTCGGTTCGTGGTGTTGCTATGAACCCGATCGATCACCCGCATGGTGGTGGTGAGGGTCGTACCTCGGGTGGCCGTACGCCGGTTACGCCGTGGGGTAAGGACACCAAGGGTAAGCGTACCCGCAACAAGAACAAAGCGTCCCAGAAGCTGATCATCCGCTCGCGGCACGCCAAGAAGAAGGGACGTTAATCCATGTCTCGCTCTGTTTGGAAGGGTCCTTTCGTCGATGCTTACGTGCTGAAAAAAGCCGAAGCAGCGCGCGAGTCGGGCCGCAACGAAGTCATCAAGATCTGGTCGCGTCGTTCCACCATCCTGCCCCAGTTCGTGGGTCTGACCTTTGGTGTGTACAACGGCCAGAAGCATATCCCGGTAAACGTCTCGGAAGACATGATCGGTCAGAAGTTCGGTGAATATTCGCCGACACGGACCTATTATGGCCACGCCGCAGACAAAAAAGCGAAGCGGAAGTAAGTCATGGGCAAGGAAAAGAACCCCCGCCGCGTGGCTGAAAACGAAGCAATGGCGAAAACGCGCATGCTTCGCACCAGCCCGCAGAAACTGAACCTGGTAGCGCAAATGATCCGCGGCAAGAAAGTCGAGAAGGCCCTGACCGACCTGACTTTCTCGAACAAGCGCGTCGCGCAGGACGTCAAGAAGTGCCTGCAGTCCGCAATCGCGAATGCCGAAAACAACCACAACCTGGACGTTGACGAGCTGATCGTCGCCGAAGCCTGGGTTGGCAAGAACCTGGTCATGAAGCGCGGTCGCCCGCGTGCGCGTGGCCGTTTCGGCAAGATCATGAAGCCGTTCTCGGAGATCACCATCAAGGTGCGTCAAGTTGAGGAGCAAGCCTAATGGGACATAAAGTCAATCCGATCGGCATGCGCCTTCAGGTCAACCGCACCTGGGACAGCCGCTGGTACGCAGATACCAAGGACTACGGTGATCTTCTGCTGGAAGACCTCAAGATCCGTGAGTTCATCCAGAAAGAGTGCAAGCAGGCCGGTGTTGCCCGTGTGATCATCGAACGTCCGCACAAGAAGTGCCGCGTTACGATCCACACCGCACGTCCGGGTGTCATCATCGGCAAGAAAGGTGCGGACATCGAAGTTCTGCGCAAGAAGCTGGCCGCGATGACCGACAGCGAACTGCACCTGAACATCGTCGAAGTGCGCAAGCCCGAGCTTGACGGTCAGCTGGTTGCCGAGTCGATCGCTCAGCAGCTGGAACGCCGTGTTTCGTTCCGCCGCGCGATGAAGCGTGCCGTACAGAACGCCATGCGCATGGGCGCCCTGGGTATCCGGGTGAACGTCGCTGGCCGTCTGGGTGGTGCCGAAATCGCACGGACCGAATGGTACCGCGAAGGCCGTGTGCCGCTGCACACGCTGCGCGCCGACATCGATTACGCACATGCCGAAGCGATGACCCCCTACGGGATCATCGGGATCAAGGTCTGGATCTTCAAAGGGGAGATCATGGAGCACGATCCGCAGGCACGTGATCGTAAAGCACAGGAACTCCAGGACGGCCCTGCACCTCGTGGTGCTGGTGGCGGTCGTCGCTAAGGAGGGAAAGATATGCTTCAACCAAAGCGTACAAAATTCCGCAAGTTGCACAAAGGCCGGATCAAGGGCGAAGCCAAGGGCGGCTCTGATCTGAACTTTGGCACCTACGGCCTGAAAGCGATCGAGCCTGAGCGTGTAACCGCACGCCAGATCGAAGCTGCACGTCGTGCCATGACGCGTCACATGAAGCGTCAGGGCCGTGTCTGGATCCGCATCTTCCCCGACACTCCGGTCACTGCAAAGCCGATCGAAGTTCGTATGGGTAAAGGTAAGGGTTCGGTCGACCGCTGGGTTTGCAAGGTCAAGCCCGGTCGCGTGATGTTCGAGATCGACGGCGTCAATGACGACATCGCCCGCGAGGCCCTGCGCCTGGCTGCGATGAAGCTGCCGATCAAGACCCGCGTCGTGGTTCGCGAAGACTGGTAAGCGATCCGGGGGCACCCCCGCTCGTGACAAGATTGACCCCCGTCGGAACACCGGCGGGGGTTTTTCTATAGGGGGCTCTGCCCCCGTCGCGCGAGGCAGAGCCTCGCAAAACAGCCATCGCCTTCACCGCGCGGCTGGGTTAAGACGGCCCCATGCCACAGATTGAATCACTCTTCGTCACCCGCCTCTATCGTGCCTCCTTGTCCGAGTTCGGTCCCCCGATCGATGCGGAGGAGTTGGAAAGCTCGTGCCTTGTCATCGCCGAGGATGACGAGGCCGGGCAGGACTGGTGCGAAGAAAACGGCTATCCCGGTTACACCAGCTATGCCTCGCTGACCGACCTGCCCTGGCGGTTTCCGATATTCGCCGATCTGGTCAAGGCGCTGGACAGCCATGTGGCGGCTTTTGCCAAGGATCTGGAGTTTGATCTGGGTGAAGGTGAGCTGAAGCTGGAAGACCTGTGGATCAACATCCTGCCCGAGGGTGGCATGCATTCCAGCCATCTGCACCCGCACAGTGTGATTTCCGGCACCACCTATGTGGCGATGCCCGAAGGCGCGAGTGCGCTGAAACTGGAAGACCCGCGCTCAGGCCGTATGATGGCCGCGCCGACACGGCTGAAAGGCGGGCGACGCGATTTGCAACCCTTCATCTATATTAAGCCGCAGGTGGGCGATGTGCTGCTGTGGGAAAGCTGGCTGCGCCACGAGGTGCCGATGAACCTGGCCGAGGAAGAGCGGATTTCGGTGAGTTTCAACTATAAGTGGGTCTAACATTGCCGAACCGCAGTAGACGTTTGAGAACGAACTTTTAAACTTGGCTGATACCCAGGGCGAGCGTTAGGTTGCTTAATGTCCGGATTGTCTTTTATGGAAGTCTAGAATGGGCAAGCTGTGCGTTGTTTTTGCCAGCCAACGGGTTGGCAGTACCATGTTCGAGACCAGTTTGAGCAGGGCAGGCGACCTTGGCCAACATGGCGAACCCTGGGCCGAAATCCAAACTATTCCCAAAAAAACTTGGGATCGAGACCTTTTGCTTGAAAAGCTTGAGTATGGTCGCGATGGCTCTGGAGCAACCGCGGTAACCATCATGGAGAGCTACCTTACAGCCGTTGCAAAAGCCTACTTCAATGAACCTTACTCCCTCGAAGATCGTTCGCTTCCTTACGCCGAAAAGTTCTGGGCGAGTTTCCGTGATCGTTTCAGTGAAGCGGCGTGCTTTTACCTTATTCGAAATCCTCTTGGGCAGGCGCTATCGCAGTATTTCGCTAGTCGGACAGGGCTGTATCACGTGATGAACAATGGGATGGAGAACAAAATAAATCTGAGCAAACCTGAATCGGTTGAAGAAGTTCTCGAAGGTTTTGATCCGGAATTCCTGATAAAGTTGATACAGCTTTGCGATCGCCAGAACGCTTTTTTAACCGCGTTCCTGCAGCGTACAGAGACAGACTATTTTGAAGTAAAATATGAAGACATGGTCCAAAATCCAACGGCCGTTGGTCATAATGTATTGGAGTACGCCGGTAGTCAGGCCTCGGTCGATCGATTTTCGCCGGGATCCATGAAGGTGTTGAATACCGCAACGACAGACGAAGCCAAAAGAAAGCTTCGAGAATTCTTTGGTTACTTCGAAAAAGACGGCCAAAAGGCGGTTAGCGACGATGTTCTAGTGTCTCTCGCCCGGGCGCACGGCCTTTCGATGGATGGTCTAAGCCGGATAAAACACAGCAGCGTTGGCGGTGCCACCACTGCCGAGGGCATCATTGCAGAGCGTGATCATATCATTGCAGAGCGTGATCATGCTGTAAAATACCCTTGGAAATACATACGATCTGCCATCGCCAGAAAGCTCAAATGACTTTGGAAAAACTGGCTTGGGAGCCTGAGAACAAATGCGTGGCGTACCCACCGGCACATATGATTTCTTCGAGCAGTCATTCCTACATGACTTCCATATAGTTCAGAGGGATTACCAATTCATTTGCTGAGGTCCGTTGTTGCTCTCGCGATAGAGCCTCAAGTTGCGCCCTAATGTCGGGGAATTACCTGGAATTTCGTTACGTGTTGGTTTGTTGGAAACCTGCTGTCCTCCTGGCGATGGGGAGGTGTGCAGGCATATTGCGGAGCGGCGATATTCTTTAAAATTTTCCTTGCCACCCCACCCCTAACCCCCTATAGAGCGGCATCTTGCGGTCTCCCGGCGTTGTCGGGCGATTCGTATGTCTATCATTCATCCACCAGGTCAAAGGTGACCCGTGTACGGGGCCTTCTGGTGTTTTGAGCAAAGGAAAAAGGCGATGAACGCCCAAGAACTGCGTGACAAGACCCCTGATCAGCTCCGCGAGGAACTGGTCAACCTGAAGAAAGAAAGCTTTAACCTGCGCTTTCAACAGGCAACCGGTCAGCTGGAAAACACTGCTGGCATTAAAGCGGCCCGCCGCAACGCTGCCCGCGTCAAAACCATCCTGAACGAAAAGGCCGCTGCCGCGGCATCCGAGGAGTAATCAGATGCCCAAGCGTATCCTGCAAGGCACCGTGACCAGCGACGCCAACGAACAGACCATCACCGTGCTGGTCGAGCGCCGTTTCAAGCACCCGCTGCTGCACAAAACCGTTCGTAAGTCCAAGAAATACCGGGCTCATGACGAAAAGAACGCCTTCAAGGTCGGCGACTCTGTACGCATCATCGAATGCGCGCCGAAATCGAAGACGAAACGTTGGGAAGTTCTGGAAGCGTAAGCTTCCGGGATTTTTCATTTGTCGAAACCCTGGGGGATTTAATCAGACCAGCCCCCACAGGTCGGGAGAAACCACATGATCCAGATGCAGACCAATCTGGATGTCGCTGACAACTCTGGCGCACGCCGAGTTCAGTGCATCAAGGTCCTGGGTGGTTCCAAGCGTAAATACGCCTCCGTCGGCGACATCATTGTCGTCTCGGTGAAGGAAGCCATCCCGCGCGGCCGCGTAAAGAAAGGTGACGTCCGCAAGGCCGTCGTCGTACGCACCGCCAAGGAAGTCCGTCGCGAAGACGGCACCGCGATCCGTTTCGATCGCAACGCCGCCGTCATCCTGAACAACAACAACGAGCCCGTAGGTACCCGTATCTTTGGCCCCGTTGTTCGTGAGCTGCGCGCGAAGAACTTCATGAAAATCATCTCGCTGGCTCCGGAGGTGCTGTAATCATGGCTGCTAAACTCCGCAAAGGCGACAAGGTCGTCGTGCTGGCCGGCAAGGACAAGGGCAAAGAGGGAACTATCACCTCGGTTGACCCCAAAGCCGGTAAAGCTGTTGTCGATGGCATCAACATCGCCATCCGCCACACCCGCCAGTCGCAAACCTCGCAAGGTGGTCGCCTGCCTCAGGCTAACCCGATCGAGCTGTCGAACCTGGCACTGCTGGACAAGAACGGCAAAGCAACCCGCGTTGGCTTCCGCATGGAAGGTGACAAGAAGGTGCGTTTCGCCAAGACCACAGGGGACGTGATCGATGCTTGATAACGCAACCTACACCCCGCGCCTGAAAGCGCAGTACGCCGAGACCATCCGTGCCGCTCTGAAAGAAGAGTTCGGCTACAAGAACGACATGCAGCTGCCCAAGCTGGAAAAAATCGTTCTGAACATCGGTTGTGGTGCTGAGGCTGTCAAAGACTCGAAGAAAGCGAAAGCCGCTGTCGAGGACCTAACTGCGATTGCCGGTCAACAGGCCGTTGCAACCAAGGCGAAGAAGTCGATCGCGGGTTTCCGCGTCCGTGAAGACATGCCGCTGGGTGCGAAAGTGACCCTGCGCGGTGACCGGATGTACGAATTCCTGGATCGTCTGATCACGATCGCGATGCCGCGTATTCGTGACTTCCGCGGTGTTAAGCCTTCTTTCGACGGTCGTGGCAACTTTGCCATGGGCATGAAAGAGCACATCGTGTTCCCGGAAATCGACTTCGACAAGGTCGACGAGGTCTGGGGCCTGGATATCGTAATTGCCACCACAGCGAAAACCGACGCTGAAGCAAAGGCACTGTTGAAAGCATTCAACATGCCGTTCAACGCGTAAGCGCCGGGAGGATTGAGACATGGCTAAGAAAGCAATGATCGAACGCGAGAAGAAGCGCGAACGCCTGGTGGCCAAATATGCCGCAAAGCGTGCCGAGCTGAAAGAAATCGCGAATGACGAGAGCAAGCCGATGGAAGAGCGCTTCAAGGCGCGTCTGAAACTGGCGAAACTGCCGCGCAACAGCTCGGCTACCCGTCTGCACAACCGTTGTCAGCTGACCGGTCGTCCCCACGCTTACTATCGTAAGCTGAAGGTCAGCCGTATCGCGCTGCGCGAGCTGGGTTCTGCTGGTCAGATCCCCGGCATGGTGAAATCGAGCTGGTAAGGGAGACATAGATATGAATGATCCTATCGGCGATATGCTCACCCGTATCCGCAACGCGCAAATGCGCGGCAAGTCCACCGTTTCCACTCCGGCGTCAAAGCTGCGTGTTTGGGTTCTGGACGTGCTGGCGGACGAAGGCTACATCCGTGGCTATGAAAAGACGACCGGTGAAAACGGTCATCCGGCCATCGAAATCAGCCTGAAATACTACGAAGGCACCCCTGTCATTCGCGAACTGAAGCGGGTTTCGAAACCCGGTCGCCGCGTATACATGGGCGTCAATGACATCCCACAGGTCCGTCAGGGTCTGGGCGTGTCGATTGTCAGCACTCCGAAAGGTGTGATGTCGGACGCAAACGCTCGCTCCAACAATGTTGGCGGCGAAGTGCTCTGCACCGTCTTCTAAGGAGGTCTGCAATGTCTCGTATTGGTAAAAAACCGGTCGAGCTGCCCAGCGGCGTAACCGCCTCTGTGTCGGGTCAGACCATCGAAGTCAAAGGTCCGAAAGGCACCCGCAGCTTCACCGCCACCGACGACGTAACGCTGTCGGTTGAAGACAACGTGGTCAAGATCGACCCTCGTGGCATGTCCAAGCGTGCCCGCCAGCAGTGGGGCATGAGCCGCACCATGGTTGCCAACCTAGTAACCGGTGTGACCACAGGCTTCAAAAAAGAGCTGGAGATCCAGGGTGTTGGTTACCGGGCGCAGATGCAGGGCAACACCCTGAAGCTGAACCTGGGCTATAGCCACGATGTTGATTTCACAGCTCCGGAAGGTGTCACCATCACCGCACCGAAGCAGACCGAGATCGTTGTGGAAGGTATCGACCAGCAGCTGGTGGGCGAAACCGCGGCCAAAATCCGCGAGTGGCGCCGCCCCGAGCCGTACAAAGGCAAGGGTATCCGCTATAAGGGCGAGTTCATCTTCCGCAAGGAAGGCAAGAAGAAGTAAGGACGCAGACAATGGCAAACAGCAAAAGAACCCTGTTTCTGAAGCGCCGCCTGCGCGTTCGGAACAAACTTCGCAAGGTCAACGCGGGTCGTCCGCGCCTGTCCGTACACCGTTCGAACAAGAACATCTCTGTTCAGCTGATCGACGACGTACGTGGCGTGACCCTGGCCTCGGCCTCGACCCTGGAAAAAGACCTGGGTGTTGTTGGCAAGAACAACGTCGAAGCGGCGACGAAAGTCGGCGCGGCCATCGCCGAGCGTGCCAAGAAGGCAGGCGTCGAAGAGGCCTATTTCGATCGTGGCGGCTTCCTGTTCCACGGCAAAGTGAAGGCTGTCGCCGACGCTGCGCGTGAAGGTGGCCTGAAGATCTGATGGTGCGCCGGGCTGAAGCCCGGCCTACCTGATCGACGCCGTAGGCCGGGCTTCAGCCCGGCACCGGCACTTTGAAGGCGGGTCCGCCCGCCTCGATGATCGGGGAGCCCCAGAATGTCATTCACGGGTTCACTTCGATTGAGCAATTGGCGCCGCAAGCGCCTCTAGAGGAAAAGGGATGCCAAATGGCAGAACGTGAAAACCGTCGGGGCCGTGGCCGCGACCGTGAAGAAACGCCGGAATTTGCAGATCGCCTGGTCGCAATCAACCGCGTGTCGAAAACCGTAAAAGGTGGTAAGCGCTTTGGCTTCGCCGCTCTGGTGGTTGTCGGCGATCAGAAAGGCCGCGTCGGCTTTGGCAAGGGTAAAGCGAAAGAAGTACCTGAAGCCATCCGCAAGGCGACTGAGCAAGCCAAGCGTCAGATGATCCGCGTACAGTTGCGCGAAGGTCGGACCCTGCACCACGACATCGAGGGCCGTCACGGCGCCGGTAAAGTGGTTATGCGCGCCGCGCCTGAAGGTACCGGTATCATCGCCGGTGGTCCGATGCGTGCCGTGTTCGAAATGCTGGGCGTCAAGGACGTTGTCTCCAAGTCGCTGGGCTCGCAGAACCCCTACAACATGATCCGCGCCACCATCGACGGCCTGCAGAAAGAGCAGAGCCCGCGTTCGGTTGCCGCACGTCGTGGCAAAAAGGTTGCTGACATCCTGCCCAAGCGGGACGATGCACCGGCTGCTGCTGAAGCAGAAGCATAAGGAGAGCACGTCATGGCAAAAACCATCGTCGTCAAACAGATCGGTTCGCCGATCCGTCGCCCCGCCGAACAGCGCGCAACCCTGATCGGCCTGGGCCTGAACAAGATGCACAGAACCCGTGAGCTGGAGGATACTCCTTCGGTGCGCGGCATGATCCGCAAGATCCCGCATCTGGTAGAGATCATCGAAGAGCGCGGCTAAGCCCGCAGCTTCGAAGACTTAGAAACGCCTCCGACCTCGGTCGGGGGCGTTTTTTGTTTAATGGCTTGCCTGCCGGTGCCGTGAACTGATCCTCCGTCAATTCACCTTGAGCGCATGCCGCCTATGACTCGACGCATATAGTTCATGAATTGTGCGCGCTCAGGGTCATTCAAGACCTGTAATGCATCAGCATTCACGTTCTGAGCTGCCTCGTAGGCGCTGTTGCGAAGTGCTGCGGCCTTCTCGGTCAGCCAAATCAATTGAGCCCTGGCGTCAGCAGGGTTCTTCGTTCTTTTGATCAAGCCATCACGTTCCATACGGTTAAGCGTGTTGGCCAATGTCGCCTGTTCGACGTCAATTTTGGTCAGCAGATCCTTTTGCGTCACACCGTCCCTGAGCCAGAGTTCCAGCAAGATTGGGAATTGCCCGACGACGATGCCAAAGGGCGCAATGCGTTGCTGCAACTCCTTTGCGAACAATCGTGCCATGTGATTAACCAGATACCCGGCCGAGTTTTCTTTTTCGAAGTCCATGTCCTGGATTTACACTTGAATAGCATGCTATGCAATTTTATATAGCTTGCTATATTTCAGAATCGAAGGGAACCGAAATGGCTCGTATCAAAGAGTTGGACACGATCGTCACGCTGGCAGATCAGATGCAGACCGAGGAAGGACCGGTGGTGCTGATCAACCTGTTTACGGTGGACGCCGAAGACGAAAAGGCGCTGCTTCGGGCATGGGCGCATGATGCGGATTTCATGAAATCGCAACCGGGATATATCTCGACCCAGCTCCATCAGGGTATCGCGGGCAGTTCGACCTTTGTGAACTACGCGATCTGGCAGAACGTGCAAAGCTTTCGCGACGCATTCACTCATCCCGAGTTCCAGCGTCGGATCGCGGACTATCCAGCAAGCGCAGTGGCCCGGCCACATCTTCTTCGCAAGCTCGCAGTCGAAAACCACTGCGTCGCCTGACCCTCATTTGGGAGTAGCAACATGTTAAGAACCATCCACCCCATCGCCGGAGTAGTAGGCTTTCTTACGATACTCGTATTCTGGACATCCACTTTGTACAGTGAGTTATTTGCAAACCATGAGACCGTCGCGGCAGTAAAGTCCATGATCGTCAGCGGGCTCTTTGTTCTGGTGCCTGCAATGGTGATTGTCGGTGCATCCGGGGCGACACTTGGGCGTCGCCGAAAAGATGCCCCTGCGCTCGCCAAAAAGAAAAGGATGCCGATCATTGCTATGAACGGGCTCATCGTCCTTGTTCCAGCCGCCGTCTACCTGAGCGCAAAGGCAAACGCGGGCTCGTTTGATACCAGCTTCTATATTGTACAGATCATCGAACTGATTGCCGGAGCGACCAATCTGACACTGATGGGGCTGAGCATACGTGATGGTCGGGCGATGGCCGCCCGCAATAAAACGCGCGAGAGAAATGAAAGCGGCGTGTGATTGACGTGGCCCACGACATGTATAGCCATTCAACAGATGCATATCGGCTAGACCAAAATCTGCGTTGTTAGCGATAGCAAACGCTCCTATCTCTGCCTTGTCCAATGAAGGAACTCAAAAGGAAACGTCAGGGAATACGCCCTGATACGAGAAAGGAATACAGAGATGACAACTGCGACACTGACCCATACCGGCTTCAACTTCGGCACCCGGATCGCTGAAATGATCACACGGATCAAAACAGCCCGCGCACGTGCTGCTGAGTATCAGCGCACCTATACCGAGTTGCAGCGTCTGAGCAACCGTGAGCTGGACGATATCGGCATCCGCCGCTGCGACATCGCAGATATCGCGCACCGGCACGTATATTGCTCGTAACCACTCATACAATTGAAACGACCCAAAGGCGCCTTAGGGCGCCTTTTCTGTGTCCAGTGCAGGCCCTGCCCCGCGAGCAGGCCGCTCAGCGGCCGTCAGAGGGTGCGATAGCTGTTGATGGGCCCCCCCCATTGTGCCGGTGACGCCAGAACCGCCCTGAGCGGCCGCTAGAGGACGTGTGACCGCCCTGCCCTGACGCGCAAACCCAGAGCTTTGACGTCTGAAACGAAATCGACCCCGGAGGAGTGATCCACCGGGGCCGAAAAGTGTCGCTGTAAGCGTTGGATCAGAGACCGGTGCTTACGTCGATTGTGTTACCCTCTTCCAGGGTCACATATGCTTTCTTGACGTCTTTCCGACGGCCCAGCTGGCCGCGGAACCGCTTGACCTTGCCTTTGGTCACGGTGGTGTTCACTGCCTTGACCTTCACACCAAACAGCGCCTCAACGGCCTCTTTGATCTGCGGCTTGTTGCTTTCGATCGCCACTTCAAAGACAACCGCGCCATTTTCGGACGCCATGGTCGACTTTTCGGTGATGATCGGCTTGCGGATCACGTCGTAGTGTTCTGCCTTCGCGCTCATTTCAGACGAGCCTCCAGTGCTTCGACAGCCGCTTTGGTGAGCACCAGGGTGTCACGCTTGAGGATGTCATAAACGTTTGCACCCATCGACGGCAGGATATCCAGACCTTCGATGTTGCGCGACGCCTTCAGGAACCCTTCGTTCACGGTCGCGCCGTCGATGACCAGAGCGCGTTTCCAGCCCAGGTTTGCAACCTGTTTGGCCAGTGCGGCGGTCTTGCCTTCGGCTTCGGCGTTCTCGATCACAACCAGTTCACCTGCTTTGGCTTTGGCCGACAGAGCGTGGCGCAGGCCAAGCTTGCGGAACTTTTTCGGCAGGTCGTGGCCGTGCGAACGAGGGGTCGGGCCCTTGTAGATACCACCCTTGCGGAAGATCGGTGCGTTACGGTCACCATGGCGTGCACCACCGGTGCCCTTCTGGCGATAGATCTTCTTGGTCGAGTAGCTGGTTTCCGAGCGGGTCTTGACCTTGTGGGTGCCGGCCTGCGCGTTGTTGCGCTGCCAACGGACCACACGGTGCAGGATGTCCGCGCGCGGCTCGAGGCCGAACAGGTCTGCATCCAGCTCGATGTCGCCGGCCTTGCCGCCGTCCAGTTTGATTACATCAAGTTTCATGCTTCACCACCTTCCGCGGATACTTCTTCCGCAGGTGCTTCGGTTGCAGCCGATTTCACAGCAGCCGGGAAAGGCAAGCCTTCCGGTGCTTTCTTCTTCACGGCGTCCTTGACGGTGACCCAGCCCGATTTCGGTCCGGGAACGGCGCCTTTGATGAAGACCAGACCACGGTCGGCGTCGGTTTTGACAACCTCGAGGTTCTGGGTGGTAACACGGGCAGCACCCATGTGACCGGCCATCTTCTTGCCTTTGAACACCTTGCCCGGGTCCTGACACTGACCGGTCGAACCGTGCGAACGGTGGCTGATCGAAACACCGTGCGAGGCGCGCAGACCACCGAAGTTGTGGCGCTTCATCGCACCGGCAAAGCCTTTACCGATCGAGGTGCCCGAAACGTCAACCTTCTGACCGGCCAGGAAATGCTCTGCCGAGATTTCGGCACCCACTTCGATCAGGCCATCTTCGGAGACGCGGAACTCGGCCAGCTTACGCTTGGGCTCGACCTTGGCAGCGGCATAGTGACCGCGCATGGCCTTCGAGGTGCGTTTTGCCTTGGCAGCACCAGCGCCCAGCTGAACGGCGGTGTAGCCGTCTTTTTCAGCGGTCCGCTGTGCAACGACCTGCAGGTTGTCCAGGTGAAGAACGGTCACAGGGATCTGCTTGCCGTCTTCCATGAACAGGCGGGTCATGCCAACTTTTTTTGCGATAATACCAGAGCGCATAATCTATACCCTCCGATCTTACGACTGCAGCTTGATCTCGACGTCCACACCAGCAGCCAGGTCGAGCTTCATCAGCGCGTCCACGGTCTGGGGGGTCGGATCAACGATGTCGAGAAGACGCTTGTGCGTGCGGATCTCGAACTGGTCGCGGGATTTCTTGTCAACGTGAGGGCCACGGAGAACCGTGAACTTCTCGATCTTGTTCGGCAGCGGGATTGGGCCGCGCACATTCGCGCCGGTCCGCTTGGCAGTGTTGACGATCTCTTGCGTGCTGGCATCCAGAACGCGATAGTCAAATGCCTTCAGCCGAATACGGATATTTTGGCTTTGCATAATAACAGCCTTTTATCAGGCGTTGGGGTTGAGAGGAGGACAGACGCGCATCGCCAACCCTCATCGAACCCAAAAGGCGGGAATCACCCCGCCTTGACGTTCTTGTTGAGAACTCGCGCGTATTAGTGGGGTTGGCGGGGTTTGGCAAGGGGGAAATAACCTTACGCCAAGACAAGATAGTCACACGTCCGAAATTAGGCTCGCGTTTCTTCTTTCCTGATCTCACGCTTCTTCACAAATAAAGTTGTCTCGATGACAAATGCAATCGGCCAAAACGTAACTAGCAAAACGTTTACCAAATAGGCACGGTCGGACAATTCAAAGTGACTGAAGAAAAGGTTGTAGCAACCCAGCATGTGAAAAACCGAAATTATGCAAAGTCTTTTTCTTACTGTCCGCCATATTTCCATTCCAATTTTTCCATTCTTTGAATTTCATTTGGGTAGCCAATGCCAGTGACCTCGCAGTAGCCTATATCGCGTATAGCAAAAGGCCGCCCCTTTATGGAGCGGCCTTCGTTTGTTCACCGATGTGCCGGGCTGAAGCCTGGCCTACGGATTATTCTACGATCTTCGACACGACGCCGGCGCCGACGGTGCGGCCGCCTTCGCGGATGGCGAAACGCAGGCCGTTTTCCATCGCGATCGGGGCGATCAGCTCAACGCCGAACGACACGTTGTCGCCGGGCATAACCATCTCGGTGCCTTCCGCCAGGGTCACGGTGCCGGTCACGTCCGTGGTCCGGAAGTAGAACTGCGGACGGTAGTTCGCGAAGAACGGGGTGTGACGGCCGCCTTCTTCCTTGGTCAGGATATAGGCTTCGGCTTCGAACTTGGTGTGCGGTGTCACCGAACCCGGCTTACACAGAACCTGGCCACGCTCAACGCCGTCACGGTCCAC
>NZ_JBXWQP010000005.1:0-15612 GCF_059612445.1 Ruegeria sp. TASC047
GCGGGATGGAGCAGCCCGGTAGCTCGTCAGGCTCATAACCTGAAGGTCGCAGGTTCAAATCCTGCTCCCGCAACCAATACTTCCAGTCAGATATCAAGCACTTAGCGCCCAAAGGGGCGCTTTCTGCGTTTGGGACGTGCTCGCCCGGTGCTACTGCGGTGCTACGCTACGGAGCAAAGAACAGCTATCAAAGCGTTCTCATTCTGACGCTTCCTGAAGACGAATCTTACCCCATCATGAAAACCAACCCGCAGTTTCCGTCTGCACTGTCAGCACCGTCAGCCAAAACCGCGAATGTCGGCTCAGAGCCTAATGTGGACCATGTCAACTCTCATCACAGAAGGGAACTCGCAATTTCGTCGGCTGCAGCTCCATTCAGCATTAGGTGGCTCGTTCCTTAAAAATTACCGCATAGCGAGGTGCGAAATATTTGACAAAGGCTTTAACTTCAGGACGTCGGTAGGCATCTGGTGAAACCAACAACAAATGTGGCGCTGACAGCTCCTCGATCTCGTCGAAGCACCTGATGAGGGTTTTGTCCGACTCAAGCAACTTCACGTTGCTTATTCCCAACCCTTGACCCGCCCTGATTGCCGAATGCATTAAGTCCAGTTCGCTATAGGTCGCCACAATCTGCTGGGACTCAATGCGTTCCACTAACCAATGGTGAAAAACGTTGGGGACGTCCCCTCTTTTGAACGTGACGAACCTGTGGCCTTTCAAATCCCGAGATGAGGTGGGTAATCCAAATTCCTGCTCATAACTTTTCCCACCAAACAGCGACCACTTCGCGTCGCTAATCTTCCTTGAAATCAAATTTTGGTCAGGTTCAGTCCGCACCAATCGTAGCGCTATATCTGCTTCACCTGCCATAAGGTCCAGAGCTCTCACTGAAGGCAAGAACTCAAACGCTATGCCGGGGTTACTTGCTGAAAATTCATTGACAATATCGACCATTCGCGGCGAGAAGTTCGCTGAATATGCAGTGATACGAATAGGTTTTGTTTCCGCCAATTCACCTACATGTCTGGCAAACATATTTGCTGCGGCTTCGAGCGTCTCGGCGCTCTTGACGAGATTGAGTCCGTTTTTCGTGAGTTTGAAGCCTCTGGTGTCACGCTCAAACAGAACTAGTCCGGCTGCATGTTCCAATGCATCGATACGCCTAGCCACAGTAGGTTGGGCCATGCCGAGCTTGCGAGAAGCGGCCAGCGTCGACCCCTCTCTGACGACCATCAGAAAAACGCGTACATCGGACCAGTTCCAATTCTCGCTCTGCATTTATGTAGAACAGCACAAATTCAAGCACGATACCAGAAGGTGATGCTGGCCAATAACCTGAATGGAGAACCCATGAACCAAGGTGGCTAACAATGACTTTGCACATCACCCCACAACTCGATACTTGGAAACCTTTCAGATTGTTGCACAAACTGTTTGAACGTACCCCTGATCCTTCGCGGTGCTGCGAGAACACCCATGAAGCGACACGACAACGACGGGAATTTATTCAAGAAATGATGCAAAGCCACCCGGAGGCATTTCAAAGTGAATTGGACGTTCAGCACCTAATGCAGTGCTACCCATCTTGGTTCTAAATGTGGCTCCAATGGGAGTGTGAAGGTTTGTGTATTGTTGCGTGTCCGTTCCGTCCAGCGTAGCAGACGAAAGTCGAACCAGAAAAACGCAATAGGTGGAGCAACAAAAAGGCGCCCGACCCAAGGGATCGAGCGCGTTAGCCAAAAAATTGTAGTACGAACTTTCACCGACTGCTCAATTCTATCACCCGCATCCCGGCTTTGCCTTCCCGACTAAACGCGATGTTTACGCCCTGCCGCCGCAGCACAGGCTGAACCCTGCGCAGGGCCGCGCCGAACCTTGCCTCAGACCGGGGGAAGCTCTGGCTATCCTCTGTCAGCGCCGGGAAGCGATCCCGCAAGGTTTGCTTAAGCTCGGTTGCAGTTCCGCTCCAATGCTGCCGTCCGTCCATCAGTGACAGAATTGCCAACGCGACCGGGTTGGCCTCAACAGCGGCTTGGTCGCTGCGGGCGCGATTGGCTGCGTAGGAGTCCAGAAACGCGCCCTGAGCCCATCCAAGGGAATCTTCGGCGGCAACCACCCATTTAGCGAAGTCTGCCATTCTGGGGGCCTCGCGGAGGCTCACAGAGTCAATCCTTGCCAAGGCGCAGGATACCGCGTCCAACAGCGCACCCAGAATGTAAGGCTTGGCCTTGACAAAATCGCGATTGAACGCGCCCAAGGTCTTGCGCCTACCGGGTGGGATCACCGGCAGATGAACGCCAATGGCGCGATCCGCCAGATCAGGTCGCGCCGCGAGATCGGGAATACCGTTCAACAGGCAGGGTCGGGTGGCGTTGAACAATACCTCGTCGCTGTCCGTATGTAGCTTGCGGGTGCCAAAACCGCCCCCGGTAGCAATCCGGCAGAATGCATCTGCCATCATCGGACGGATGGTCGAGAGATTGTCAAAGCTCAGAACATGGTTGTGCATGGCAGCAATCACCAAATCCTGTTCGGAATTGGGCGTGCTGCGGGTGCTTGGGCTGGCAGGGTCGATCAAATCGCGCAGGGTTTGCGCGGTGGTGCTTTTGGCGCTGCCCTGTTCGCCTGACAGGATCAGAATAGGGTAGGGGCCTTTGGGATGGAAACATCCCAGAACCCATGCCACCAACATGCGGAAAGCATCTTCGCTGTCCACGTTCAGAAAATCGCGCAACAAGTCGATGCCGTGTTCATGCCGTTCCGGTACAGGCAGCGCCTGCATGGCTGGTGAGCGCCGAAATCGCGCGGGCGGGTGGCTGACCACCTGCCAGCCCTCGGAAGTGATCGCCACAGCCTGCCAGTCCGTGTCGCCAAGATCGAGATAGACCGTGCGCCCGATGGAGGCGATGCGGCTGGATACGGGGTAGGTCTCGCCTTCAAACCGGGCCACTCCTTCCAGCATCCGGCGCTTGTCATCCAGCGCGGCATTGGAGGGGGCTTTGCCCTCGGCCTTGTAATGGGCATAAGCCAGATAGTTGCGGAAGGTCGTGGAACCTACAGGCCAGTGCTCGAAGTGACCCTTGGCCCGTATCGTTACATAGGGCTCACCCTGCGGGGTGTTCCAAAGCTCCAGCCCGTCCACCAGCGCCGCATTGTCATCGCTACGTATAAGTGCGGGTTCGTCCCTATGTATAGGTAACGTATATGGGTCGGCGCTATCCCTACGATACATAGGGGGATGCGGGTCATTTGCGGAAGGCTGAACCTTACGCGTCAGGTAAGCGGCGGTTGCATCCGGCAGATCACAGGCCACGTTGTTAATCAGGGCGTCAATCTCGCCTTGCCGCCAACCTGCGGCAATGGCATCGGCCACGTCCCAGCCCCTATGTATAGGGTTAGGGATCAGCCCCGCTGAATTATGCGCCTGAACCAGAGCGTCCGTGATAGGCAGGATCAGCGGCGTTGCCCTATGTAACGTAATGAGCTCTTCGGCCAGCTTTGCGGCATAGCTTTGTCCCGGCTCATCATGGTCAGGCCAGATTATGACAGTGCGACCTGCCAGCGGGGACAGGTCTGTCTTTGCCAGCGCCTTGCTGCCGCCAAAGCTGGTAGAGGCCAGATACCCCAAGCCCGCCAGAGCATCGGCACACTTCTCGCCTTCGACCCAGATTACCGGCTGATCCGGGTTCGCCTGGGCGATCCGGTCCAGATGATAGACCGGGCGCGACCGCGGTGCTTTCCATGCCTCATTGGTCACGTCATAGGGCAGGAAGAACTTGCCCTTGCCGTTGCCTTCATAGCGATTGGCAACAAGCACAGGTGCACCCGTTTTGCTGCGGTAGATATGCTGGGTGTCAGCGATACCGGCTGTCGGGTGGCGAAGGTCGGGTAGCGCGCTCATGCCTGTACCCCCAGACGCTGTGCCAGCGCACGCGCCGCCTGTCCTTGCTGCACCCCGTTGAGATAGGCAAAGAGGCTTATGGCGTCACCGCCTTTGTCATCCGTGGCAAAGTCTGCCCAAAACCCGCTGTCGAGATTGATCCGAAACGAGCCGCGCGAGCGATCTGCACGGGTGGGGTTCAGCGCCACCCATTCGCGGCCAATGATCCGGCCATCGGGCAACCATTCCGCCAGAAGATTCTGCAGGTTGATCCGGGCGAGTTCCGCAATTGCTGCAAATTCAATGGGCTTCCAGTTACCAGTCATTTGCAACCACCTCCTGAAGACGTGCAATCTCGAACGCTTCCACATCTCCGGCACGATAGCGGACCAAGCGGCCAACTTTGACATAGGCCAGCGGGTAGCGCTTGGTGCAGCGCCATGTGGCAAGGGTGGTTGTGGACACGCCGAGGCGTTCTGCGACGTGCTCGGGTTTAAGCAGGGTTGCTGCGTGATTTGGCATCGTGATTTTCTCCATCAAGTTACATCGATGAAGAGAAACCTAGAGCGCGATTGGGCAGGCCGAAACGCGTGAAGCAGGAAAGAAAAACTACTTCCTACATAGGAAAACATGCCGGTTAACTGCCACATAATGTGGCGAAAATATGTCTATATCACCCGCATTACCGTGACTACACGCGCGCGCGTCAGGTCCGGATCAAGTTTTTGGCCGATCAAATGAATCACATCTACTGCGGTTGCCTTGTTTTGCTTGGTGGCTGGATCGTAGCGGCCCGCATTGAAGGGGCGCATGGCGTTGCGCTCCCAATAGGGGCGAAAGGCACGGGCCAAGGCAAAGATCGGCTGGCTTTCGGTCTTCTTTGGTCTCTGAGACCAGCGGTCCAGATCGGCCCCGTAGTAGCTGCTTGGGCTGTCATTCTCGCCCAGAGCAACCGTTTGCGCGGCGGCATTTTGCAACAAACCGAGAAACGCCGCGATGTGCCCTACAGGGTCACCGGGACCAAATGCGCCTTCGATCAGGTTCACTATTCCGGCGGCGCTTGGGTCGGCAGATCGGGCTTGCATTTCCAGCGCGTCGGCCAGTTTCCCGGAACAGTTTGGTGAAGATTGCACTCGGGCAAGGTCCATTAAAACCGGCTCAAGCTTGGCGGACAATGCTGACAAGCGGCGATACTCCATCGCACCCGGCTTGCGTCGTCGCATGTTGCGACGCTCTCGGATATAGGCCCGCGCTGCGACCTCAACCCCATCGCGTAGGTCTGCGACATCGGCTTTGGGACCAACCAACATCTCCAGTTCAAGCATGAACCGGGCATCATAGAGGCGGTGTAGCTCTGACAGAAAGCCGTGGCCTGTCATCAGGCGCTGCCATGGTGCGGTCGGTGACGTGTCGGTGTCGGGGAGGGTGTTGTCTGCTTGTTCCATGACGCTGCTTGTTCAGGAAAAGCAAGCAAAACGCCAGTGGCTGACAGGGCTGACAGTGCAGACGGTGAAACTAAGGGTGGTCTGCCTGAAGCGATCTTTCGGGAATTGGTAGGTCTTTGGTGAATGCGAACATCCCAGCCTTAGTTGGTTCTAGCAGGAAGGCCACTAAACAGCCATTCGCTGCGGGTGCAGCACTAGTCGTCGTTGACGGCCGCTATGCGGACAAAGCAGACATATGCTTACGGCGAAACCACAGCGTTGTGCCGCGTCCTTTATGTATTCGAGCTAGCTGGCACCGATAGTATCGAGGAAGAGAGAAAAGAGTTCTCCCTGCGAGTTGATCCTTAGCTTTGCGTAGACGTTCCGGCGGTGAATGCGGACGGTTCCAGGCGAGATCGAGAGCAGTCTGCCGATCGCCTCCGAAGAATGGCCACGCAGCGTCAGCTCAACGATCTGGCTTTCTCGGTCAGTCAGAGCGCCATCGCCGATCGTGTTGAAGGCGTCGGCGACTTTCCGGTTCAGGATGTCCGAGGTCTTGCTTTGGCCCGATCTGTCAACGCTCGACCAATGATGGCGGCACAATCCTTGGACGATGGGTTGGATCTCGGACAAGGCGCGCATCTCGGCCTTGCTGAATTGTTTCTCTGTCCGCATGAGCGATACAACGATCTGGAGCTCAGAATCCACGTCGATCAGAAAACCGACCTCTTCCGCCAATCCGGTCTGAGCATAGTAGCTTCGATAGTACTCGCCCTGATAAAAGCGATCGGGCGCTATGTCCTTCAATCGCCAGATACCCTGCGGAGTGTCGCCGATGCTCGCCAGAAAGAACGGATCAATGAGGTAAGGGCCCTCAAGGTAGTCGTCGACGTGGAGCTTTCGCCGCGCAGGGGTGAAATCGTCAAAGAGCGCCAGCGGCCGCTCTTTCCCCATGTATCCGAAGATCACTGTGAATTCGTAGGGCACCACGCTGCGCAGACCATCGGCGAGTGTCTCGGCGAAGGATGAAGTTCCAACGGCATCGAGGCACAGCGCGGCTTGGCAGTTCCAGTCTGTCGGCATGTCGTCCCTCAAATATCAAAAAAGGCATATAACGAATTGCATATTTACACAAACGCATATTCCACGACTAATTGTGGAATACGCGTTATAGTCGCGATCCCTCGTTTTTTCTGCTCAGGCAAGCCATTGCTGCATCACGAACAGCCCACTGAAAGGATAGAGACGCCCATCGCAGAGTTGCGCGGCGTCACCAAGAGGTTCGGGTCGCTTGTCGCGGTGGATAACATCGATCTCAGCATTGGGTCGGGCGAATTCCTGTCCTTTCTTGGCCCTTCAGGCTGCGGCAAAACAACCGCACTCCGAATGCTGGCGGGCTTTGAAACCCCGAGCGAAGGGCAGGTGTTGATCGGAAACGAGGATGTCTCCGACCTCGAACCGTACCGACGACCCGTGAACATGGTCTTTCAGAGCTATGCGCTTTTTCCGCATATGACCGTCGCTCAGAACATCGCTTACGGGCTGGATCAGCGGCGGCCGAGACTGCCGAAATCCGAAATCGCCGACAGAGTGCAACGCGTGCTCGACACCGTACGCCTGGGCGAATTCGGAAAGCGTCGCATTTGGGAGATGTCTGGCGGGCAGCAGCAGCGTGTCGCCCTTGCGCGGGCGATCGTCAACGAACCCAAGCTGCTTTTGCTAGACGAACCGCTTGCCGCGCTCGACCGAAAGCTGCGCAAGGAAATGCAGATCGAGTTGCAGGATATCCAGCGTCAGTTGGGGATCACCTTCATCCTTGTCACGCATGATCAGGAAGAGGCGCTGTCGTTGTCTGACCGGATTTGCGTAATGCGCGCAGGTGAGATCGTTCAGGAGGGAAGCCCGCAGGAGCTCTACGATCGCCCGACCACGCGCTATGTCGCAGACTTCGTGGGAACATCGAATTTCTTTGACGGAAAGGTCAAGATCGCCTCCAGCGGTGAAAGCGCGATCACGCTCGCCAACGGACAGACCTATTCCTGCGCCCTTGTCGGGGATATTTCCACTGGCCAAGCAGGCTGTCTCAGCGTGCGTCCAGAACAGATCAGACTGAGCCGAACCGAAGTACCGAATGGACTCCCGACGACGGTGCAGAACCGCATCTTCCTAGGCGAGCACACCGAGTACGTCGTCCGTCACGAACACCTTGGAAATATCACCGCACTTGCGCCTCGTCAGGCGGACGTGGGTTTATCGACACTCGGGAAAGGCGACACCGTCTGGGTCCACTGGACCCCTGAGGCCGCCCTAATCCTGAGGCCGGACTGAAGGTCAAAGAGCAGCAACCATCCAACTGGGAGACACGACATGAAAGACAAATCATACATCTCAAAACGGAAATTCATGGAAGAGTTGCGTCGCTACGAAAATGGCTCGGTCACGCGGCGACATTTCCTTGGCGTCACAGGGCTTGGCACCGCGTCGGCCGTGATGGCCGGCGCACTTCCCGGCCTCAGCCCGTCACGCGCGCTGGCCGGCAGCCATATCGGCGACCGTGTCGTTCTGGCGACTTGGCCGAACTATCACGATCCTGAGAACTTCGAGATATTCACTGATCAGACAGGCGCTTTCACACAGGTGAACGTCTTTGGTTCGAACGAGGAAATGCTGGCAAAGCTTCAGGCCGGGGGCAGCGGCTGGGACGTCTACGTTCCAACGAACTACACGATCACGACCTATGTTGAGGAGGGCTTGATCGAGCCGCTCGATCTGTCGAAACTTCCGAACTATGACCCGGATGCATTCGATCCCCGCTTTGCCGATGCCGGGATCGTTGACGGGGTCGTCTATGCGGTGCCGAAGAACTGGGGTACCACCGGTATCGCCAGCAACACGTCGCACAACGGCGGTGCCGCCATCGACAGCTGGAAAGACTTCTTCGATCGCACGATGGATGACTTCTCCGGCCGCACAATGGTGCACGACTATCAGTTGACCACCATCGGCGCTGCGCTGAATTATCACGGATATTCATTCAACTCAGTCGACGCGGCGGAACTGGCAGATGCCGAAAGACTGCTGATCGACGTCAAACCGCACCTCTTCGCGATCACGTCGGATTACCAGCCCGCAATGCGGTCGGGTGACGCCTGGCTTACCATCTGCTGGACCGGTGACGGCAAGCAACTTAATACCGACATCCCCGAGATTGCCTTTGCGCTGGGCAAGGAGGGTGGTGAACTCTGGAGCGACTACTACGCCATCCCCAAAGGCGCACCGCACATGGAAGCGGCCTATGCGCTGATCAACTTCATGCTCGATCCTGAGGTCAATGCGCGAGAAGTCCTTGCCCATGGTTATCCGGTCGCGGACAGCCGCACGAACGCCTTGTTGCCGGAAGAGATCTTGAACGACCCGATCCTTTATCCGGCGGCAGAGCGCCTTAATGCGCTCGAATTCGGGGCTGCGGCAACCCTGACCGACCCGAACCGCGCCGAGTTGCTCGCGCGCTTCAAGTCGGCCTAATCGGACGAAAGGGATGACGGAGCGCGAAAGGAACTGGCTTCTGGTCGCACCTGCGGGTGCCTGGCTGCTGGTGATGCTCGTGCTTCCGCTCTCCGTTGTGCTGATCTTCAGTTTTGGAGAGCGGGCACCTGCCGGCGGCTGGGTGCCCGCTTTCACCTTCGAGCAATATGCGAACCTGCCAGCGCGCTTCACCGCTTTCAAGAACACTCTCACACTCGCTCCGTTGGGAACTCTGGCGGCGCTGATCATCGCATATCCACTGGCCTATCAGCTTGCCGTACGAACAGACCCCAGATGGAAGACGATCCTGCTCGTTCTGGTGATCGTACCGTTCTGGACCTCGATCCTGATCCGCAGCTATGCGTGGATTTTCATTTTGGGCGGACAGGGATTGCCCGCACTTCTCGAAACCTTCGGCATCGAGGGGGTACGGTTGATCTACACGCCCTTCGCGGTCACCGTCGGCATCGTCTACGGCTACTTGCCGCTTATGGTTTTTCCGATCTACGTGGCGCTGGATCGTCTCGACAAACGGCTTTTGGAAGCCTCGTCCGATCTCGGGGCGAGGCCGTTCACGACCTTTCTCAGGGTCACGCTGCCGATGTCCATCTCGGGCATCGCAACCGGGTGTATGTTGGTCTTCATCCTGCTGATGGGCGAATTCCTGATCCCGGCCCTTCTTGGCGGCGGCAAGGTCTTTTTCGTCGGCAATGCGCTGGTCGATCTCTTCCTGCAATCCAGAAACTGGGCCTTTGGCTCGGCAGTGGCGGTCATGCTCATTCTCGTCATGCTGGTGACGGTCACGGTCTACATGCGTCTTATCGCGCGCCTGAGCGCCACGCGTGAAGACGTGTCGATCATGTGAGGGCCTGATCGATGCGCATCTACTCCCTTTTCGTCTATGTGTTCCTCTACACACCGATCGCTATCATTGCGCTCTTCAGTTTCAGTGCGGGCCGCAGTGCAAGTCAGTTCGAAGGGTTTTCTCTCAAGTGGTACGGGCGGGCCCTCGACAACCCCTTCGTGATGGACGCGCTCGGCAACAGCCTCTTTGTGGCCTTCGTGTCAGCAACACTGGCCAGCATTCTTGGCACGCTGGCGGCGGTTGGCCTGCAAGGGATCAGAGGACCGGCGCGCGCATTCTTCGATGCGATTATCTACATCGCCGTAATGATCCCAGGCATCGTAATCGGGATCGCGACTCTCATCGCGCTGGTGACCGTTTTCGACGTGGTCAACCCGTGGCTGGCCAGTATATGGCCCGAAGGCCGCGAGCCGCCGGCCCTGTCGATGGGCATGCCGTCCCTCATCGCCGCGCATACAATGTTCACACTTGCGCTGGTCGTCCTGATAGTACGTGCCCGTCTGCAGGGACTTGAGGGAGCCTTGTCCGAGGCTTCTGCAGACCTTTATGCACCGCCCTTGCGCACGTTTCGGCTTATAACGCTTCCGCTGATCGCACCGGCGATTCTGGCCGGGTTTCTGCTGAGTTTCACCTTCAGCTTCGACGATTTCATCATCGCCTTTTTCGTTGCCGGCTCCGAGACGACGCTGCCCATCTATATTTTCTCTTCGATCCGGCGCGGGGTGACACCTGAGGTCAACGCCATCGGGACGATGGTGATGCTTGCATCGCTCGTCCTTCTGGTGATCGCACAACTGATTCTACGGCGCGGCGACAAGCGCTGAGAGCAAAAAACCTGGGAGGTTTCAATGCTGCTGGAAAATCGCGTTGCTTTCGTAACGGCTGCTGGCTCGGGGATCGGCGCTGCCGGAGCCGAGGCCCTTGCACGCGAAGGAGCAATGGTCGTGGTCACGGACAAAGACGGAGCGGCTGCCACAGAGGTCGCGAAACGCATCGTGAACGAGGGTCACAAGGCGAGGGCGCTTGAGGTCGACGTCACGGATGATGCTGAACTGGTCGCGACGATCGCCGACGTGGCGCGGGACGAAGGGAGGCTGGATATCCTTCATTCACACGCAGGCGTTCAGATCGAAGGCAAGCTGGAACAGGTCGCGGTCGCGGACATGGACCTGTCTTGGAGGCTCAACGTGCGGTCCCACTTTGTTGCCGCGCAGGCGGCGCTTGCTCCGATGCGTCGTCAGGGAAGGGGAAGCATCATCATCACATCTTCGAATTCCGGCGTTCAGTACGATCGCGAGATGATTGCCTATGCCACGACAAAGCACGCGGTTCTCGCGATGACGCGCCAGATGGCTGCCGATTACGCAAAGGAAAACATACGGTTCAATGCGCTCTGTCCCGGGTTTATCGACACGCCCTTCAACCTCGGTTTCGAAGTTCAGATGGGCGGACGCGACAAGCTGGAGGAATACATCCGCGATGCTATCCCAATGGGCCGCTTCGGTACTGTCGACGAAATCGCGGATGCCATCGTATTTCTGGCGTCGGACAAATCGTCATTCATGACCGGTCACGCCTTTGTGGTCGATGGTGGCGAATGCATCTGAGTACGCAGCAAGGGAGACGAACATGACCGGAAGACTGGCTGGAAAGACGGCGGTGATATCGGGTGGAGCCGCAGGCATGGGGCGCGTCACATCTCTTCTGTTCGCCAATGAGGGCGCGCGCGTTGCCATCATCGACATTCAGGAAGAGGCGGGCCGCGAAACCGTTAAGATGATCCACGACGCCGGCGGAGAGGCCTGGTTCTTTCAGGCCGATGTCGCCAGGTCCGTAGATGTCGACCGCGCCTTTGACGCAATCAAGACGGAGGTTGGCCCCTACGATGTGCTCTTCAATCACGCTGGCACAATCATCGTCAAACCGCTCCACGACTCCACCGAGGAGGACTATGACCGGCTCATGGACATAAACGTGCGGTCTGCCTTTCTAGTGTGTCGGCGCGCCTTGCCGGAGATGGTCGCGAATGGTGGTGGGTCCGTCGTCATAACCGCCTCGATCGCTTCTGAGTTGGGATATGCACTCGAGTCGCTCTACTGCATGACGAAAGGGGCTGTCCTGCAGCTCTCACGCGCCATCGCGGTCGAATATCGCGAGCAGGGCATCCGGTGCAACGCCGTCTGTCCGGGTTTCGTGAAAACCGCACATGGTCTGCGAGAGATCGCCGAACTGGATGCGCAGGGCCAGCACTGGGAAGACGGCGATCTTGCAGCGACCCAAGGGCGCATTTGCGAACCCGAGGAGGTTGCCCACGCCGTCCTGTTTCTTGCGTCGGACGAAGCAAGTTTCGTGAACGGCTCCGCGCTTTACGTTGACAATGGTTGGTACACGCGCGGCTAGAGACCTGTACTTTTGGGTCCAGTGAGGCAAAAACCCCAATCCGACAACACCCAAGAACTGCGGTCTTGATCATGTCTTGCTCCAGCAATTTGCGTTTGCGATATGGCTGCTTTGGGCTCAGAGCTACCGAATGCACTCGCAGCTACCAGATCACTCGGCAAAGTCGGCAATGGGCTCTTCCCGCCCTAACTTACCTTCGAAAACATCAACTCGGTCGCCTTGTCCACACTTTCTCGAACCGGGTCTAGGTTCAGCCTTGCGTAGATTGCAGTTGACTGCTGTGACCGGTGTCCAAGTGACTTCCCAATGATGTATCCATTGGCACCAGTTGCCGCCTGATAGCTGCCCAAGGTGCGGCGCAAGTCATGAATGCGCAGGTTGTCGATTCCAGCTTCTTCTAGAATCCGGTTCCACGCCTTCTTGGGGTCCGCAAGATGGCCGTTCTTGCCCGAGCCTTCGAACACATAGGGGCTGTCCGACTTTAGTTTTCGTTCGATCAGCAGCTCAATTGCCTGCTGGGGAAGGTGAACAGTCAGTGGGTCGGCGTTCTTGGTTTCCTCAATCCGCCATGTTGCCGATTGAAAATTGATATCCTTCCACATCATCGCCAGCGTATTGGACTTCCGCGCCCCAGTGAGAAGAGAAATCATGAAGAAGTCCCGCGCGGCTTCGTTGGGTTCATTTGCCAGTGCTTCGAAGAACCGGGGCAGCTCGTCCGGCTGCAAGAATCTGTCGCGACTTTGTTCCCGAAACTTTTTGATACCAACAGCGGGGTTCACACCTTTCCACCCCCATTCAATGGCCTTGTTGAATATGGAGCGAATACGCTCAAGCAAACGATTGGCCTGATACAAGCCGTTGTCCTTGCCGATCTTTGCATGAAGCCTTTCTACCTCGGCCCGATCAATGCTGGAAATCTTTCTGCGGAACCAATGCGACAGATATTTGTTTACTTCCCGCTCGTCGTATTTCCACGACTTCTTATGCACCTTGGAATACTTGCCCATGTATTCGGCAAAAAGCGCCCCAAAGGTCATTTCATCCCGAATGGCCTTTTTCTCTTTCTGAGGGTTCGACCCAGACGCGATGCCGCCCTTGGCCATTGCTGCCGCCCTGCGGGCCTGCTCCACGGTCATGTCAGGAAATTTGCCAAGCAACAGGCGTTCGGGTCGCCCTTCGATCCGTTTGTATAGATAAAAGCTCTTTGATCCCGCTGCCGTCACCGCCAGTATCAACCCCGTTTCCCGTTCGTCATAGTAGTAGTCCCGTGATCCTTTCTTGGCGGCTGGGGCTTTCAAAAGGGCGGCTTTGGTGAAGTTCAAACGGTGACTGGCCACGGTGTATCCTTTAGGTGTTTCGGTGCTACCGAAAGTAGACGGTGCTACACAGGTGCTACACCGGAGAGTAATTTTGGACAATGTGGAGAATGCTTGCAACAAGACAAGGCATGCGTAACATATTGATAAGTCATACAAGAAATAACTTCAGCAAATAACGACAAACATGCGCCTATGAGGCTCATAACCTGAAGGTCGCAGGTTCAAATCCTGCTCCCGCAACCACTTCGGTCGAACAGAGTCTCGAACAAGCCGCCTCAGGGCGGCTTTGTTCATTCTGGGCCACTGCACAACTCGAAGCACTCTGGAAGCAACAGGGAAGAATGTAAGCGTTGCATCTGACCCCCTAGATAGCCTCTGACGAGCCAATTCCCTGCAGTTTATGATGCCTCCAAAAGGATACAGGCATCATGAATTCTGAAATGTTGGGTGAGCTCGCAAGTGACCAGAAAATCGAAAACGTCTTCTACGCCTACGGTTACTCAATTCCCGTTGGGAAAGACGGCCGTCGTCTATGGACCCGAAGATTTAAAGATGAAATGGGACAACAAATGAAGTCGGGCCGTTTATCTGTCGGTGAAGTTGCAAAGACCTGTGGTGTCAAACACGAGACTGCTTCCAGGTGGAAGAAAACGTCGGAGAAAAAGGCGTCGGGTCCGCACTCAACCTTAAAACCCAAATCTCAGCCGTCGTTTGCGGAGATTAAAGTTAGCTCACGTGAGCAAACCGTCTCAGCCGCGTCAGAAAACATCGTCTTCAAGCGTGGTGGTTGCGAGGTCCTATTTCCCGCCTGTTACCCACTCGGGAAACTTGCAACACTGATCCGAGCATTTGAGGGCGACGAATGATTACACCAGCCGGAAACTTTAAGTTCTACGTAGCGACCGAGCCAGTCGACTTTCGCAAAGGTATGGATGGTCTGGCGTCTATCGTGTTGAACGAATTTGATCTCGCCCCCTTTAGCGGTGCTGTATTCATTTTTCGATCAAAACGCGCGGACCGACTAAAACTCATTGTCTGGGACGGAACGGGGCTGGTGATGACGTACAAACGCATCGAAAGCAAAGGCTTTGTGTGGCCAAGACTTCGAAACGGTATGATGACCTTGAGCAAAGCACAGTTTGAAGCGCTTTTTGAAGGCCTCGATTGGAGACGAGTTGTTGGGGCTAGGCCGTTCAAGCCCACTGCTGCATAAATTTAAATTAGGTGTTGGTAATGGAACAGAAGAAGACAGAGCCAATTGGAGATTTGCTCCAACAACTGCGGGAACTGACAAGCGTTCCCGACGATGACGATATCATTCGTAACGCCCTAGAGTTCCACCTCGCCAGCCTTAATGACAAACAGAGTCTTCTTGAACGAATACAGCCGATCCTCAGGCGAGTTGAGGCACTTGGTGAGTTAGATGAAACCTTTGATCTCAAGAAATTCAGTGAAGAAATGTGGGATGACGACTAATTTCGAGCTGATCAAACCGCCGAGCATCTTCGGCAGAAGGTAAATCCGAAGGTAAATCCACTGCAGCAGACCATTAAACTATTTCGGTTCATTGACTGGATGGCAATCTTCCGAACACTCATTGTGGTCGCCAATATTATGCTGAATGCGCGAAGACACCTGAACGAAGAACGGAATATGTGAATTTGCCGCATTTCAGCAGGAGACGGCGCAGTCCCCAAAAAGCGGACCTCCGGTACGCAGCCTACAGTTCGCCTGAATTGTCAATATGAGTTCAAGAAAGCGGAAACTCGGGGGTACTTCGAACTGCACGCCGTTTGGGAAGAAAACAGGCATCATTAACCAATCTAAGTGATAGTTCCGCTGCAGGTTTTCAGGAGACTGTTAAGTCATTACGTTCCCGACATGAAAAATGCATTCTTAGACAGGCGAGTCGTCATCGAGGCTCAAGGTGGGCGTGTGGTTCAACCCCTGAGCCATTTGCGCAACCAACCATGTGTTGTCTTGCTCGGTGAACCCGGTGCAGGGAAATCGACGGCACTGGAACACGAGGCTTTTGCCGAGGGTGGAGAGATCGCAACTTGCAGGGAAGTGATGAACGGCTTTCCGATCAGCGTATCTGGAACCGCCTATCTTGATGCCCTAGGTGTTTGATCCCATGGTTTGATGGTGCGATCCTTTCTCAGGAATGGAAGGAAGCATTATGGGACAAGTTCGTCA
>NZ_JBXWQP010000006.1:0-16823 GCF_059612445.1 Ruegeria sp. TASC047
GAAACCATCATCTCAATGGATCACAGGCCAATGATGCACTAACAATCAACTTGGACCAGTCAGATGAGGCTGCTCACTAGGTTACCGCCGATGCCAGTTCTGAGGCGGTAATCGAGGTTTCCTTGGTAGAGCGATTGACTTATTGTCCGGCCACGACGCAATCAGCCGGATGAGGATACATGTCGCGTTTTGATGGATATTTCCTGCGGCAATTGCTGGTTTTATTCGGCTTCTTCACCCTTGTCCTGGTGGGTGTGTTCTGGATCACCCGTTCCGTCAGCCTGTTTGACAAGGTCATCAGCGGTGGCCAGTCCGCTATGGTGTTTCTTGAATTCACCGCGCTTACCCTGCCGACGCTGGTTCGTACAGTTATGCCGATGGCGGTATTTGCGGCTGCCGTTTATGCGACCAACAGATTGAGTCGCGAAAGCGAGATGACAGTGATGCTGGCAACCGGGTCAAGCCCGTGGCGACTGGCGCGTGCGGTAGTTTTGTTCGGTGTGATCACCGGTTTGATGATGGCCACCATCAGCGTGTTCCTGCGCCCGGCCTCGGTCCAACAACTGGAATTCCGGCAAGCCGAAGTTGCAGGAGATGTGACAGCGCAGTTGTTGAATGAAGGTGAATTTCTGCACCCTGCCGAAGATGTTACGGTTTACATCGGTGGCATCGATCTGGACGGTACGTTGCACGAGGTGTTCGTATCGGATCGCCGCGACCCGGAAAACGCAGTCAGCTATTCCAGCGTGACAGCCTATCTGGTCAATAACGACGCGGGAATTCATCTGGTGATGGTCGATGGGGTAGCGCTGCGCCTGAACAAAGCGGGCAGGGTTCTGTCCTCGACCCTGTTTCAGGACGCATCATACGACATCTCTGAGCTGACGAACACAAGCCCAATGGCGGATCGCAGCCTCGAAGCCATTCCGACCTCTGATTTGATCTTCGACCGCGATGCGATCTCAAAAACCGAAGGGTTCAGCCAGGGTAAGTTGATCGAAGAATTGCACCAGCGTTTTTCCTGGATAGCTATTTGCATTGCGGTGTCGCTGGCGGGGTATTCGACCCTGATGCTGGGCAGCTTTTCACGGTTTGGATTGTGGCCTCAGATTTTGGGCGCATTTACCATACTTGTACTGCTTGAAGGCGTTCGCGGGTTTGTGTCCCCAGTTGTGATTGATGACCCGAGGCTTTGGGCGCTGCTTTACCTTCCCGCCATAATGGGTGTGCTGATTTCGTGTTGCTTTCTGCTTGTCGCAGGTCGCCCGCTTTTACGGAAACGTGCGCGCGGGTCCGAGGTCATCCCAACACCCGCTTGATTTCAGGCTCGAAGTTCTTCCAGACAACAGCGAATGTCGTCAAATTCCTTGTGATCACCGCGGGCGACCAGATACATCGGCAGCGGCAGGCTTACACTGTCTTCGACCGGTTCGAGTGCCCGCGAAGCAAGATGCTGGGAAATGACGTAATCGGGGAAGTAGCCGCATCCGCCTCTTTGCAGGACATAACGTAGTGCCATCATGCAATTGCCAAGAAACAAGGTCTGCCCCGAGGCGCGTCGCACAGCCGATCTGACGTGATCCTGGTAGATCTCACCAAGTTCAAGGTTGACGAAGACTAGATCTTTTTCTGCTGTTTCTGTTTGCGGGGTTTTGACGAGGGTTAGAAGCTCCGGTTCCAGCTCGTGATAGGTGACACGTCGGTCTGATGGCGTTTCATGCGTGATCGCCACGTCCAGCACATGGGTCGCCACAGCTTCAACCATGTTCAGATCGTGGTCGTAATTCAGTGTCAGCAGCAGTTTGTCAAAGCGCTGTTCGAACCGAACAGCCAGATCCACAAGCAGAGGGTCCCAGATACTAAGCTGACCACCCAACCGAAGTGCCGGGCGGTTTTGTGTCTGCAACGGTAAATCGCGCGACGCGAAGGCCCAAAGGGATAGTATTTGTTCTGCATACGGTTTGAATTGTTGGCCAAACTCGGTCAGCGAAGTGCCACCGGCTCCGCGGGTGAATAGTGGTCTGCCGGTTTCTTCTTCGATCAGATGAATGCGCGCGCTGACGGCCGTTTGAGTCACATTCAGCTTACGGGCAGCGGCATGAAAACCACCTGTTTCAGCCACACATAGAAAAGTTTCCAAGGCTTTGGTCCGCATGTTGAGAGTATTTTTTGATCATTGTGATAAAATCAATTCATTTTTTTGAAGTTGCGACTCGTAATATTGTCGGCTTCGGGAAACACGCCAAAGGATCAGCCATGCTGGACAAAAGCCACAAACCGACCTGGACCAGTTTTGAGAATGCCACCAAGGCCGACTGGGACGCCGTTATGGATTATGAAGAGGCGTATAATGCTGCCTTGCCGGATCGCATTCTGGACGCCATTCGGTCACTGGACGAGGAATGGACACCCTATCCGGTCAACCGGTATCAGCACAGCCTTCAGGCCGCGACCCGGGCTTATGAGGATGGCGCGGAAGAGGAGTTGGTGGTCGCTGCCCTGATCCACGATACCGGCGATATTCTGTCACCCTACAACCATGGAGAGCTGTCAGCGGCGATGATGAAGCCCTATGTCAGCGAGAAAACCTATTGGATACTCAAACACCATTGCGTGTTTCAGGGTTACTACTACAACCACCACCTTGGAGGAGACCGCAACGCTCGCGACAAGTATCGCGACAGCCCCCATTGGGAGGACTGCCGCTATTTCTGCCATGAATACGATCAGAAGGCGTTTGACCCAGACTATCCGACGAAACCGCTGGAGTTTTTTGAACCCATGCTGCGCCGCATCCTGAGCAAGGTCGAAGGCCATATGGAGCTGAACGAAACAGCCGAGGATTAACAGGCGGCCATCAGGCGATAGACAATCTGAGCTGTGGTGAAGTCCCAGGCGGAATTGCCGTCTGGGGCCAGCTCAACCACATCGAAGCCCACGCATCTGCGCCCCTTGAGCGCGTGCTCGACCAGCCGCAGTGCCTGGTAATAGCCCAACCCTCCGGGCACCGGTGTTCCGGTGGCGGGCATCAGCGATGGATCCAGCCCGTCGACGTCGAAACTGACATAGACCAGCTCGGGGAAGTCTGCAGGCAGGTCGACCGAATGGATGTTACCTGTCACCAGTTCCTCGGCATCCACGTGAAAGACGTGGTTTCTCAGTCGGCTTTGGGCCTCTTCAGTTGAAAAAGCGCGAACACCGAACTGGGCGAGCCGAACGCCTTCTTCGGCAAGCAGGTGCATCACTGAGGCGTGAGAGTGTTTTTCGCCCTGATAAGCGTTGCGCAGGTCGGCATGGGCGTCGATCTGGACGATGCCGATGGGTTGGTTTAGCGCACGGGCCACACCTATCACTGCGCCATAGCTGAGGGAATGCTCGCCGCCCAAAGTGACCGGCACTTTTCCAGCCCGAATTGCAGCCTCGGTGCGGTGCGCAAGGCGTTCCATAACCTCGGGCAACGGGCCGTCACAATTCAGCGGTTCTTCGGTGAAAATCCCTTCGACACAGGGCTCCGCGTGACCGGTGATGCGTTCTAGTTCATTACTGGCCTCGATAATTGCTTCGGGGCCTTTTGCCGTGCCGGACCCGTAAGAGACGGTGCGCTCCAAAGGCACCGGGATCACGCGAAAGCGGGCATCTTCGGTGCGTTCGGATGCGGTCAATTCGCTGTCGAGAAAAATGCTCATGAGAGTCTGTCCTTGAAGTCGTCATATCCGAACTGCCGGATGATCTTCAGCTCGTCCGTTTCGCTGTTCCACAGGGCGATTGTGGGCAGGGGGACGCCATTGAAGGTGTTTGTCTTGACCATCGAGTAATGTGCCTGATCGAGGAAGGCAAAACGTTGTCCGATCTCCAGCGGTTTGTCCCAGGTGTAGTCGCCAATCACGTCACCCGCCAGACAGGACGGGCCGCCAAGGCGATAGGTATGGCCTGTTTCGGCCTCATCCATCAGGGCAGGGCGATAGGGGGCCTCGATCACGTCGGGCATGTGACATGTGGCCGAGATATCAGTGATCGCGAGGTGTATGCCGTTGGTCGGCAGGTCGAGGATTTCACCGATCAGAATACCTGCGTCTAGTGCCACTGCTTCGCCGGGTTCGAGGTAAACATCAATGCCATAGGTTTCGCGAATGTCCTTGAGGAAGGCCACCAGCCCGTCGCGGTCATAATCGTCGCGGGTGATGTGGTGGCCACCGCCAAAGTTCACCCACTTGAGTTGATCAAGGTAGGGTTTGAGCTTCGGTTCGATGGCGGTCCACGTGCGTAGCAGCGGTTCGAACCCCTGTTCGCAAAGCGTATGCATGTGCAACCCGTCAACGCCGCCCAAGGTGTCGGCGGTCAGTTGGCTGACCGGTGTGCCAAGGCGCGAGCACGGGGCGCAGGGATCATATTTCGGAACCTCGCCTTCGGAATGTTCCGGATTGATGCGCAGGCCAACCTGCACTTTGGCGGTTTGGGCTTTGGCGAGAAACCGGTCCTTTTGGGCAGGGGAGTTGAAGATGACGTGATCGGACAGCGACAGGATTTCGTCGATATCCGCGTCTTTGTACCCGGCGCAGAAGGTTGCGACCTCACCGCCATATTCCTCGCATCCCAGCCGGGCTTCATAGATACCCGAGGCGCAGGTTCCCACAAGGTGCCGGCGCACCAACGGGGCCAGCGAAAACATCGAAAACGCCTTGAGCGCGCTGAGAACATGCGCGCCGGAGCGGGTTCCGACATCAGCGAGGATTTTCAGGTTCCGTTCAACCGCCTTTTCGTCGACCACAAAGCAGGGGCTGGGTACACGGGAGAGGTCGAAATTGCGGAAGGCGCCGGCGTCACCGGCCTGTGTGGTCATCATGTCGGACATAACCGGCGTCTCCGTTTGGTGGAGAGGCCGGGGGCGCTGCCCCCGGACCCCCGGGATATTTAAGGCCAGATGAAGCTGAAGCGGATCAGAAGGTGACCGGACCGTCAAGTTCGTGGACCTGCCATGGCAGGCCATGTTCGTTCAGCATGTCCATGAAGTCGTCCGGGTCGAGCTGTTCCATGTTCCACACGCCAGGCTCGGACCAGTTGCCTTTCAGCACCTGCGCCGCGCCGATCATGGCGGGGACACCGGTGGTGTAGCTGACTGCCTGGCTGCCGACCTCGGCATAACATTCTTCGTGATCGCAGATGTTGTAGATGTAATAAGTCTTCTCGCCCGAGCCATCCTTGGCCTGACCTGTGGCGATGTCGCCAATGCAGGCTTTGCCCTTGGTTTCCGCGCCCAGATCACCGGGATCGGGCAAAAGGGTTTTCAGGAACTGGATCGGAATGATTTCCTTGCCGTCATGCATCACAGGGTCGATGCGGGTCATGCCCACGTTTTCCAAGACCTTGGCATGCATGATATAGGCGTCACCGAAGGTCATCCAGAAACGGGCACGCTCGATCTCGGGGAAGTGGGTCGAGAGCGATTCCAGTTCCTCGTGATACATCAGGTACATGTTTTTGGGGCCGATGGCGGGGAAATCGAACTCGACCTTGTGGGTCATGGCGGGAGAATGCTTCCATTCGCCGTTTTCCCAATGTCGCACTTCGGCTAGCACTTCGCGCAGGTTGATTTCGGGGTTGAAGTTGGTGGCAAATTCCTGATCGTTCGAACCACCATTGGCATCAAGCACGTCGATCTGGCGGATGGTGTCCAGCTTGTGTTTCTTGAGCCATTTGGCGAAGACGGACGTAACACCGGGATCGAAGCCCGAACCAAGGATGGCGGTCAAACCGGCCGCTTTGAACCGTTCCTGATAGGCCCATTGCCAGTGGTATTCGAACTTGGCCTCATCCTCGGGTTCATAGTTTGCCGTATCCACATAATGAATACCGGCCTCAAGGCATGCGTCCATCAGCACCAGATCCTGATAGGGCAGGGCAAGGTTCACGAGGATTTCAGCACCAGTTTCCTTGATCAGCTTTACGGTGTCTTCGACCTTGTAGGCGTCCAGTTCGGCGGTCGCGATATCAACGCCCACACGGTCTTTCACCGACTTGGCGATCGCGTCGCATTTCGATTTCGTGCGGCTGGCCAGTGTGATTTCGGTGAAGATATCCGAATTCATTGCCATCTTGTGCACGGCAGCGTGGGATACGCCGCCCGCGCCGACAACCAGTGTTTTGCCACTCAAAGTGCCCATGGGGGTGATCTCCTCTCAGGGGTTATTCGTAATAGGTGTAACCGTTGATCGAGTCGCGGTAAGCGCTCATCAGGGTTTTGCGGTCCTTGGCTTTCAAGGTGCCGGTCGAAATCGCCTCATCCACCATTTTGCGGAAGGCGGCGACGCAATCCTGCGGGTCGAACTCGACATATGACAGAACCTGGCTGATCGTGTCGCCCTCTTGTTCGTGCAGCAGGTCAAAGCCGCCATCCGGGCGCAGGTCGATGGTGACCACGTTGGTGTCACCAAAGAGATTGTGCAGGTCGCCCAATGTCTCCTGATAGGCGCCGACGAAGAAGACGCCCATGAAATATTCGTCTTCTTCGGGCAGGGAATGCACCGGCAGGCTGGGGGAAACACCGTCGGCCAGAATGAACCGGTCGATCTTGCCGTCGCTGTCGCAGGTGATGTCGGACAGCACGGCGCGACGGTCGGGGACCTGGTTCAGATATTGCAGCGGCACGATCGGGTGCAGCTGGTCGATGGCCCAGACATCTGGCAGCGATTGGAACAGCGAGAAGTTGCAGTGGTAGATATCCGCAACCTTTTCAAGCTGATCATTCAGATCCGTTTCCAGATCATCTGACGCGGCCAATGCCTTGAGCCGCGCCATCAGCGACAGGTATATCCGTTCGGCCCGGGCCATCTGACGCAGGTCGACATAGCCGCGACGAAACAGGGCGCGCAGCTCGTTACGATAGAAGGTGGCGTCGTTCCAGCATTCCTGTAGGCGGTCGCGAGAGAGGTATCCGTGCACCGCGGCGAGGTCCGAGACCAAGTGGTGGTCATCCGGATCAACCTCGGGGCCATTGGGCGCATCGTAAAGCGTGCTTTCGAGCACGTTGAAGACCAGCATCGAGGACGTCGCCACCACGGCACGCCCACTTTCCGTGACCAGTGTCGGGTGGTCCACCTCTGCCTCGTCCATGGCGTAGGCCACGGTTTCGACGACATTGGCACAGTATTCTTCGACCGTGTAGTTGATCGAGTTTTCGGCGGCTTTCTTTTCGCCGGTGTAATCGACCCCCATGCCGCCACCCAGATCCAGGTGGGTCAAAGGCACGCCTTCGCGCGTAAGCTCGGTGTAATAGCGACAGGCTTCGCCCACAGCACGGCGCACATCGTTGACATCCTGAACCTGGCTGCCCAGATGTGAATGCTGCAGCTTGAGGCAGTGCAGCAACCCTGCGTCTTTCAGCTTGTCTACGGTGGCGATAAGCTGATCGGTGTTCATCCCAAAGGCCGAGCGGTCGCCCGAGCTTTCTTCCCATTTGCCGCTGATCTGGTTGGTCAGCTTCACCCGAACACCGATCAGGGGCTCGATGCCCAGTTCGTTGTAAACTTCGATTACCGTGTCGGCCTCTTTCGGGCTTTCCAGAACGATGACCGTGTTGAACCCGATCTTGCGGCTTAGAATAGCCAGTTGGATGAATTCGGCATCTTTGACACCGTTACACACGATCAGCGCTTCGGGGGCCAGGCGATGCGCCAGCGCAATCACCAGTTCGGGTTTGGAGCCGGCCTCGAGCCCATAGTTGTATTTCTTTCCAAACTCGACGATCCGGTCAACAACCTGCGCCTGCTGGTTCACCTTGATCGGGAATACGCCGCGATAGCTGCCTGTGTAGCCCACGCGCGCAATCGCATCACGAAAGCTCTCGTTCAGATGGGCAATTTCGTGTTCCAGATAAGACGCGACGCGCAGAACCATCGGTGCTTTGATGCCACGGTCGTCCAGATCGCTGAGGATACCGGGCAGGCTGATCGCCGCTGCCTCGGGGGCCATGGGATTGCGCAGACCGATCTCGCCCTGTTCGGTCACCTCGATGAGGCCTTTGCCCCATTTCTCAACTCCGTAGATGGAATGCGGTGCGTCGGGCGTCTGTTTCAATCAAGTCGGTCCTTAACGTAGGGTGCCAGTTTCGCGCCCGCCAATACGGCAGCAGTTTGATTCTTCCAAGTGTAAACTATCTGATTGGGGATTCCGAATGTTACGCGGACGGGTGGATCGGGATCAGATGATTGTCCCATTGGCATTCGGCGCGGGTTCGAACAGTTGGGCGCGCGCCCATCAATGTCCCGAAGGCGCCTGTTCCCGTAGTAAAGACCAACCCGGTCGCCCCGGCCCCAAGCCCGCAGACATCCTCAAGCGCGAAGGCGCCGTTGAATGTGCCGCTGGTTGTGTCGAACTGGTGCAGCGCATTGCCGCGCGGACAGGTTATTGCGATCATATCGGCGTCGGCTGAAAACGCGACGCTGCCAGCGTATCCCTGCAACATGCTTTGTTCGTGATCCGGCGAGGTAAGCAGGCGCGGGGCTTCACCCTGACGATGCAGGCCCAACAGGGGCGGGTGTTCGGACTTGCTGCCCTGCCATTGCATGGCAAAGCCAACAAGACCGTCGCTCCGCACCGCCAGATGGCGGATCGAGTTCTTGTGAAGCTCGTCAGGTAACGACACCTGCTCTTGGATCCTACCCGACAGGGTGAGATAGCTCAGGTTGGGTGCCATCGTCGGCAGGTTCAGCTTTGTGCGCCCGGTTTCGGGGTGGGTTTCGATCCCGCCATTGGCAATCACCAGCGTTTCCCCGTCGGGCATCAGGCACATGTCATGCGGGCCTATTCCGCCAGATGAAAACTCACCCAGACGCGAAAAGCTTTCAGCGTCCCAGACACTGATAATACCTGTCCCGGCTTCGTAGTCGTTCTCGGTGGCATAAAAATACGCGCCATCCGCCGAGAATATGCCGTGGCCATAGAAGTGTCGGCTTTCAGGGGCCTTTAGCTGCGCAATCTGCGCGCCGGTTGCGCAATCGATGACGATGGCAAAGGTGCCCGGACGTCTGGCAAACGCGACCGCAAAGGCCTTGTGCGGATGGGCTGCGGCCGCATGTCCGCGTCCGGGAAGAGGCACGGAGAACACGATTTTCCCCAATGTGCTCAACCCGGCAAGTCGAAAGGACCCGTCGGGAAACAGCCCTGCGGCCAGAAAATCAGGCGAACCGGCCGAGGCCCACCCGCGGACCGGGGAAATCGCGGCTGCGGCAAGACCGGCAAGAAAATGACGGCGTGACGTCATGGGTTAGTCTCCGTCCAGCGAGTTGAATCCTGTGCTGATCCCCAATGTCGGACCCAGCTCGGTCACGGCGATGGTGCGGATATCGTGGATCGACTGTTGAAGCGCCTCGATCCGGAATCGGGCCTGGGGATCTGAAACCCCGGCCAGCGAGGGATCGTCAATGGATTGAGCGTTCTGGATGGCACGTGCAAACGCAGCGTCCAGTTCCGACGCGATTTCGGGGTGATCAAAAGACAGCCGTGCGGCTAAATCTCGCAAGGATATCAGCGACAGTTCTACATGGCGTAAAGACCGCCCGGACCGCCACGCTTCGGCCCGGTTCGGACGGGGGCGGTCAAATGTCCCCATGGGGCGACCCAGCCGAGTGTCAGCCGTGAACTCAAGACCGGTAGCCAAGGCCTTGAACAGCTCCTGCATTGCTTCGTCCTGCGTCCGGTAGCGTCTGTTCTCTTGGGGTTGGGTAAGGCTAGGGGCATAGCTGTGCCAGTCCTGCGCCATCGCGCGGGCATTGGCATCGATATCCGCCGTGATCGCCCTGATCAGCGCGCAGCGATATTCGGCACTACCCTGTTCCGCGTAATTGGGATCAAACAACATCCGTTCGAGGGCAAAGAACCCGCGCCCTGCTATGGACGTTTCGGCATAGGCCTTCGGGCTTTGCACGGCGTCATCCTCGGTTGCGATATGCTGGGACAGGGCTTTGGTGGTGAACCCTTTCGTGTCGGGCCAGAACGCCATGGCGAAAGCGCGGTCATCGACCTCGGTCGGACCAAACCGCAGGTGGCTGGCGGATGTCCAGCTATCGAAAGCCGCATCGTAGGCCGCGCGCAGCGGCGGTGAGGTCGGATCGCACTCAACCAGTGATGCGTTGACTAGTGCGCCTGTCGTTTCCGGGAGCGTGTCGAACCGGGGCAGGATATGGGTTTCAGTCACATCCATCAGGATCGGCCCGCGATCCTGTGCCTGCGCGGCAAGTGGCATGATCAACACTGCAACAAGGGTAAAAATACGCATGGGTCAGAGGCTCTCCAGAAATTGGATCAGGGCATCACGGTCGACTTTGGGTATCGAGACAACAGCGTTGCGGGCAGCTTGCGCTTCACCGCCATGCCACAGGATCGCCTCTAGCAAGGTGCGCGCCCGCCCGTCATGCAGAAATTCTGTGTGGCCAGAGACGCGTTCGGTCAGGCCAACGCCCCACAAAGGCGGCGTGCGCCATTCCCGGCCCGTTGCGCGGGCCTCGGGGCGATTGTCGGCCAGACCTTCGCCCAGGTCATGAAGCAACAGGTCGGTGTAGGGCCATATCAGCTGAAAACTGTGCTCGGGCCGGTCTTCCATCCGATGAGTGACATGTGACGGTGTGTGGCATGACGCGCAGCCGGTTGCATGAAACACCTCTTTCCCGCGGAGGACCCTGGGGTTGTCCATGTCGCGGCGACCCGGCACGCCCAGATTGCGGCTGTAGAAAGCGACCAGGTCCATACCCTGATGATCGATCTCGAAGCCGCGCTCATCATTGTCGCCATGCGGGGCTTTGATGCAGTTCACCTGCACATTGGTGCAATCCCCGTGCGGAGCAGGGTAGAGTGGGTTCGATATGCCGATATCTCCGGCAAAAGCAGCAGCCGATTGCTCCATCACTGTCGGCATCCCTGCCTTGTGACCGAACCGGCCCATCATTGGCGTGTCAAACTCGACCGACCAGACGATATTCGGGCGACCTGATATGCCGTCCCCATCCAAATCGTTAGGGTCGGCCTTGGCAAGCAGGTCTTCGACCGGGATCGCTTCCAACAGGCCAAGCCCGATCATCTGCGGCGCGACCCGTAGGCTTAGCATTGCGTCCGGGTGCAGCGGGCCATAACCCAGATCGGCTGCCTGATAAGTCGGGCGGCGCAATGAGGTGGTTTCACCGTCAGAAAGCTCCACCGGGATTTCTTCGTACGAGATGCCCAGCCGGTATTCCGCTGGATGACCTGCCAGTGCGAAATCCTGCATCTGCCCACCATAGGTAGGCTCGGGCAGAGTGGCGATGTAATCTTCTATCGCTGCATAGCCATCTTCCGACGTGCCGGGGATCGAGACCCGCAGAAACATCGAAACCGCGTTGTCATCGGGCCCGTTTGGCGTGTGTCCGCGCCCATCCTTGATGTGGCAGCGCTGGCACGACCGCGCGTTATAGAGCGGCCCCAACCCGTCAGAGGCGAGCGTCGATGAGGGCGACGAAACCCAGACCTTCTTGAACAGCCCGTTTCCGACTTTGAAATTCAGTTCCTGTTCAAAGCTCAGGTTGTCTGACGGTTGCGAGAACGCATCCGCGTCAGTACGGACCCGAACAGTCGCAGCCCCGGCGGGCAGTTCTTCAAACTGCTGCGGTGCGTTGAAATCCTGGGGCGGTGCTGTGACAACGGCAATTCGGGCACGTTCATCGTCAGTGCGGGGGATGAAGTTCAGATGCAGGTCCTGTAGCTCGGCTGACAGGGAAGGGGTGGCCGCAAAGGCGACCACCGACAGGGCAACAAGGCTATTCGCCTTCGTCCATTTTCGATGCGTTGAGTTGCGCATAATTGGCTTCGCCGATCCTTTCATAGAGGTCGAGCTGCGTTTCGAGAAAGTCGATATGGCCCTCTTCATCGGACATCAACTGCTCGAACAGCGACATCGAGACATAGTCGCCGGCGTCCCGACAATATTCGCGCGCTTCCTTGTACAAGGCCCGTGCATCGATCTCGGCCGCAAGGTCACATTCCAGCGTTTCCTTTGGTGTTTGACCGATCCGAAGCGGGTCCAGCTTCTGAAGGTTGGGGTGGCCTTCCAGAAAGATGATCCGTTCGATCAGCTTGTCCGCGTGGCCCATCTCTTCGATGCTTTCCTCGCGGCTTTTCTTGGCCATGTGGCCAAGCCCCCAGTCTTCCTGCAACCGGTAGTGCAGCCAGTATTGGCTGACTGCAGTCAGTTCATGCCGCAGAGATTTGTTGAGATATTCGATGACTTTTGGATCGCCCTTCATCTGCACTCTCCTGTGATACTGCCGCGCGCAGGGCGCGGAGTTGCATGGGTACTTCGAGATTATCGCTTGACCGCATCGTGTCCAGAAACAGAGGCATGCATCCGCCGCAATCCGCCGATTTTCCAAGAGCACGGTAAACCTTGCCGGGGGTGATGATGGTTTGGGGATCGGCTGTCCGCATCCAGTCGATGGCGGCGCGGATGTCGTGGTCCGAGATGTTGGTGCAGTGGCAGACAATCATGAATGTTGGCTTGGGTTTGTGTGGTTCAAAGGGCTGGCGGGTTAGCGTGCTGAGTGTACCGGGGGCAGGCAAGCCCCCGGCACGCGTTCTTGTTTAGTGGAATACCGCGTCGGGGTTATCCAGACTGTCTGATCCTTCAAATTCAATCTGGTCCAGTTCCAGTGTGGTCACGATGCGCTCGATTGTTTTGGTCTGGTCGATCAGGCCGTTGACGCCGGCCATGATTAGGGTTTCACCGCCTTCGTTGCCGCGTTCCAGCATTTGGTCATAGGCAAACCCTGCTTCCGCGGTCGATTTGATCCTGCCAAGGGCTTGCATCGTGACGGCCAGTTTCGCCTTCATCTCGGCGTCCAGTGCCGGATCAGTTGCGATTACCAGATCGGCCAGCGATGCGCCTGATACAGGTGTGCCATCGATGCGGGTATAGCTGCCCAGATAGACGTTCAGAACGCCCAGTCCATCGTAGTAATGGCTGTTGTGGGTGTTGTCCGAAAAGCAATCATGTTCTTCTTCCGGGTCGTTCAGCATCAGGCCCAGACGCATCCGCTCACCCGCTTGTTCACCGTAAGACAGTGAACCCATACCGGTCAGGATCGCACTGACACCCGTCGTTTCATTTTCCATCAGCGCCGTGCGCGCCGCGCCGCCTTGTTTCCACTGATCGGCCATCCAGGTCAGATCGCTGACCAGCAGGTCGGTTGCGGCGCTCAGATACTGGGCACGACGGTCACAATATCCACCAGTGCAGGTATCGCCGTTTGCATAATCAGTGGCTGGACGGTTGCCTGCACCGGCCCCGTGGCCATTCACGTCCTGACCCCACAGCAGGAACTCGATAGCGTGGTAGCCGGTCGCGACATTGGCTTCGATACCATCAGCTTCGTGCAGGGTTTCGCTCAGCAGTTCCGGAGTAATCTCGCTGGCGTCAATGGTTTCGCCCGACAGTTCGAAGCTGGGGTTGGCGATGACATTCAGAACCGCAAATTCGTTCTCATCCGTCGCGCCACCATAGGCCGCGTCGACATAATCAATCAGACCTTCATCCAGTGGCCAACCGTTTACTTTGCCCTCCCAGTCATCAACGATTGCGTTGCCAAAACGATAAACTTCGGTCTGTTGATAAGGCACACGCGCTGCAACCCATGCTGCCCGTGCCGCAGTCAGGGTCGCGTCCGAGGGTTCGGCAATCAGCGCACCGACTGCGTCCCGCAAAACCTTTGCCGCAGTCAGGCTGTCGTCATACTTGGCTTCGGCAATATCGGCATAGGTTTCCAGAATATCCGCTTTTGTCGGCAGATCACCGGCAAAAGCAAAAGTGGCTGTCGCAAATGTCAAAGCGCTGGCTGTTGCAAACAACTTGGTCATAGGGGTCGATACTCTCTTTTCAGAACTGTCAGATCAGGCGGGTTTGTTCCCGCGGCGGCTTTCGTTGAAATAACTGAGTTAAAAAGTCAACATTGTCAATCTGAGTTTTTTTGTCGGATAATGAAACCGCTGACTCGGTTGCCACTATCCCCATATCTGGCGGGGGTTCGGCCCGGCGGATCACATTATGCGGTACATGTTTCGGGCTAAAATCAGCCAAGTGATTCTTTTTAGGTGGTTTGTTGTTCATGAAGCGCGTGGTTCTGGCCTTGTTCCTGTTTCCTGCGGCACTTGCGGCGCAAGCAACGCAGGTTTCCACGCCTCATCACCATGGTTCGGCCCAGATCGATATTGTGTTTTCTGACACCGGGTTCGCCTTGGCGCTGAGCGTGCCAAGCATGGACATCGTCGGGTTTGAAACCCCGGTTGAAAACGATGACAGCCGCACACGTGTGGCCATAGCAATGTCAAAACTTTCCGACCCGCTAAACCTGTTCGTAACCCCGCCCGAAGCTGGGTGCTCTACGGTGGCCGCCCATGTGGTTCTGACATATGGCATCACACAGCAGAGTGGTGAGGCGAACGCAGTCACAGGCTCCACAACGGCGGAGAGTCACTCGGAGTTTCAGGCGGACTATGTCATTCAGTGTCACGATATGAGTGCGCTGAACATAATCGAGTTCGCCTATTTCACGCAGTTCAGTGGGACCGACCAGCTGAACATCCAGTTGAAAACGGGCGGGGCACAGGGCGCGGTCGACATCACACGCGCGGCACCATATCTCGATCTTCCGCCGGATCGATGAGCGCTGAAATCATAAGGAAAACCAAAAGTGGTGTTTCGGTTTGATGCTTTGGGGATATTGGTAGCGGAGGAGGGACTTGAACCCCCGACACGCGGATTATGATTCCGCTTCATGCTTTCCTCTACTTCTTTCAGGGAAACCTGTTGGGCGCTTGGATATATGGCGCCCAAACCGCTATCGCACTGCTCTTTAAAGAGTTTTTAACAACAGAGCTCCGCTTTTCTGTGATGTTCGCCGCAGAAACCAACGACCTTCTGGGACTGCGTCAACATTTTTGAGGATGGTACAGAAATGGTACAAAATTTGAGGCAAACAACATGCCGACAGAAGCATGCGAAATTGACAGAAGAATTGTGGCGAAGGCCGTGCGTATGGCTGAGGAGGGCACCACCCAACTTCATACGTTCAAAGACTATGGTGGACGTGGATTACACCTGCGCGTTCGAGGGAAGCGCGCTGTCTGGTTGGTAAAGTTCCGACAAAAAACAAAGACAATCGGGCAGCTTTATCCAGATCCTTCGGATATGTCTTTGAGAAGCACTCGGGACGCAAGGCAACTGGCTGCGGACGTTCGATCTGTGATGAAAGCGCAGCCGGAGCATGTCGACAAATACATAAAGTTGAGGCACCAGAACTGTGGTCATTCGGAAGCCCTTGGGCGCTTAGTCGAACCTAAGAAAAGCTGGACTTTGGCTGAATGCTATGAAGTCGCCATTGACGAAAAAAGCTCGTCGCACGCCAAACGACCTATTGCTGAGACGACCAGGAAAGACATGGAGTACGTCTTTTCGTTGGATGCCTGGGGCAAGCTTACCCGGATGCCGGTAACAGAACTGGCGCAAGGTGATGTCGAATCCGTTTGTGATGCCGTGAGAAAAGCCAATGGCCTTTCTACGTCTAACAAGGTTATTGCGTATACAAGATCTAGTGCTGAATTGGTGCGCCAAACATCATTCAGGGGCCAGTGGTCTCTCAGGGCAAACTCCTTGGTGGCGCATGCTGTCGACGCCAGCAATTGTAAAGCCAAAAGTGAGAAGCCCGCAAATCACAGATATTGTGAGAACCCTGGTATTGGCGGAGGAGTATTTGGGCAAACCCCTTCCTGGTCGGAAAATAAGGGCCAATGGTGTCGACTCGCTCACGCTAGGCGGTCTCTGGTGGGTGGTTTTGACTTGCCAAAGATCTGGCGCAGCACTGTCTTTGCTAAAAGATGATTTACTAAAGGAACCTGAACCGGATGAGTGGGGGCGCCACTGGTTACTTGCATCTTGGGATGACGACCAGGTCAAGGGCAAAAAGCGTTTTGTTCTACCGGTTCCGAACAGAGCTTGGACGCATGTGCATAAGTATTTGTCGCTGAGTGCTCAGTATGAAAATGCAGACCTGCTCCTCCCCTCCGCCCATGACATTGAGAAAATTGTGACTGGATCTGGTGCATACAGAGTACTCTACCGATTGTCTGGGAGAGATGCGGACAATGTTCGCAAACTTCGTATGACATCTAGAAAAACAACAAAAAACGACCACTGCGAAGGGAAGCCAGATTTGCTGGCCGAGGCTGGAAACCCCTGGTGGTCATTGCACGATGTTCGACGAACTCTTTCAGATTTCTTGAGTTGCGTTGGCTGCCCCGGCGGGTCGTCAGCCGTTCTGTCGCACGTTCTCAACGATGGAATTATCGCTGGGTTCAATTTGCGAGATCAAGATCTCTACGACCGCCTTAAACAAAGTCCAGCGAAGATTACGTCTAATTCATATCATGCTCATTCACCGTATATGAAGCTAAAGCGAGAGGCGATGCAGCTATGGGTGGATGAGGTGCTGGACGAATATGAGCGACAAAAAATCAGTGCATAACGTGTAGAAGCAAAGAAGTGGGCACGTGCGGTATGCCTCAGCCTCTTGATCACCCCGTTACCGATCTTGCCGTTTGTGAACTTCTGAAGCCGTCAGTGAGTGTTCATGAGAATGGATACGACCGAACCTTCGGTCGTACCTTGCACGTGTTGGCAGCCTACAACTTCGCCCGCAGGCTCAAGACCCTCAACGGGCTTACGCCCTATGAATACGTCTGCAAGATCTGGACTTTAGAGCCAGATCGATTCATCCTAAATCCGATCCACCAAATGCCGGGACTGAACA
>NZ_JBXWQP010000007.1:0-1013 GCF_059612445.1 Ruegeria sp. TASC047
GCATCCGCCCGTTGAAGCTTTCGCAATATCCGTTTTCCCAGGGTGACCCTGGCTCGATGTAGGCGGACTTCGCGCCGACGGCGGTGATCCAGTCCCGAACAGCCCGTGCAACGAACTCAGGGCCATTATCCGACCGGATGAATGCCGGAGCGCCGCGCAGGATGAACAGGTCTGTCAGAGCATTGATCACATCTGTCGAGTTCAGCTTGCGCTTCACCTTAATCGCCAGACATTCCCGGCTGTGCTCATCAATGATGTTCAGCGTCCGAAAGACCTTTCCATCATCTGTCCGGCAATGCACGAAGTCATAGCTCCAGACATGGTTCCGATACTCGGGCCTCAGCCGAACACATGATCCGTCATTCAGCCAGAGCCGCCCCTTCTTCGGTTGTTTCGTTGGAACCTTCAGCCCCTCTCGTCGCCACAGCCGTTCGACACGACCATCGCTCACGGACCAGCCTGCATCTCTCAGCAAAGCCGCGATCCGCCGATAGCCGTAGCGGCCAAACTGTCTGGCCAATTCGCTCATGTCAGCAACCAAACGATCCTCATCGGCGCGGCCTTTCGGGATATGCCTTTGTGTGGAGCGGTGCTGCCCGAGAACCCGACAGGTCCTGCGTTCCGATACTTTGAACTGGCTTCGAACGTGATCGATACATGCGCGACGGCGAGCGGGGCTTAGTAATTTCCCTTTGCGGCTTCCTTCAGGATTAATTTGTCCAACGTAAGGTCAGACACAGCTCTTCTGAGCCGTTCATTTTCCTTTTGAAGTCGCTTCAGCTCCTTCAACTGATCCACACCCATTCCGCCATACTTCTTTCGCCAGCGATAATAGGTTTGTTCAACAACACCGATCTGTCTGATTGCATCCAGACGGGACATGCCTTGCCCCATCAACACCTCAACTTGCCGTAACTTCGAAACTATCTCTTCCGGCTTCGGTCGCTTGTTTGCCATTCTTAGTCCTCCGTTTCCTAAACATAGCGTCGGACCAGTTCAGTGGGGGAGGCTCA
>NZ_JBXWQP010000008.1:0-1978 GCF_059612445.1 Ruegeria sp. TASC047
TGGCCCGCACACAGGCCTGGCGCAGCAGGTAATCCACACAAAAACTCAATATCCCCGCAGATCACATATCTGCGGGGAGAGGTAGCCGCGGGGAATCGGACCAGTTTTTAAGGTGGATCAAATGATGAGAGAGACAACCCAGAATGGCTCGAGAAAGAACCGCTCTCGTGAATTCAAAGCCAAGGTCGCGCTTGAAGCGATCCGTGCGGAAATGACGCTTGCTGAACTGTCGAAGACGTACGGTGAGACGTGTCGCAAACTATCGGTCCGGATTGACGAGCATATATGCAGCGATGTTTGTTGTCTGCGTTTTGCTCTCCAACAGGTTTCCGCATGATTTCTTGATAGGCTGTCATTTTCCCAGGAATGCAAACTTGTACGCAGATTTCTTCTACCTACGGTACACGGTTTCCTATCAGGGCCTTGAAGAGATCATGGCTGAACGCGGTATGTGAGCTGACCACGCCACATAGAATAGGTAGATTGCGAAGTACTCGCCGATAGTTGCTGCTCGTACGCAATCAAAGAAGCGTCCAACTCAGAATTTCTGGAGTTTAGACGAAACCTATATTCGTGTGCGCGGGAATTGGAAGATCGCCATCGCGCAGGTGACAAAGCGGTAAACACCCTCGATTTCCTGCTTTCCGAACGGCAAAATCGTCCAGCAGCGACCAATTTCTTTGCTAAAGCACTGTCGTCAAACGGAATCCCAAACAAAATCGAAATAGACAAGAGCGGTGCCAATGCAGAGGACATTCGAGAGGTGAACAAAATCCTGAATCGGTTCGGTTGCCCTGCCAAAGTACAGACGATCAGGTCAAAGCATATAAACAATATGATCGAGCAGGATCACAGATTCATCAAACAACGCATGCGGCACTTACGTGGGTTCAAGTCGTTCAGATCGGCTTCAGCCACACTGGATGGCATTGAGGTAGCCAACATGATCCGAAAGAATCAATTTGCCATTGATGCGACCTCTGGCTTCCAGCTATTCGCCGAGATCGCAGAATAGCTGCGTCTGGCATAAAGCTGACTTTAGTCCATCGAAAAGTCTGCGACCCAACCCAGTCGAAATGGGATCTGGTCTTAGCCATAGCCCAAGCAATGCTTAACAAGATCATATTTCTCAGAAGCGTCGTTGATTTCTAAGATTACAAAAAGGATGCGCCCATTTGGGTGGCGACCCTCGAAGTGCCTAATAGAGGATCTCGATATGACGATTGAAACGACGGATACGCTGGTTGTTGGCGGAGGACAGGCCGGTATCGCGGCGAGTGAGCATCTGAGCAACAACAATGTCCCGCATATCGTGCTGGAAAAGAACCGCACGGCTGAAGCGTGGCGCACTGGCCGCTGGGATGCGCTGGTGGCCAACGGCCCCGCTTGGCATGACCGCTTCCCGAACATGCTTTTTGACGGCAACGATCCTGATGAATTTGTAACCAAGGACCGGTTTGCTCAGTACCTGGTTGACTATGCTGCCATGATTAAGGCGCCGATCCGGGAAGGTGTCGAGGTGCTGGAAGCAACCCGCCAGCCCGGTAAGGGCGGTTTTCTGGTGAAAACCACCGCGGGTGAGATTGAATGCAACCGCATCATTGCAGCCACCGGCGCATTCCAGCATCCGGTTTTACCGCCAATCGTACCAAGCACTGAAGACATCGAACAGATCCACTCCTTCAACTACAAAAACCCTGAACAACTGGCCGATGGTGCCGTCATGGTTGTGGGCGCCGGGTCGTCCGGTGCACAGATCGCGGACGAATTGAATCGCGCGGGCCGCAAGGTGTTCCTGTCGGTTGGTCCGCATGATCGCCCGCCGCGTCGCTACCGCGGCCGTGATTTCGTTTGGTGGTTAGGTGTTCTGGGCCTGTGGGACATGGCGGCACCTGCACCGGGTGAGCAGCCTCATCTGACTGGTCCATTTTGATTGTTAGTGCATGATCGGCCTCTGATCCATCGGAATGATGGCTTC
>NZ_JBXWQP010000009.1:0-10444 GCF_059612445.1 Ruegeria sp. TASC047
TTCGGTCTCTTGTTTGCCATTCGTGGTCCTCCGTTTCCTAAACATAACGGTGGACCAGTTCAGTTGGGGAGGCTCAAACCCGCTGCCATTGTTCCAAATCTGGAACTTGGCTCGTGGGATCAACTAAGGTTCGAAGGAGCGGTATTCGATTGGCGGGATGAGGCGGGTTACAAAGGGGCTTTCACCGCTTTGGCGAACCACCTGAGCATCGCGTCCCTTGCAGTTGAAGGACAGGTCATGCGTGTTTTTGTCTCTGACGCGCTGACCGAAGCTATGCCTGGGTTACAAATAACTGATGCGGAACACCAAATCTCGAACCTGCGACTGATCAAGTCCAGCAAGGATGTGGCCTCCATGCAAGCTGCGATCACCATCTCGGAACGTGCGCTTGAGTGGGTTATCGGAACGGTACACGCAGGTCAGACCGAGAAACAGATCGAACAGGATTTGATCCAGGCTATGTTTGCCGAAGGTGCCGATTCACTGGCCTTTACACCGATTGTGGTCGCTGCCGACAACTCGGCCCGACCACATGGGAAAGCGCGTATGGATTATCGGATTCAAACCGGCGACGCGCTGCTCTTTGACTTTGGCGCGCGCAAGGATGGATTTGTCGCGGATATCACGCGAACCTTTTTCGTTGGCGAAGTCTCAGATGAGGGCAAGGCTGTCTACGAAACTGTATTGCGAGCAAATCAGATGGGTCTGAACGTGTGTCGCCCCGGTGTGACGGCCCATGATATCGATGATGCAGTCATCGGCGTTCTTGAAGCATCCCCTTTCGCCAATCGCATCCGCACCAAGACAGGCCACGGATTGGGTCGGGATGTGCACGAGGCTCCATATATCATGCGCGGAAACAACCAGGTAATGCGCGCAGGCATGGTCTGGACCAACGAACCGGGTCTGTATGACCTGGGCAATTTCGGGGTCCGTATTGAAGATGACGTCTTGGTCACAGAAGACGGGTGCCAATCACTGACCAGTTTCCCGAAAGAGCTTATTGTCCTGGGGGCGGAACGTCGATAACCGGGCTGTCCCAGCCACACGGTTGGGGTCAGTGAATGGCAGCCAACATGATGCGGGTTGGATATGTCGCAAAGCACTGATTGTGAGGCATTGTCTTGGCAATCGCAGGGCACGGGTTCCCCTTCTACCACGTCTTATCAAGTACAGGAAGTTGGGCTATTGTACCTAGCATTACGCCTACACATGACGCGTCTAAAGCGCTGGCAACCGGTTTCATATGGATGTTGCGAATTACAGGCAAAAAGACGCGTTGACCACAAACCTGAAAGGTGACCCATGTCTTTCTCAAGCCGTTCTTCAATTTCGCGACGCCGCTTCCTTGCCACGACAACCGCTGGTGCGGCGGCAATTACCCTGCACCCGTTTTCGGTGGCAGCGGCCGGTAATCAGGCGCATCTGCGCATCATGGAAACCACCGATATCCATGTCCATGTGTTTCCTTATGATTACTATGCGGACAAACCCCGCGACACGGTGGGCCTGTCCCGCACAGCGTCGATCATCAACGAAATCCGATCTGAGGCGACAAACTCGATTTTGGTGGACAACGGCGATTTTCTGCAAGGCAATCCGATGGGCGACTACATCGCTTACGAGCGCGGCATGAAGGACGGCGACAGCCATCCCATCATCACGGCCTTCAATACGGTCGGGTATGATGCCGCGACGCTGGGCAATCACGAGTTCAACTACGGTCTGGATTTCCTGAACAAGGCTTTGGCCGGTGCCGAGTTCCCTGTTGTTCTGGCCAACGTCGCCAAGGAAAAAGGTGCGAACCCGCGTGACGACAAGACCCTTGTTCAGGCGTATGCCATTCTCGACCGTGAAATCGAGATGGGCGACGGCACCAAACATCCGATCAGGATAGGTGTCATCGGTTTTACCCCGCCACAAATCGTGAACTGGGACCGCAGGCACCTAGAGGGCAATGTTCAGGCCCGCGATATCGTCGAGACGGCTCAGGCCTATGTGCCCGAGATGAAGGAACAGGGATGTGACCTGATCATCGCCCTGTCGCATTCGGGGATCGGGGGGGCCGATCATGAGGACGGCATGGAAAACGCATCGGTGGTTCTGGCAGGGGTCGACGGGATCGACGCGCTGGTCACCGGCCACAATCACCTGGTTTTCCCGTCACCGACATTTGCTGACCGCCCCGGGATCGATGTGGAAAAAGGCACGCTGATGGGCAAACCTGCCGTCATGGGCGGTTTCTGGGGGTCGCATCTTGGCCTGCTGGACCTGCTTTTGGAACGGGACGGCAATGAATGGCGCGTCGTTACCACAACCTCCGAGGCGCGCCCGATATCCAAACGTAACGAAGATCGATCAATCACCGCTCTGGTCGAAGATGATCAGAAGGTTCTGGAATCGGTTGCGAAAGCTCATGAAGAAACGCTGGCCTATGTTCGGCGCGCGGTCGGCAAGACCTCGGCCCCACTGCACAGCTATTTTGCGTTGGTCGCGGATGATCCGTCCGTGCAGATCGTCTCGATCGCGCAGAAATGGTACGTCGAAGACATGCTGAAAGGCACCGAGCATGAAGGGCTGCCGATCCTGTCTGCGGCAGCACCGTTCAAGGCTGGTGGCCGCGGCGGTCCGGAGTATTACACCGATGTCCCGGTCGGGGACGTTGCCATCAAGAACGTGGCCGATCTGTACCTCTATCCAAACACGGTCCGCGCTGTTCGCGTGAACGGGGCGCAGGTGCGTGGCTGGCTGGAACGCTCGGCCGGTATGTTCAATCAGGTCGAAGCTGGGTCCAAGGATGCGATCCTTCTGAACCCCGAGTTCCCGTCGTACAATTTCGACGTGATGGACGGTGTGACCTATCAGATCGACCTGTCGCAACCGTCGCGCTTTGGACCAAAGGGTGAAGAGGTGAACCCCGATGCAGCCCGGATCGTGAACCTTGCCTTCAATGGGGCCCCTGTCACGAATGACATGGAATTCATCATTGCCACCAACAATTACCGTGCATCCGGTGGTGGCGCGTTCCCGGGCGCAATGGGCGACACGATCGTGTTCGAAGCACCGGACACCAACCGCGACGTCATTGTGCGCTACATTGTCGAACAGGGCACAATCGATCCCAAAGCGGATGCCAACTGGTCGTTTTCACCGTTGGCGGACACCACGGTGTTGTTCGAGACGGGTCCAAAAGCCCGCGACTATATGGGCGACGTCAAAGGTGTGGCAATCGAGGACGCCGGGGAAGGCGCCGACGGTTTCGCAGCCTTCCGCATTAAGCTCTGATCCGAAAGAAATGTCGCAACGATAACCTGACCCGCCACCTTGGTAACTCGGTGGCGGGTTTGCGCTGAACACCCGTACAGCTCGAAGGCATCTGCCCCTGCAGAGTCAGATGCTACATTTTCAATTGGCGTTCCCGACAAGCGTCGTGGCGGCAGGTCATAGAACTTAGCGAACCGTTGGATCGCCAAATGAACTTCTGCGCTCCCAGATCTGTCAAAGAAGCTGAAAGGGTGAAGGCAGGGGCAAGTTGGTGAAATCTGTATTCAAGGATCTCGCGGCAAAGGGAGATTGAATATCCTATGGCAGGAAAAAAGTAATCGCCTGCTGAACGGCATCTTGTTTCTCAGTTTTTTGCAAAGACGACGGACTGCGATCTGTAGAGCACAGCAATAAAAGGTCTTTCAGCTTCTGAATGACATTCGATACCATGAAAGACTCCGCTCTGTTGATTTTGAGTTCCTGTAATCACGTCAGTTTGTTCAGTCTCATTTGTACCAGAGGCCGAATTGAAGATTTTGCCTTTCCCGTTACTTTCGTCAGCGTTTGAAGCCTGAGTGCAGTTGGATATTACAACGCCATCGGCCAATTCCAAATTCTATTGTACGCCGTGCGCCATCGAACTCGTTGTCTTACATCGCGCTTTGGGGTCTTCGTCGCTGTCTCGGCTAGCCTCTTATTACGAACTGGCGAGTTTTGACTGATCCGACGTGTCAACTCTCGGCCTTGATAGCAGCGATCACAATGTCGATTGCGTGGTCCAGATCCGATTGCGAGATGGTCAGCGGCGGCGACAGTGTCAGAACGCACCCCTGACTGATCTTATAGCTCAAACCGGCCTCCAGACAGGCGTAGTAAATCCGTTCGGCACGCGCATTGCCCGGTATCTTTTCAACGCGATCATCAACGATTTCGACCCCGAACATCAAACCCCTTCCCCGGATGTCTCCGACGGTGGGTACGTTCTGAAGTTCGTCCATCAGACGACCAATTGCGTGCTCGCCCAGCATGGCCGACCGATGAACCAACCCCTCATCTTCGATGATCTGAAGTGTTGTCAAAGCGGCCCGCGCGGTGACCGGGTTCTTTTCGTGTGTGTAATGACCAATGGCAAAATCCCCGCAGACATCCAATTGTTTGCGGGCAACACAAGCGGCAATGGGCAGGATACCACCGCCAAGCGCTTTTCCAAGCGTCACAATGTCGGGAATGATCTCGTCATGTTCAAAGGCGAACATCCTGCCGGTTTTGCCAAGGCCGGTCGGGATTTCATCCATGATCAAAAGCGCGCCGTGACGATTGCACGCCTCGCGCACGGATTTCCAAAACCCCGGCGGTGGTACATAGGGCACCGCGCGCATCGGTTCGGCTATGACTGCGGCCACATCTCCTTCACGCTCCAGAACATATTCGACCATTTTCGCGCAGGCTAACCCGCAGGTTTCCGGTCCCGCGTGATTGTATGGGCAACGGTAGCAGGCGAAGGGCGCGACATGTTCAGTGCCCGACAAGAGGGGACCCGCGATATGACTGCGGAACGTCGCCTCGCCACCGACGCTTGCGGCGCCGAAGCCCGCACCGTGGAAGGCATCCCAGAAGCTGATTGTTTTGAACCGACCGGTCGCGGCACGCGCGATCTTGAGGGCAACCTCGTTGGCGTCAGAGCCGCCAGTGGTAAAGAGCATCTTCCCCAGATCGCCAGGCACGATATCTGCCAGTTTTTCTGCCAAATCCACTGCCGGGTCATTGGTAAAGCGGCGGGGTGCAAAAGGAAGATCATCAAGCTGCGCTTTGATGGCGGCTATCAGACGCGGGTGCCCATAGCCTATGTGGTGCACCGAGTTGCCATGGAAATCCATGTACCGGCGACCCTCCATATCCTCGATCCAGATCCCCTCGGCCTTTGCAATAGTGCTGACGCAGGGTGATGACAGAGATTGATGCAGGAACACATCCGCATCGCGTTTGAGCAGAGGTGCCGACTTCGGCCCCATGGACTTTCGCAACCATGCCTTGCGCGCTTCGGATGTGTTTGATTCCCCTTCCGTGTGGACAATCTGTGGCATGACCGCTCCTCATTTCTGTCATCAAAAGATGCGGGCCCCGGAAGGCCCGCCAGTATCAGGGAGGATTTGAAGCGTCCTTCCCGTCTGTGGGGAAAGGACGCAAGGTTTAGTTGGGCCAGGGCAGCGAATAGGTTTTGACGTTGGTGAAGAACTTCATCGCCTCGATAACGCCCTCTTTCACCCCGTTTCCGCTGTCCTTGATGCCGCCAAAGGGTGACATTTCAATGCGGTAACCCGGCTGTTCCCAGATGTTGCAGGTGCCGACATTCAACCCGTTGATAAAGGCGATGGCCCTGTTCAGGTCATTGGTGCATACCCCCGAAGACAGGCCGAACTCGGTCGAATTCGAGATCGCCATCACCTCTTCGTCGTTGTCTGGCACGCGTACGATTGGCACGATAGGACCGAAAGTTTCTTCCATCACCAGCTCGCTGTCATGGGGAACCTTGTCGACGACGATAGGCGGCAGCAATGCGCCCTGACGGCCCGGGTGATACAGGATTTCTGCACCCTCTTTCTCAGCCTGCAGAACGCGGTTCTCGAATATCTCCGCGGCTTTGTCGTGGATCACGCACCCCAGCTCGGTTTCGGGGTCTTGCGGATCGCCGAATTTGATCTTCTTGGCCTTCTCCAGAACCAGCGGCACAAACTTGTCGGCCACACTTTCCTGCACGAGGATGCGCTTGACTGCCGTACACCGCTGACCGGAGTTTCCGGTCGCACCCGCCACTGCGATTGTTGCGGCTTTGTCCAAATCCGCATCGCTGAGGTCATTCAGAACGATCAGAGGATCGTTACCCCCAAGTTCCAGCGCCTGCCGCTTGTAGACGCCTTTCTCAGCGATCAACTTGCCCACCGGCACACCCCCGGTGAAGGTGATGATGTCGATATGTTCATTGGTGATCATCTCACCGCCAATGTCAGCCGGCCAGCCGGTCACCACTTGGAACATCTCGTGCGGCAGGCCTGCCTCGTAAAGTATGTCGGCCAATGTCAGCGCGGTCAGCGGCGTCAGTTCGGTAGGTTTGCAAACCATGCAATTGTTGGTCGCAATCGATGGCGCGATTTTGTGGCTGACCATATTCAAAGGGTGATTGAACGGAGTGATCGCACTGATTGCTTTCACCGGCTCTCGGGTGGTGAAAATCTTGCGGGCTTTGCCATTGTGGGTCAGATCGCAGGAAAAGATCTCGCCATCGTCCTTTAGCGCCTCAGCCGCCGCAAACTGATAAACATCCTGTGCGCGTTTGGTTTCGTAGATCGCATGCTGGTGGCAGATGCCCAGCTCCAACGTCAGCCATTTCGCAAGATAATCGCGTTTTTTACCGATCAGCTCGCCTGCGCGCTGCAAAATCTGGCTGCGCTCGTACCGGGTCAGTCTAGGTTTGTAATTCGCCGCGATTTCGAAAGCCCTGCGTGCGTGTTCTGCGGTGCCAGCGGGAACATGGCCCACAACTTCGTTTGTGTACGGGTAGAGAACGGGAATGGTTTTCTCGGTAAAGACGATCTCGCCACCGATCCGCATTCCTTCGTTACGAACTTCGAATTTCGACATGGTTTGGTCTTTCATGGCTTACTGTGCCGCCGCTGTAGTTGCGTAGAAAAAGGCATCAAAGTTGCGCAGCACGGGTTGGTTTGGCAGGTCGATGACACGGTTCACGATGAAGGGAACTTCTTGTTCCGTCAAACCACCATGGCTGCGCAGGGGCTCTTTGAGCGCTGCCAGATCGTGGCGATGCTCGGACGTTCCGATGCAGATGTTTTCGCCAGAAACCATTACAATGTCGCCAATCCGGTCACCGGGCAATTCGAACCGTTCAATGGCCTGAGCCTTGGTCAGCACATGGGTGATCCCGTCGGTCGCCTTGAGTTTGGCAATGATGTCGCTCTGATCCGCGCCATCCGGCAGATATGCGGTCGCGAACGAACCCAGTGCACCATGATGCACGACATAGGGGTCAGTGATCGGAAGGATGACTCGTGCCGCATCCTTGCCCAGCCATTCGTCCATCAGGTCCTGCACATAAACGACCGAAGGGGATCCATCTGCCAGGTGCTTAGGCTTCATGCCATGATCAGCCGTCACCACGATGGCGGCCCCCAATGCGTCCAACTCGCCGAGATAGCGGTCGAACATGGCGTAGAAATCAAGTGCGCCCTTTTGATCGGGTGCAAACTTGTGCTGGATATAGTCGGTAGTCGACAAATACATGACGTCGGGCTTGAACTCTTTCAGCAGCTTGACGCCAGCAGCAAAAACGAATTCCGACAGCTCGGCCGAGTATACCTCGGGCACATCCATGCCCAGCCACTTGCTGGCGTTGTCGATGCCATGTTCCTCAAGCGTTGTTTCGCCCGAACGCTCAGAAGAGAATGCAACCGCCCTGCCCTCGTCAAACTTCAGCCCGGCACCAAGCAGCGCGCGAAGCTTGTCCTTGGCGGTTACCATCGCCACCCGGAAACCTGCATCATAGAACTGCGAGAAGATGGTCGGCGCGCGCAGGAAGCGGACATCGTTCATCATCACCTCTTCACCGGTGTCGGGATCGATAAGGTAGTTGCCGCAGATTCCATGCACGATCGGCGGACGCCCGGTGGCAATCGAAAGATTGTTGGGGTTGGTGAACGACGGGATAACAGAATGCGCCAGACGGTCTGTACCTTCCTCCCGCATCCGTTTGAGGTTGGGCATCAGCCCTTTCGCGATCGCCACGTCGAGGTATTCAGGTTCACATCCATCAAGGCAGATGGCAATTGCGGGCACTTTGGGCGTCGGGTAGACGCGCTCATTTGCTTCGACAGGGGTTTGAATGGTCATCTGTGTTTTCCTTGATTTTTATGCGGCCAACTTGGCGCGTTCTTCCAGTGCCCGGAGAGGAGGCGCAGCGCTTGTCACGCCCATTTCTTCCAGAGATTCTTTTGCAGCGATCACAACTTTATGCATGACATCTTCGTCCATCTGGCCGATGCAACCGACGCGGAAACTGTCGACGACAGTCAGTTTGCCCGGGTAGATAATGAACCCTTTTTCCTTCATCCGGTTGTAGAACTGATCGAAAACGAAATTCTCATCAGCCGGGCAGAAGAAGGTGACGATGATCGGGCTCAACCAACGATTATCCAGCAGCGTCTCGAAACCCAGTTCCCGCATGCCCGCGACCATGACGTCCCGGTTGCGGGTATAGCGGGCGCCGCGACCTGCAACACCGCCTTCGGCAGTGTGCGCCCGAAGTGCCTCGATGAAGGCCGCAACCACATGCGTCGGCGGGGTAAACCGCCACTGTCCCGTTTTGTTCATATGCGCCCACTGCGCATACACATCCAGAGACAGCGAATGACTGTTGCCTTTTGCGGCTTCCAGCTCGGTCTTGCGCGCCACGATGAACCCGAAACCCGGAACGCCCTCGATGCATTTGTTCGCCGAAGACACCATGGCCTCGTAACGGATATCAGTGGGTTTGAGCTCAATCGCTCCAAAGGCGGACATCGAGTCAATCAAGAGCTTGCGCCCGGCGGCATATGTGACCTCCGAAATCTCTTCGACCGGGTTCAGGATGCCCGAGCTGGTTTCGCAGTGAATGGCGACGACATGCGTGATGTCCGGGTCATCCGCGAGAATGCGCGCGACCTCATCACCCCTCGGCGGTAGGTAATCGCCTTTGTCCAACACAACATGATCACGACCCAGGTACTGCAACGTCTGGGCCGAACGCTGCCCATAAGCACCATTTGCCAATACCAACGCCTTTCCGTCTCGCGGAATAAAGGATGCCAGCATCGCCTCGACGGAAAACGATCCGCTGCCTTGCATCGGTACGCAATCGAACGCGTCGGCACCCTCGCCAAGCAGGTTCAGCAGGCTTGACCGCACCTCCCGCGTCATGGCGCGGAAATCATCGTCCCAGCTACCCCAGTCACGTAACATTGCCTCTTTGACCGCGTAGGACGTTGTCAAAGGACCGGGCGTCAAAAGGTAGGGTTCACCAAGGCGCGGTTGCTCTAATTTTGGTTTGGATGGCGTCATTACCAGGCTCCAGAACAGCGTTTTCAGGAACACAATTGCAGCAACGCTTGCTATATGTGAAATTGCAATTATCAATCTAATCATAAGCGCAGCCTATGAACGCATCTACAGGGAACTGCCATGCGACACAGCCAGTTGAAAGCCTTTCATTACGTGGCCAAACATGGGGGATTTTCCCGTGCGGCAGAGGCTTTGTATCTGACCCAGCCAGCGATTTCCGAGCAGGTCCGAAAACTGGAACAGGATCACGACCTGCTGCTGTTCCAGCGTGAACGAAAACGCGTGAACCTGACGCCCGAAGGCGAACAGCTTTACAGATTCACAAAACAATATTTCGAGATCGAAGATCAGATTGAGGATTACCTCTCTGAAACCAAAGCCGCGATCGATGGTGAATTAAGGATTATTGCCGATTCAGCGCATCACATGACGTCTTTTCTGGGTTCGTTCCAAAAGAAATATCCGAAAATCACGATCACTGTGCGATCCGGCAACACCGAAGAAATCCTGGAAGAGCTTCGGTCTTACAATGCTGAGATCGGCGTTGTAGGCAGCCTGTCTCCTGGCAAGGACATGGACGTATTGAATTTGGGGTCCACTGAAATTGTGGCCTTTGCTGGCCAGGGTGTGATTTTGGCATCCAAACCCACCCTGACCCTGGAAGAGCTGGCCGAGTTGCCCCTGATTTTCAGAGAGCACGGGTCAAAAACACGCGAGAAACTGGAAGAAGCCGCCGAGAAACAAGGTATCAGGTTAAACCCGGCGATTGTTGCTGAAGGCCGAGAAGCCGTTCGCGAACTTGTTGCCTCGGGTGCAGGTATCGGTTTTGTTTCTCAGGCGGAATATGGGCACGATGATCGATTGCGGCAAATCAAATTGAAGGGCGTGAATCTGCAAATGGGTGAGAGCATGATTTCCCTTTCCCAGCGTCGTGACGTCAAGATCATACGTGCGTTTATGGATTTTGCGGAGCGGGTGCATAAGGAAAAGGAAACCCCCGCAGATATGTGATCTGCGGGGATATTGAGTTTTTGTGTGGATTACCTGCTGCGCCAGGCCTGTGTGCGGGCCA
>NZ_JBXWQP010000010.1:0-33050 GCF_059612445.1 Ruegeria sp. TASC047
CGCTGACGACCCAGCTCAGACCGGATCGAGCCAAAAAGCTCAGGATCGCGGTCCGACAAGGACTGGGTGAAAAATCCATCTGTTCGATGCGGGGCGTTCACAGTTTTGGTCTCCTGAAAATGGTTAGCCGGTCCAGCCAAGACCAGCGGAAATGGCGTTCATGGATTGCAGCAGGGGCACGGGAACTGACCCTGCCTGCGGTTCATTGCGGGCGTGTTGCAGCAGTTCGACCTGAAGAGCATGAATGCGGGCCAATTCGGCCTGTTTGCGGTCAAACCTCTCGCAAAGGCGGGGAAAGCGATGGCCGATGACCTGACCACCGGTCAGAAACCGGATCGCTTTGCAGGCACGATCGTATTCCGCCTTGATCACCTGCGATACACGTTGGCGGATCTCGATATCAGAGACCAATTCGCCATACTGCGCTGCGATTTCCATATCCGTCTGATAGAGCGATTTTTCCATCTCATCGACGGCAAGGCGGAACAGGCGGGAGTGTCGAAACATGTCGTGCAACACGTCATCACCGCGCGCGCCGCGAAACTTGCGAAAACTGGCCATGGCGGTGCCGAACCCGTACCAGCCGGTGATCAGGTGGCGGTTTTGCGACCACGCAAAGACCCATGGAATGGCCCGCAGGTCATCCAGACTGGCCGCGCCAAACCGGCGGGTCGGGCGGGACCCCATTTTCAGGCGGGCAAGTTCTTGGACGGGGCTCGCCTGCTGGAAATAGTCCAGAAAACCCGGCATCTGCAAAAGCGAGACATAGGCTGTCTGTGACAACTCTGACAAAGCATCCAATGCGTCATCAAATTCAGGCCGTGAAGGCGCCTCGTCAGGGGTCGCCGTATGGCGCATCGTGCTTGACAGCAACAACTCCAGATGCGCGGCAGCCGTGCCCCGGTTGGCATATTTGGCCGAAACCACCTCGCCCTGTTCGGTCACGCGCAGCCGCCCGGCAACTGTTCCGCTGGGTTGCGCGGCAATGGCACGCCCGGTCGGTGCACCACCCCGGCTGACCGAGCCGCCGCGACCATGGAAAAACGTGGCCTTGAAACCTTGCGAGGCCAGCGCCGAGACGATCCGGCGTTGGGCGCGCTCCAACTCCCATGTTGAGCAGAAATAGCCCCCGTCCTTGCCGCTGTCCGAATATCCCAGCATCACCTCGATTACCCGACCGTCGGTTTTGAGGCTGCGACGGGCGAGCGGAACAGCCAAAACGTCCAGCAGGATTGATGGGGCATTTCGCAAATCGGCAATTGTCTCGAACAATGGGACTACCGAAAGATCCAGAGTTTCGGACCCAAACCCGGCATAGCGGGCCAATAGGTAGATGCCGAGAATGTCGTCGGCCGAACGGGTCATGGACAGGATGAAGGGCCCTATTGCCTTGGGGTCCGGTCCCGATCGCACACCATGGACCAGAGCCAGAAGAGCAAGCAGTTCCCGCGCCTGATCGCTTAACGCGTCGCGGTTTTGATAGGGCAGGTTCTGATCGGCCAGTTCGGTTCGCAAGCGGGCAGACCATTCGGCTGTGCCGTAAACCGGCACCTTTCCGCTATGCGACCAGATTTCGGCCAGAACGTCGGTTGTGACGGTCGAATTCTGGCGGATGTCCAGCGTTGTGGTCCGGAACCCGAAAACCGAAGCGGCCCGGCGCAGCGGACGGATGTGCTGCCGCGCCAGAATATCCGCGTTGACCGCACATAAAGCGGTATCAAGCGTGTCGAGATCGCCCACGAATTGCGAGATGTGATCATAGCCGCTGTTTGTCAGCCGATAGCGAATGGCATTGAGTGCTTGCCGGAACGGTTCATTCCGATTGCGTCCGGCGACCGGAGCCCGGTCGACTATCGCTTGTACTTGCGTCCTGACAGGTTCAGGTAAAGGCAATATCAGCGCGCTGATGCTCAACCTGCCCGCAGCACGTTCGAGTGCCTGGCGATAAAGCTCCAGAACTGTTTCGTGTCCGCGTTTCAGCGCCAATGCGGTCATCTCGGTCGTGACATTTGGGTTGCCATCCCGGTCGCCGCCGATCCAGCTGTGAAAGCGGATATCGGGTGTATCGCTCAGCGTACGGCCCAGCACTTGCAGGCAGGCCTGATCGAAGCGGCCCATAACCTGCGGGACGGCGTCAAAGATTGCATCGCGGAAGAACTGCAACCCCCATTCGATCTCGTCGTGCAGGCTTGGGCGCGACAGGCGGAGTTCGCCGGTCAGCCACAAGAGATCAATCTCTCCTTCCAGACCATTCAGCAATTCGGCGTGTTCTGTCGGGGTCCAGCGTTGCGTTTCAAGACTGACGAGGTTGCGGTAGATACGCCGGTGAATTTCCAGAACCGTAACCCGCTTGGCTTCGGTCGGATGCGCGGTCAGAGTGGGACCGGCACACAGGTCAGCGGTCAGCTTTTCAACCTGGCTATAGGTCAGGGACAAGTCCGTCAGGGCTTCGGCAAAACCGCCTTCTACCGCGTCTGCGCCGTTTTGGGTTTCGGTCAGTCGACGGTCCCGAACTTCGGCGTTTTCATCGATGATGCACAACAATTGAAACCAGATCGAAAGGGCCTGCAAATACGGCGTTGCCTCGGGTCCCGTGGGAATGGCTTGCAGCGGTGTGGCCTCGGCCCATGCCGCCACATGTGGCGCCCGTTTCAGCAATATGTTCCGCCACAACGCCCGCAATTCCGAGCGCAACCCTTCGGCATAGCTCGAGGGGTTGGGGGTGGACTGAATATTCGGGGCCAGCGCTTGCATCAGATCACGCGGTCCCGGGGTTCGCGGCCTTCAAAGAAATCATTCAGGTTATCGAGAACCCGAAACCCCATCGCCTCGCGCGCTTCACGGGTGGCGCTGCCCAGATGTGGCAGCATCACGAGGTTGTCGCATTGCAGCAGGTCCGGGCTGATACGGGGTTCACCATCGAACACGTCCAGCGCGGCCCCGCCGATCATCTCGAACATCAGGGCCTGGATCAGCGCCCATTCGTCGATCACCTCACCGCGCGCGGTATTGATCAGAAAGGCGTCGGGCTTCATCAGGCCCAGTCTGCGCGCGTTTATCAGATGGCGGTTTTCAGCCCCGCCGGGGCAATGCAGCGAGACGAATTCGCATTGCGGCAGCAAGTCGTCAATCGAGGCCACCTGCGTTGCATTGCACCTGGCCAGCACATCCGGCGCTATCTGACTGCGGTTGTAGACGAGGATGTCCATGCCAAAGCCATGATGCGCACGGCGGGCCATCTCTTGCCCGATGCGGCCATAGCCGATGATGCCCAGCGTTTTGCCGCTGACCTTGGTTCCAACCAGATGCGTGGGCCGCCATCCGGTCCAGTTGCCGGACCGCAGCTCGCGCTCGCCCTCGCCCGCGCGCCGCGCCACCATCAGCAGCAGGGTCATGGCGATATCGGCGGTGCATTCGGACAGAACATCGGGCGTGTTGGTCACGGTCATGCCCAGCTCACGCGCCGACGGTTCGCAGATGTGGCTGTATCCGACACCGTAATTGGCCAGGATCTTGGTCTGCGCACCAGGGACATCCATTGCCTCCGCGCTCAGTGTGTCCGTAACAGTTGGCAGCACCGCGTCATAAGTTTTCAAGGCTTGCCGGATTTCGGCCGGGGACATGGGTTTGTCCCCGGTGTTCAGAACGGCATTATAGGTCTCGGCCAGCTGCGCCTCGACGGCGGCAGGCCAGCGACGGGTCACAAGAACCGAGGGTTTGACCATCACGCGGCCTCCATCACACGGGCAATTGTTTCACCGATCACCGCGGGGTTTTCGGCAACGGTCACACCGGCGGCGGACAGGATCTCGACCTTTTCGCTGGCGCTTTCGCCAAAGGCCGAGATGATCGCACCCGCGTGGCCCATGGTGCGGCCTTTCGGGGCGGTCAGCCCCGCGACATAGGCAATCACCGGCTTGGTGATGTGGTCGCGGATGTATTCGGCAGCTTCAGCTTCCTGTGGGCCGCCGATCTCGCCGATCATGGCGATGACATGGGTGTCCTCGTCCTCTTCGAACCGCTGCAGGATGTCCTTGAAGGATGACCCGTTGATCGGGTCGCCACCAATCCCGACACTGGTCGAGACACCGATGCCGCGTTCTTTCAGCTGCGCCGCAGCCTCATAGCCCAGCGTGCCCGAGCGGCCGATGATGCCGACATGGCCGGGCAGATAGATGTGACCCGGCATGATGCCCAGCAACGCCTTTCCGGGCGAGATCGTACCGGCACAGTTCGGCCCGGTCAGCACCATGCGTTTCTCTTTCGGATAGCGGTACATGTACCGCTTCACCCGGATCATGTCCTGCGCCGGAATCCCGTCGGTGATGCAGACGCAGTAGCGGATACCGGCATCTGCGGCTTCCATGATTGAATCAGCCGCAAAAGGCGGGGGCACAAAAACAAGGCTGGCATCCGCGCCGGTCGCCTCGACAGCCTGTTTGACGGTGTCAAAGACCGGAACACCTTCGACGGTTTCCCCGCCTTTGCCGGGTACGACACCGCCCACGACATTGGTGCCATAGTTTAACATGTCCTTGGTATGGAACCGGGCCATGCGGCCGGTGATGCCCTGCACGATGACGCGCGAGTCACGGTCGAGAAGAATGCTCATTTCACAGCCCTCATCTTGGTGCCTTGAGTAAGGTCGTTTTTCCATGCGCCAACAGCGCGTTCTGCCGCCTCCATCAGCGTTGTGGCGCGAATGATCGGCAGGCCGGACTTGGCCAGAATCTTCTGACCCTCTTCGACGTTTGTTCCAGCCAGCCGCACGACGACGGGCAGATCGAGGTCAAGTTCCCGCAGCGCCTGAACGACGCCTTCGGCCACCCAGTCGCAGCGGTTGATACCGGCGAAGATGTTGACCAGAATGGCCTGAACATTGTCGTCCGACAGGACCAGACGAAACGCCTTGGCCACACGTTCGGGTGAGGCCCCGCCGCCGATGTCGAGGAAGTCTGCAGGCTCGCCACCGGCCAGCTTGATCGTGTCCATCGTGGCCATCGCCAGACCGGCACCGTTGACGATGCAGCCGATATTTCCGTCCAACCCGACATAAGACAGGCCGCGGTCGGCCGCGCGGCTTTCGCGCGGGTCTTCCTGGCTTTTGTCACGCAGTTCAGAGATTTGCGGATGGCGGAACAGGGCGTTGTCGTCAAAGCTCATCTTGGCGTCAAGCGCCAGAACCCGGTCGTCACCCGTGATGACCAACGGGTTGATCTCGACCATTGTCGCGTCAAGCTCGCTAAAAGCGGCATAGCAGCCCTGTAGCGTACGAACCATTTGCTGGATCAGCCTGGGTTCAAGCCCGAGATTGAATGCGATCTCGCGCGCCTGAAATTCCTGAAGCCCAACCGCCGGTTCCACGATGGAGCGGACGATGCTTTCCGGGCGGTCAGCCGAGATATCCTCGATCTCCATCCCGCCCTCGGACGAGGCCACGATCATCACCCTTTGGCTGGACCGGTCGAGGACAAAACCCAGATAGATCTCGCGGTCAATCGGCACGGCGGCTTCGACATAGACGCGATAGATGCCTTTGCCTTCGGGGCCGGTCTGGTGCGTGACCAGCTTGCGGCCAAACAGGTCATCGCAGGCCTGATAGATTTCGTTTTCGGTGTTGCACAGCTTGACCCCTCCGGCCTTGCCGCGACCGCCTGCATGGACCTGCGCCTTGACGATCCATTTGTCACCGCCCAGCTCACGGGCCCGATAGGCCGCTTGTTCCGGACTGTAGGCCAGTGCGCCGGATGGTATGGCGACACCGAAATTCGAAAGAATTTCCTTTGCCTGGTATTCGTGAATATCCATCTGATCCGCTCCTGTTTATGCAGCGATTGAGGTGCCGTAACGGCTTTCCAGCAGGTCTTCGATTGCGTCTTGGTCGACCGTTCCGCCCAGCTCTCGGATGGCTTCGGCGAACAGGCGCACGATCCGGCTGACGGCGTCGCGGTTCAATTGGTTGAGGATGCCGATGCGCACCTGCACGGGTGCGCTGAGCGTCGGCCAGATGCCAAACCCTCGCGCGCGGCAGTTCTGGACCAGCTCCATCTCGCGGCCAGCCAGTTCCGGGGGCAGGTTCAGCACGATCAGGCTGGGCATGTCGGAGTTGACCTCGCAGCCCATTTCGGTGACGGCGTCCCGCAGAACCTTCTCGTGCGTCTTGTACGATGCGGACCGCTTGGCCAGACCTTCCTGAAGGGTCAGGCGCAGGGATTCATGGAAGGCCGCAACGGCGTAGCCCGAATGGGTGCGGTGATAGGTGCCCTTTTCAACATCCTGCCCATCGACAATGCCCCAATGGCGGGCCTCAAAGATGGGATTGTGCACATAGGTATAGGCACCGGTGGTTTTCAGTGAGGTGATATAGCCGTCGGTAAAGCTGACAGGGGCATAGGTCAGCGGCAGGCAGCACAGACCTTTCTGCGGGCAGGACGCCCATCCGGCGATACCCGGAAAATCGTCTATCGAGAAGTCATCGACGCCCAGAGACGACACCGCATCGATCAGACCCATCGCGCCATGACGTTCGCACGCGTCGGAAAATCCGCGCAGGTCATTAATGCGGCCCGATCCGGTTTCCCAATGCGCCATGAAAGCCCATTTCGGTTTGTGCTGCGCCAGCGTCGCCTCGACCAGATCACCGGTGACCGGCTGGCCGTGCGGAACCTCGATCACGGTGACGCTGGCGGCCTGAGGTGCCATCGGGTTGGCTGCATGTTCTTCGGGCGTCGCCGCCTTGATCCGCAGGGTCAGCGCGTCGATCCCCGAGAATGTGCCGTTGGCAAAAGCAACGACCTTATCGCCAGGCATGACAGCCGAAAACATGGTGTCCAGGGCGCTCCAACCGGTGCCGGCAACAGCAAAGGTATAGGCGTTTTGGGTGCCCCAGATTTTCCGCAGCATGTGCTTGCATTCGATCATCCCCCTAAGGACGTCCCCCTGCATGTGATCGGCAACGCCTGCATCGGCAAAGGCCTTGAGGACGCGCGCATCTGTGTTGCCCGGCCCCGGCCCCGCAGCGAGGGTCTGAGGGATTTCGAGCGGAGGGAAAATCTGAAAAGTCATGGTCTGGCATCCTCGGCTGTTGGCCGGGCATTGCGGCCCGTTGTGTCAAGTTACCGAGCAGGAAACGCGAGCTTGCCTTATGACGCAACGTAACTTACTACTGCTTTTGGATGGCCAATAGGATGGGGCAGTACCTACCCGTTTTGGTAAAAATACGAAGGTATACAAAGAAATGCCCTATCCTTATGGGTAGGTTTTTCCGGAATCGGGGCAAAATCATATGGTTGAGACACCGAACAAACCCATCGACATCATGCTGGCGGACGGCAACCCGCTGGTTCTGTCGGCCATGTCCGAAATATTCGAGCGGGACCCCCGATTCTCGCTGATGGCCACGTCAGCAACGGCCGAAGGGTTTCTGGGAACGGTGATGCGGGTTCCCGTTCAGGTTGGTGTCGTCGACTGGACACTTCCGGTTTTGGGGGCCGCCAAACTGATTGAGGTTCTGCGCGATCAGCCCAACGCCCCGCGCTTTGTCGTTTATGGCGACACTCGCGGCGATGTCCCGCGATTGGCGATGCAGGCGGGTGCGGCTGGATTTGCCGCCCGCACGGGCGAGGTTGAGGGTCTGCTGGAAACCTGCGCCAAAGTGGCAGCGGGTAAGATGGTATTCCCGTTCATCGATATCCGGAAGATGCAACAGGACCCAATCCAGAGCCTGTCGCGTAAGGAACGCGCAATTCTGGAGGCGCTGGCGCAGGGAATGTCGAACCGGGATCTGTCGAAGGAACTTCAGATTTCGACAAACACGGTCAAGTTTCACCTGTCCAACATCTACGAAAAGCTGAGTGTCAAAAACCGCACGCAGGCCATTGCGTATTTCTATTCGTCTCAGCAGTCACGAAACTAGACCAAAGGCGATTTGGATGCCGGTGTTTCCGGGCAGGTTATTCGTCCAGCTCTGACCAATTCTGGATACCGTCAGCAGCAAGAGACGCAGTGCTTGTCCTGGGCGCTTTGCCGCGTGTGGCGGTAGGCACAACCCTGCGTTGCTTCCGCGAATCCCCCAAACATGTTACCTTGGGTCACCTTTAATGATTTGACTTCTTTTTCTGACATCTCGTTTTTTTCAGCTCTTTCTCGAGAGGTGACGTTCATGTCCGACTCCAGCAGTGAGCCCCCGCGCATAACGCTGTCCATACCAAATCTTCGGCCAAACCCATCGATATCAGCGGAAATTTCCGGCACTGTCGCGGCTGGTGCGCACAGCGTTGAGGATCAGAAGCGGGTTGAGGCGGAAAAGCTCAAGGCATTGCGCCGCGGCGTCGGAATTGAGCTGTCCACGGAAGTGATCAACGATCTGGTCGACCGGCGTGTTCAGTCGACAGGCGCGGTTTTTCGCCAGCTTGCAACCATTCGCGAAGATCTGGCCGGAGGCTTTCTGGGGGCGGTCGTTCCCACCCTTGCCCCGAAACTGCGGGGGGAACTGATCAACCCGGACGGGACCCCTGCCGAACGCGTGATCGTCGAGGTCCTGCGCCCCACCTTTACCGCCAATGAAGGGATCGACAACGCGGATTTCTCGTGGGCAGTCAAAGCCGCCGTCACGGACGCGCGCGGTCTCTTCTCGGTTGGTCTGCCCAATCTCCGCCTGCCGCAAAACGGCCTGCGGTTGCGGATCAGGGGTCAAAACACCACCCTGACAGAAGCCGTGCCGCGCGTTGACGCGCTGGACGGCGAAATGGGCCTTGTGGTGCTGGATCGCACGCTCCTGCCTTTGCAGCGTTCGATCGTCGGTGAGCTGGCCGATATCTTGCCTGTGGACCCCGAGGATGCTGAAGAAAACATATCCGATTTCACCGGTTCGCAGGCCCCTATCGTGCTGGGCGAGGGCGATTGCGCGTCGGAGTACCGAACCGAAGGCGGCACGGTTTCACGGCGGCGCTATTCGGTTCTGTACCGGCTGATTGATCCGCTCGTCGGGCCCAAGAATATCGTTCGAACGCGCCCCATAGGCGGTGGCCGCTTTGTGACGACCATCCCGGGCACAACCTTTGCTCAGGCCAGTCTGTCTGCCGAAACGCTGCTGGCCGCGTTCAACAATGACGGGGGTGATTGGGATTTTCGGGACCGGATTCCGATTGATGAACCCATTGATATTGAAGACTTCTTTGAAGATCTTGAAGAACGGCCGCAGGATGTGCCCAAAGCGTCGAGCCTTGCGCTTGGCTATATTGCCAAGATGCGGTCGACGGCTGTCCATGCTGGCATGTCTTTGGGTCGGCTGGTCTATTCCCTGCCGCTTGCCCCGGGAGAAGAGCAGCGGATAGTCGTGTCGGAACAGCGCGAAACACTGAGCGTACGAGAACGAGAGAGCCTGACATTTGAAGAGCAACAGGAATTCGAAGAAGCCCGCGACACGTCCTTTGACAGTACGTTTGAAAGCGCGCTGGATGAGGTGATTCAGGGCACGTCCTCGTTTTCGACCCGCGCATTTTCAAAAAGCTTCGGGGGCGCAGGTGGCGTTGGTGGCGGCCTGTTCGGAGGCATCGGGGCCATCGTTGGCGGCGTGGGCTTCAGCGGCGCACGGTCCAGTTCGAATTCTTCCGGCAATTCGTCCAACACACAGAACACATCACGCGATTTTCTGTCCGACACGCATGAGACATTCTCTGCCGCGCTTGAACGGGCGGCTTCCGTCAAGCGTAACTCGGCACGGACCAGTGTGCGCACTGCAACTGCGACGGATCGGCGGACGGCCACAACGAAATTCGTGGCCAACCGCAATCATTGCCACGCAATGACCATGCAATGGTTCGAAGTTCTGCGCGACTTTTCCCTGGAAACGCGTATCGAGGGGGTGCAGTTGGTGGTCTTTGTACCCATGCAACTCATCCGCTTCCGCCGTCTGGGGCAAGGCGATCAGTTGCCGGGCAATGTCACCCGGTCCGGATTGCTGAGCCGGTACAAGGTCATCCTGCGCCATGCCGAAGTGTTCCGGCGCGTATTCCGAAGTCGCCGCAGATTCCGCGGCGCACTGAAGCTGCTGGAAGAGTTTTATGCGGATAAAGACGCAACACCGCAGAACGCGCCCGGCGTCGCACAGGACATCGTCAGTTTCGAGGCGCAGGGCACGTTCATGCCCAATGATGACATTTCTGTCGTGATCTTCACGCAGGATGGCGACCGGGTCGGACCTATTCCGCTGACCGGATCGCCGATAGACATCGACAACCTGCATGACCTGCCAGCGGAAACACGCGAGAACCTGCTTGTCCGGCTGGCTGATGCGCGGCGTGATCCGACCAAGCGCCGGACCTATACCGGGTCTGTGGCTTTGCCCCGTTCGGTCGAGCGGTCGGATATCGCGCGTGTCGAGCTGCGCAGGCGGACGGGTTCGTTTGCCTACTCGTTCTACACCGGTCCTGATCCCATCAACATTTTCAACATCTGGGAACATCTGGCCAATCTGGAAGATGCCGACGATCTGGATCGGGCCACCCGCAATATCAACCGCAGCCTTCGCACCACGATCTCGGGCTCGGACTTTGACGATCTGGTAGGACCGCCCATGGTCAGCGAGTTTGAGGCGCGTATGAATGAAAACACCCAGACCGTAGTTGATGACAACACGTTCCAGGCGCTGCCTGTCACCCTGCCCTATTCCGTGCAGGAGGTGCCGGACGTTCTGTCACGCCGGGATCTGCGCCGTATCGAAGAGATGTACCAGCATGTTGTGGCCAACACCGTTCGCTATTCCCGCGTGATTTGGGCCAGCATGACGGACGAAGAACGTGCAATCCTGCTGGAGCGTTTCACCATAGGGGTACCGGAAGGCGGGCTCGACGATGCCTCAAGCGAGATATCGCTGCTCAGCACCGTCCAGAACAAGGTGCTAGGGTTCTATGGCAATGCCATGATCATGCCCTTCTCGATCCCGCCCGATCTGGCCGACCGGATGGAGATGCGGACCGATGATATTCAGGACAGTCTGCTGGCCTTCCATCGCGAGGATTTCCGGCCACCGCGCCGCACGATTTCACTGCCGACCAGGGGCCTGTTGGGCGAGGCCGTTCTGGGCCGCTGCAATTCCTGCGAGATGATCGACCATCGCCGCTTCTGGAACTGGCAGGACAGCCCGACACCGCCACCGGTTGGCGACGCGCCGGTCCTGCCTGCTGACAGTGACGCCATCTTTGGTACACGTGCGCCGTCAGACCTGCCGAACAACCAGCCTTCGAACACGCTGACCATTGCAGGGGGCGACATTGGCACCGGCCAGGCTGTGCCCACATCGCAACTGGCCGAAATCCTCAAGGCTGCGCCCGATCTTGCGCGGGCGGGAACCGATCTGACAGGCCTGAAGGAATTGCAAGCGCAGTTGGCGCTTGAAACGCAATCGGTTGCCGCCGGTCGGGACAAGGCCATCGACACGGCGACGGATCTGACCAAGGAGCTGGTTGGAAAGGCCACGGAACTTGCGGGTAAAGGTCAGGAAATCGCTGCCGCCCGCAAAGAGGAAGAGGCCAAGAAGGCCGCCGCTGACAAGAAAGCATTCGACGCCAGCAATGCCGCCAAGATCAAGGGGTTTGAGGATATCGCCAAGAACGCATCGGGTGTTTCCGCGCTGATCGGCGGGCAATCGGATGGCAACCGGGCCGGTTTCGTTCAAAACCTGTTCAAGGATTTCCCCGGCGGGGCTGCAGCTTTGGCCAACCCATCCAACACGCTGCTTCTGGCCAAGTTTTTCGGGGCCTTCACCAAGGCAAATGCGGATGCTGATGACGGCAGCGCGACCAAGGCCGGCAGCCAGTCGGTGCTGGATTTCCTCAATGGCTTGAACGCCCCTGCGGAGGACGACAATGAGTGACACGAGCACAAATGTGACGGACAAACCGGGAATTGATGAAAGCCTTGCCGAGGCGATCATCAACATTCTTGAAACGACCAACTCTCCGGCGATCCAGCGTGCCCGTGAGGTGATTGCCCATAGGCTTGCCATTGCGGGCGACATCGCACCATCGCGCATCCCTGCGCCGCGCAACATCACCGAGATCGGCGGCTATATCAATCTGCTGAGCGAGTATGGTGAGGCCGAACAGCGCGCACGCATGATCGCGGCCGCTTTGGGTATCGCGGGACCGCAGATTTCGCTGCCGCAGCCCGGAGCCGTTCCGCCGATGTCTTTCATCACCCGCGACGGTGCAAGGCCCGTAGGTCCGCAGCAGGCCAGTTTCCCGCTGAGCTTCACGATCCGCAGTGATTTCGTTCCGGCCTTCGACAATGCGTTGAAGGAAATCTCGATACGTGGCAGCGCGGTGCCGATCCTGACTCCTGTCAGGGTCCTTCCGGCCGCCGGATCGGGGCCTGTGACCGACGGTATTGCACAGCTGGCTTTGATCGGTCGAACCCTCAGCCTGGCACCGACCGCGGCGCTGCATGCCGTGGCCACCGACCCCCTGTCGCTCAGCCGTCCGACTGCGGGCGGCGGGTTCGAGGTTCTGGCACGGGTCATCGACGCCGCCGCCCCGATTGCCGGGACCATCGCGGCGGCAGACTGGACAAGCTGGGAATGCGATGCTGCTGCCTGTTCCGAGGTTGACAGCAACGATGCGCGCTTTGCCCTTACACCGATCCTGAATGCGGCCGGTTGGCACCAGACGGCTGATCCCGGCAATCCCACCAGCCTGTCCGATCCCGGCAGCTGGGCCGCGTGGCAGAACATCACCGGGCTTGTACCCGGCGTCACGCGGTTCGCGGATGAGCTGCAATTGCTGTACCCCGCGGAGATGCTCATCACCTCGCCGGTTTTCAATCAACTGGACAATGTCTGGACGGGAAGCGCCTTCGCCGCGCCGTAGCAGCCCCCTGTGGCCCCAGTAAAGTGATTTGGCGGCACTTGGTTTTTGGGGTTACGCTTGAACAGGAGGGGCGCTATGCAAAACCCGGAACGTTTCGAAAAATTCTACTTTGCCAAAGTTGGCATGGGCGAAGCCTGCGGTTGCGCCGAGCGCATCATCGACGTTTTCGAGTTCAACCGAAAAGGTGGCGCGCAATCAAAACACCCGGTGAAACAGGACCGGCGCAAACGTCTGTCGTTTCGGGCATGGGCGGTCAGATATGGGCTTATGAGCCGAAAGCGGCACAGCTGAACCCGGATTGGTCCTGTCAGACAGCAACCAGTTTTCCGTCTCGCAAATCGAGCGCATCCGGTGCCAGTTCGGCACGGAAGGCCGGGGAATGGCTGACAAGAAGGATCGCTTGCGGCAATTCCCGGAGGATTTCCAGCAGCCGGGCCTCGTTCCGTGGGTCCAGCGCGTTGGTGGGTTCATCAAGCAGCAGAACCTCGGGCTCCATCGCCAGAACGGTTGCCAGCGTAACCAGCCGTTTTTCACCCCCTGACAATTTGTGGGTGATGCGGTTCTTCAGATGCATCAGGTCCAGATCACTCAATACGTTTTCAACGATGGCAAGCGCTTCGTCGCGCGTTCTGCCCAGGTTGAGCGGGCCAAAGGCGATATCCTCGGCGACGGTCGGGCAGAACAACTGATCATCCGCATCCTGAAACACAAGCCCCACCCGGCGGCGTACGTCGTGAAAATCGGCCTCTTGCACCCTTTGCTGACCAAAGATCGTGACCGTGCCGGACCGTGGGCGCTGCAAGCCAAGCGTGATGCGCAGCAAGGTCGATTTTCCCGCCCCGTTCGGACCCGTCAGCGACAGGCGTTGACCGGCGGACAGGCTGAGGCTGGCACCGTCCAGAACGGGTGGCTGACCAGGGTAGGCAAAGCAGATATCTTCAAGCGCAATCAGTGTCATGCCAAATCCAGTATGATCAGACCCGCGCAAAGGGCACCAAGACCTGCGGCAAAAACGATGTCCCTTCGGGTCAGGGCAAAGTCCTGAAGCAGCAGCATACGGCCTGAAAACCCCCGGCATTTCATCGCATCAAGTATGCGTTCGGATCTTTCGATCGCGCGCACCAGCATCATGCCCACGAGATAGCCAAAGCTGCGATAGGTGTGCCAGTTTGTTGCCGGGCGAAAACCGCGTACCTTCATGGCCGCGCGCAGGCGCAGGTACTCTTCCCGCAGAACCTCGATATAGCGGATGGTGAACATCAGAAGGTGAACCAGCTTTTCGGGGCAACGCAGGCGGTGCAGGGCGTGGCCAAGCGTGACCGGCTCCATCGTGCCGACCAGCACCATAAGGGACAGGATGACCGCGTTGGCCGTCAGAGCAATCTCGACCGCTTTCCAGAAACCCTGCCAGCTTGCGGGAAACCCCCAGAGCGTGAACATCGGGTCGCCGGGCATGGAGAATGGCAACAGCACCAGCATGAAAAGGATGAACCCATCCATCATGGCCATGCGTTTCAACGTTTTCCGCCAGGGCAGACGCGAGGCGGCAAGAAGCGAAAGGGACACCGCCAAAGCCGCGCACAGCGCCGTCAGCGAGGACACCGCCACAGTCACCACCGCGAAGACAACCGTCATCACGATCCGCATCCTTGGATCAAGCGGGTTGATCGCGCCGCGCCGCTGCGCGCCCGCTTTGATCAGCGTGCTTTCCTGTTGCCCCAGAACGTGCGCCATCAGGCCGCCAGCTTGCGGCGTGCCGCAAAGTAAAAGCCCAGACCAAACAGACCGACGATATATCCGATCCCACCCAGAACAGTTTGCAGGTCATTTTGTTCGCGGTAAGCCGCTATTTCCCGACGCAGCGGGCGCAGCTCATCCCGCACGGCCCTGGCAATGACCTGTTGTTGTTCATCGCTGAGCACCGCCGCTGTCTGGGCAGGTGCGTTTGTCGGCGCGGTGTCGGGTTCCGCTTCAACGCCCATGATCCGGGCGACATCCGCAGCGGGCATGGTAACCTCGGCCACATGCCCGGCACCAAGGTTTGCAAAGAAAGTATGGGCCACCGGCGCGTTTGGCGTGTAGATAAAGAACCCGTCTGCATCTGTTACGATACGGCCCAGCTCGGCTCCGTCCGGGCCGTTGACGATGACCTCGGCCCCGCTTGCCATGTCACCGTTGGAAAAGCCGATTTCGCCTTCGATGGCGTCACCGGATTCAAACACTCCGGCGATGACCTTATGCGCCAAGGCAGGTACGGGTGCGCAGCACAGCGCCAGAATGATCGCTAGGTACCTCACGCGACCGCTCCTTTGACAAACAGCTCGGGCTTGACCTTGCGCGCCAGCAAAACCGCGAACCCGGTCAGGATCGCCTCGATCGCCATGACAGGAATATGTGCAAAGAAAACAAGCTTGGCCGCTGGCAGGAATGCATCCCCGGACAGGGCCAGTGAAAACGCAACCATGCCGGTTGTGGCGGCGATGGCAAAGGCACCGCCGACCCCGCCCCATATCGCACCTTGCAGAGGTGAGCCATGGGCGATCAGGCGGCCAAAGATCAGCCCGGCCAAAACCGCGGGCAACGCGATGTTCAGGGTGTTGATCCCCAATACCGTCAACCCGCCAAAGCCAAAGAAGACGGCCTGCAGCAAAAGCCCGACGAACAAGGCCGGGAATGCGGCCCAGCCCAGCAAAAGCCCGGCCATTCCGTTGAGGATCAGATGCACTGACGAAGGGCCAATCGGCACATGGATCAGCGATGCCACGAAAAAGCTGGCAGACAGCACCCCCGCAGTGGGGATGCGATCAATATCCAGCGACCTGAGGCCCATGGCAATCCCACCCGCCGCAGCGACGGCTCCGCCGATCACGACAGGGTTGGACAAGGCTCCGTCAACGATGTGCATCTACGGTTACTCCAAATCCCAGGCGCGGATCCAGATGACCGCGTCCTGGCTGAGTTCTTTGCCGTTGTGTTCGGTCACGGGACCGGCGCCGAGCGCCGCAAAACCCCAATATCCGGCTTTTGGAACGCCGAACGTGAAATACCCGTTATCATCCGAAGTTGCGACCAATGCACCACCCGGCATCGGCGAGACCGTCGGAGCCGAGGCGGCAGCGCTTTCCATGTCCGGTTCTGCGGCCATGTACTCGATCTCGATCTCGGCACCCGCAACCGGATGACCTTCGGCCATAACCCGACCTGTAAACGTCGAACCCGCGATGATGTTGGTTGGTTTGGTGAGCGGGATGATCTCAACCGGCAGGCCCACCGGGTTCATCCAGTCGGTCGGCAGTTCGTTGCGGTTCAGGAATGCCTTGGCGATCTGCTGGATATAGATATCCTCGGATTCCTCATAATAGGGCTGGGGAACAGTCACCAACACATAGTCGCCCGACCGTTTGACGGGAACATAACCCTTGAATGCCGCGCCTTCGTTTTCGCCGCCGGTGAAACGTACGGGTTCCAGGGTATCCAGCAGATCGGTTTTCTGACCGTTGTGGATCACGTAGAATTCCTGCGGCTTGTCCAGATCCATGACATGCCCGTTCGAGAACGGATGCCAAAAGATCAGCTTGACCGGAACATTCCCCGGTGCGTCGATCATGGTGTCAGCGGTGTATTCCAGCAGGAAATGCGCATTTGCGATCGCTGGAAGCGCTATCGCCACAGCGGCTGCGGAAAGCAGCTTGGTCATCAATAGTCGTCCTTGTCCCATCGCACCAACCCCGGTACGAGATGCGTTTTGACTGCGGGGACGTCCAAGCTAAGCTGCTTTTTCAAGCATCCTGCTCCGACGCTCATCCCGTCGCCGATTAGGAGTGCCCTTGTCAAAGGCACATGTCCGGCAGGTATCCTGACTTGCGGGTCAAAGCGTTGGGCTGGCCTTCCCGGGTTAACACCAGTGGCACTTCAGCCCTGCTCGCCGCTTACAGTTGCGGGTGCAGTTGCGGAATGGGGCCAAAGCCCGCACCGCATTCCCTATTGATTCCAGAGCACGCCCCGGAACCGGACATGCCGAGCGGCTTGCCAGACTTCTTCGGCATCCGTCAACGATCAATTGCGCTGGCTGTCAAAAAGTTTAGCGGGCAATGCCCTTTTTCCGGCGGATCCGCTTTGGATAAAGGTCGGGGTTTTTCGGGAATGAACCTACCCTTCGAGCAGGTATCTTTCCGACAATGGCAAACTGGCCGCCCCCAATGAGCGGGCATCCGGGCCTGCCGTCCCCACCTGCACCAAGGGCCGTTCAAGCCCGGTCAGGTTCATGTCAGATAGTTTGACCTCAACCAATTCCACCAGCCGCGCCTTGATGCCTGCGGGCATCCAGCCATCAATCTTGACAGATTCGAAGTCGATCAGGCTGCAAGACGAGACGATGGCATGTGCGATCCCGTGCGCCGCCTGTTTCAACCAGTTCTCAAGGTGGGTTTCCGGTATGTCCCAATGCTGTGTCGTTTCCCAGATTGAGCCGGCTGTTTCGGCATTCCCACCAACTGCGCGCTCCAGCACATAAAGACTGGCGACATCTATCAATGGTTTCACTCCGCCTGCGTCGTCCGGCACAGGCAATGGACCAAGCGCACCGGCATTTCCCCGCCCTGAAAAGATGGAGCCGTTCAGAACCACCCCGCCCCCGATGAAGAAGCCCACATAAAAATACAGGAAATCTCGTGGGCCTTCCGCCGGGCCAAAGACCAGCTCGGCACCGCAGGCGGCCGTTGCGTCGTTCTGTAGGAATACCGGCAAGTCATAGCTTGAGGCCAGTGCGCCTTTCAGGTCCGCGTCACGCCACGGATCCATTTTCTCCTGCGGAACCTGCAATGTCTGCGCCCAGTCCCAAAGGTAGAACGGCATCGCAATCCCAAGACCCGCGATCCGGCTGCGCGCCTCGGGCGACAGTGACGCCATCACTTTGTCGAGGCTTTCTTTGGAAAAGCTCAATGTCGCCTCGGGCGTCGGAAAATCATAAGTCCGCCGCTCACGGTGCCTGACATTGCCAAGGAAATCCGTCAGCACCAATTCGGTACTGCGCCGCCCGACTTTGAGCCCGAAGAAATAAGCGCCTTCCGGGTTCAGGCGCATGGGAACCGAGGGCTGTCCGACTTTTCCCCGGACCGGTTCGCCGCGCAGAAGCAGCCCATCGGTTTCCAACTGGCGCATGATGACCGAGACCGTCTGCGCCGACAGCCCGGTCATCCGCGCGATTTCAGATTTTGCGAGGGCCTGATGGCGCCGGACCAGTGACAGGACAAGCCGTTCATTTCGGGCCCGCATTCCACTTTGGTTGGTGCCGCGCATATCTGGCTCGCGTACGCCAGTGGTATTGTCCAAAGAGTTCATTGCAGACACGGCCATCCCCTTCATGACGACAATGTTGAAACCCTTCCTTTCTGTCAATAATAAATAAGAGTGATTTATTTATTGACTCGAAATTCGAATCTTGTGATGGTTTTCACGTTCGATCGGGCCGGTTTTCGCCCGGTCAAACGTATGCCCTGACGGGCATTGGGAAAACTGGGAGGACTACCGATGAAACTTGCGAAACTTGCAGGCGCCACGGCGCTGGCGGTTTCGGCCATGGCAAGCAGTGCAATGGCCGAAGGTGAAACCGTTTGCCTGATCACCAAGACGGATACCAACCCTTTCTTTGTTAAAATGAGAGAGGGTGCGACCGCTAAAGCCGAAGAGCTTGGCATGACGCTGAAGGCCTTTGCCGGCAAAGTCGACGGCGACCACGAAACTCAGGTTCAGGCCATCGAAACCTGCATTCTAGATGGCGCAAAGGGTATCCTGCTGACCGCGTCGGATACGTCGTCCATCGTTCCGGCGGTGCAGCAGGCCCGCGATGCCGGGCTGCTGGTGATTGCGCTGGACACCCCGCTTGAGCCTATCGACTCGGCCGACGCGACCTTTGCCACCGACAATTTCCTTGCGGGGCTTCTGATTGGACAATGGGCAAAAGCCACTCTGGGAGATGCGGCAAACGACGCCAAAATCGCCACGTTGGACCTTGCGGTCAGCCAGCCCACTGTGGATGTGCTTCGCAATCAGGGGTTCCTGCAGGGGTTCGGTGTTGATCTGGCCGATCCGAACGTGATCGGCGACGAAGATGACCCGCGTCTTGTTGGCAGCGATGTCACCGCTGGCAACGAAGAAGGCGGCCGCCGCGCAATGGAGAACCTGCTGGCCAAAGATCCGATGATCAATGTGGTGCATACCATCAACGAACCGGCGGCAGCGGGCGCTTACGAGGCGCTCAAGGCTATCGGACGCGAAAATGACGTGTTGATCGTTTCCGTCGATGGCGGCTGCCCCGGCGTGCAGAACGTGGCGGACGGGGTCATCGGCGCAACATCCCAGCAATACCCGCTGCTGATGGCATCGCTGGGCGTTGAGGCTGTCAAGAAATGGGCTGACGAAGGGACGAAACCCGAGAACACACCCGGTAAGGACTTTTTTGACACTGGCGTGGCGCTTGTGACGGATAAGGCCGCCGACGGCGTCGAGTCCATCTCGGTTCAGGAAGGCATGGACCTCTGCTGGGGTTAAGCTGAACGTGTGGAAGGCCGCTACGCGGCCTTCCACTTGTCAAAACCACCCACACGCCTGAAACCTTGCTAAAGTCGTCATAAACCTGACGCTTTGGGGGAAGTTCCATGTCCGATTCTTCACGACAAGCTGACGATTTCGAAACCGCCGCAAAAGGCAGCCCAGAGCAAGTTGCCGAATTTGACGATCACCAACGCGGATTTGTCGGAACGGTTCAGCATTTTCTGCATGTGAACCCGTCGCTGGTCCCGCTGATTGTCCTTGTCGCTGCCATCGTCATCTTTGGTGTCTTGCTGGGCCCCAAGTTCTTTTCGCCCTTTGCGCTGACATTGATCCTGCAACAGGTTCAGATCGTCGGGATCGTGGCCGCGGCGCAGAGCCTTGTGATCCTGACCGCAGGCATCGACCTGAGTGTTGGGGCCATCATGGTGATGTCGTCGGTTGTGATGGGGCAATTCACTTTCCGCTATGGAATGCCACCTTCGGTTGCGATTGTGTGCGGCCTTGCTGTTGGCTCGGCAATCGGAGCCTTGAACGGGTTTCTGGTCAGTCGCATCAAGCTGCCGCCTTTCATCGTCACCCTTGGCATGTGGCAGATCGTTCTTGCGGCGAATTTCCTCTATTCACAAAACGAAACGATCCGGTCGCAGGAGATCGAGGAACACGCCGCCATCCTGCAACTGTTTGGTGCCAAGTTTAACGTTGGCGGGGCGGTGTTTACCGTCGGCGTGGTCTTCATGCTGGCGCTGATCCTCGTCCTTGCATATGCGTTGCGGCACACGGCCTGGGGCAGGCATGTCTATGCCGTCGGGGATGACCCCGAAGCGGCAGAACTGTCTGGTGTCAACGTGCACCGCACGCTGATATCCGTGTACATGCTGTCCGGGCTGATCTGCGCCTTTGCGGGCTGGGCCCTGATTGGCCGGATCGGGTCGGTTTCGCCAACCTCGGGCCAGCTGGCCAATATCGAAAGCATTACCGCGGTCGTGATCGGGGGGATATCTCTGTTTGGCGGTCGCGGGTCTATTCTGGGGTCCCTGTTCGGTGCCCTGATCGTGGGCGTCTTTACGCTTGGGCTTCGGTTGCTGGGCGCAGATGCACAATGGACGTTCCTGCTGATCGGCATCCTTATCATCGCAGCGGTCGCGGTCGACCAGTGGATCAGAAAGGTAGCAGCCTGATGGAACCCATTCTCAAAGGACGAAACCTTGTGAAACGCTATGGCAAGGTGACCGCGCTGGATCACTGCGATTTTGACCTGATGCCGGGTGAGATTCTGGCAGTGATCGGCGACAATGGCGCGGGTAAGTCGACTCTGATCAAGGCAGTGTCCGGCGCAGTGACGCCAGACGAAGGCGATGTTTGGCTGGAAGGTCAAAAGGTGAATTTCCATTCACCGATCGACGCGCGTGAAGCCGGTATTGAAACCGTCTACCAGACGCTTGCCATGTCCCCTGCCCTGTCGATTGCGGACAATATGTTTATGGGGCGGGAAATTCGGCGAAAGGGGCCGCTCGGGTCGTGGCTTCGAATGCTAGACCGTCCGGCGATGGAAAAGTTCGCCCGCGAAAAGCTGAGCGAACTGGGTCTGATGACCATCCAGAATATCAATCAGGCCGTCGAAACCCTGTCGGGTGGACAGCGCCAGGGCGTTGCCGTGGCACGCGCGGCGGCATTCGGGTCCAAGGTCATCATTCTGGACGAACCGACAGCAGCACTGGGCGTAAAGGAAAGCCGCAGAGTCCTTGAACTGATCCAGGATGTGAAATCACGCGGCATTCCGATCATCCTGATCAGCCACAACATGCCTCATGTTTTCGAAGTCGCAGACCGGATTCACGTGCACAGGCTGGGAAGACGCCTGTGTGTGATTGACCCCAAGGACTATTCGATGTCCGACGCCGTAGCATTCATGACCGGGGCCAAGGACGCACCGCCCGAGGATCAGGCTGCATGACCGGTGGCGGCACCGCCCCTGACGTTCTGGCCGACAGCATCGTCGATGCCGTTGCGGCGCTGCCGCCGGCCCGACACCGGCAACTTGTCGCGATTGCTGGCCCGCCCGGATCCGGGAAAAGCACCGTTGCCAGCCTTGCCACAGCCAAGCTGAACCGGCGCGGCGTGTCAGCAGGGCTTGTGCCAATGGACGGTTTTCACTTTGACAACGCGATCCTGAAAGAACGTGGGCTTTTCCCCCGCAAGGGCGCGCCGGAAACCTTCGATCTTGCCGGGTTTCGTGCCTTGCTTGTGCGTTTGCGCACCGAAGATGAAGTTGCAATTCCGGGCTTCGACCGAAAGCTTGATCTGGCAATCGCTGCCCGATCAATGATCTCGCCTGATCAGCGGGTCGTTCTGGTTGAAGGCAATTACCTTTTGCTGGATGAACCGGGCTGGTCGGGCCTTCACGCCCTATGGGCGCTCAAGGTGTTTCTGGGCGTCGATCTTGCAACACTGGAAACCCGGCTCACCGACCGTTGGGTTGGGTTTGGGCTGGACAAACAGGCCGCAAGAGAGCGGGCGCTTTCAAACGACATTCCGAATGCCGAGCGGGTGATCCGGAACTCGGCACAAGGTGACCTGAACCTGTGACATCTTAGGGCGGGTCAGTCAGAGCGCCCGTGTCACCTGTCTAGTAGGTGGGCGGCACAAGACCGGCCTGAAACCATGTCACGAAAGATACGATAGAAAACACGGGCAGCCCTGTGGCGCGCTGAATATCGGGCGCGTAGGGGCACATATTCGTGCATTCCAGCACGATCGCGCCAAGATCGGGGTGTTCCGATGTCAGGGCCATTGCGGCTTCGACATTGTCTTTGCGGGCCAATTCCACATCAAGGCCAAGCTCATTTCCAAGGATCGCGCGGGTGAACTCCGCCCCGCCTTCGGTTGTGCCGATAGGCGTGTCCAATGGAACATTGGCAGCCAGCAAATGGTCTTGGGTCAGAGTGGAGGCTGATATGGTCAGAACCCCGGCGCGTTTTCCCGCCGGCAGGATGCGGTTGACCATTTCAACCTGCATCAGGGACGATGTGGCCACCGGAACAGACACAGCCTGGGCCAATTCTTTTTGGAACAGCGACAGAAACCCGCAATTGGTGGTAATCCCGTCCACACCATCTTTGACAAGCTCCTGCGCCGCATCGATGAACACGTCGAGCATGCCTTCGGCTTTGCGCCGGACTACCCGATCCGGCGAGGCATCACGCACAATGCGGTAGTGAACCGGAAAGGGCCAGGTCCGCGCGTTGCCCATATCGCCGGGAATGCGGGGAAAGCGGGCATCCAGCATCAGAATGCCGACAGACGCGCCGTAGATGGATTTTCCGCCCTGCGCGATCATCGCGCAACCTCCTCGATGATACGGGCCGAGATATCGTCTGACCCTTCCATGTAGATGTTCGAAATCCCGTGACGCACGGCATCCTGCACCTGATCCATACGCTTGGAGATATGTGCACCCAGAACCCGTGCCGCCTCATCCGCGTTCCGGTCCATCAAAGCCTGCATGATGCATTTATGTTCGTCCTTTGAGCGTTGCACGCGGTCGAGGCTCATGGAAATCCAACGGATATAGCGGATACGGTCATTGATCCGCTTCAAGGTTTGCAGCAGTTCCATGTTTCCCGACAGCTTCGCGATACCCAAATGAAACGCCTCATCCCGGTTGACGGCTTCTTCGACAGTCAAACCGGTGATGTCGATGCCCGTTGCGTAAAGCTCGTCCCGCAACAGCTGCAGGTCTTCGTCCGATGCCTTGGCACAGGCCGCACGCGCCGCCGCTGTTTCGATGATCTGGCGCAGTTCGAATAGGTCGAACACGCTTTGCGCGTCCAGCGGGCGGCAGAAAAAGCCTTGTCCGGGGCGGAAGTCGAAAAGCCGTTCGGCAACCAGACGGTTCAACGCCTCGCGCAGCGGGGTGCGGCTGACGCCCAGATCCCTGGACAACGCCACTTCGTTCAGGCGGTCGCCGGGGCGCAGGCGAAACGAAACCGCCATCGCCTTGACCTGATCATAGATATCATCGACGCGCGGCCCCGCCATTACCCCTGCCCTTCTTCGTTTGAATCACAGGTGCCACACACTGAGCTTGAAATCAATATACAAAACTGTATACAGTCTTGAGCACAGGTTTGACACAAGGGACTCGCAACCATGACAGGGACAAATTTTCTGACCGGAGCCGAAGCCATGGTGCGTATGCTCGAAGCGCATGGTGTGACGCATATGTTTGGCCTGTGCGGCGATACCACTTTGCCCTTTTATGATGCCCTTGCCCGGATGGATCACGGCATTCAGCACATTCTGACACGGGATGAACGGCACGCGGCCTATATGGCGGATGGCTATGCCCGCGTCACCGGCAAGCCCGGCGTGTGCGAGGGCCCGTCCGGTGGTGGTGCGACCTATATCTTGCCCGGAGTGGTCGAGGCCAACGAAAGCTCGGTTCCGATATTGGCAATCACGTCGGATGTGGCGACGACCAGCCGCGGCAAATACCCGTTGACCGAACTGGATCAGCCTGCGCTGTTCCGGCCTCTGGCCAAATGGAACACATCCCTCGACGACGCAGCGCGGCTTCCGGCCATGGTTCGGGCCGCCTTCAGGGCGATGACGACCGGCACGCCCGGTGCGGCGCATCTGGCGCTGCCGTTTGACACGCAGAAGGGGCAGGTAGACGAGGCTGAAATCTGGGCGGATGACAGGCACCGCAGCTATCCCGCTGAACGGGCCGCACCTGACCCGGACGCCATCGAAGCAGCGGCTGCCATTCTTGCAGGGGCCAAATCCGCGGTTGCGGTCTGTGGTGGCGGGCCGGTTTTGTCCCAGGCGACCGATGCGCTGCGCCGGGTTGCAGGCCTGCTGGACATGCCCGTGGCCACAACCGTGTCGGGTCAGGGGTCCATTGCCGAGACCGACCCGCTTGCCCTGGGCGTTGTCGGGTCGAACGGGGGCATCCCGGCAACCCGCGCCGTCGTGGATCAGGCCGATGTCGTTTTGTTCATTGGCTGCCGCGCCGGTTCGGTCACAACGGAACGGTGGAGAAGCCCCGGACGCAACACCACGATCATCCATATCGACAGCGATCCGATGGTGATCGGCGCCAATTACCAGACCGAAGTGGCTATCTGCGCCGATGCCCGTCTGGCGCTGGAGGCTTTGGTGCTGGCACTGGAAAACCGGCAGGACCTGACCAGCCAAGGCGGAGCAGCCAAAGCCCGCGCCGCTTGGGAGGCCAAGAGGAGCGCGTTCGCCCCGCTGGCCGCAAGTCGCGAGACGCCGATCCGGCCCGAGGCTGTCATGGCGTCCTTGATGGACATTCTGGATGACGACGCGATTGTGGTCGCTGACCCCGGCACCCCCTGCCCCTATTTCAGCGCATATTACCGCTGGCGGAAACCGGGGCGCCAATTTATCACAAACCGGGCACATGGGGCGCTGGGGTATTCGCTGGGCGCGGCCATGGGGGCACATGTCGGGCGGCCATCGGTCAAAACCCTGTCGGTCATGGGCGATGGCTCGTTCGGGTTCACCTGCGGCGAGTTTGAAACGATGGTTCGGCACAATATGCCAATCACTTCGATCGTCTTCTCGAACTCGGTCTTCGGATGGATCAAGGCTGGTCAAAATGCGGGATTTGGTCAGCGCTATTACAATGTTGATTTCAACCGGACGGACCACGCCGCTGTTGCGGCCGCCTTTGGCGTCAAATCCTGGACCGTCAAAGACCCCGAGGATCTGCCGCGCGTGCTGAAACAGGCGATTGAGCATGACGGCCCAACACTTGTCGACATTCATTCACAGCCGCTTCACGAAGCCGCCGCGCCGGTCTCGGAATGGGTCGCGTAAGCGGCAATTGACGGGGTCAACTGGGCCAGAAATTCCTGCGCAATCGTGGACAAAGGGCGTCCCTTTGCCGTGATGATCGCAAGATCCAGCATGACTGGCGGCGCAAATGGGCGGGTCAGATACCCGCTCTCCTCGTCAAAGGTGACGGTAAAGGGGTCGATCATCGCGACCCCCATACCCTGTTTGACAAAGCTCAGAAGGTTTTCGGACAAATGGGTGTGTATCTGGGTGCGCCATGTGTGACCGGATGCCTGAAAGATGTCGCGGGTCCGGCGATGGGTCTGGTGTTCCGGTCCCATCACGATGAAGGGTTCGTTTTCCAATATCTCTGGCGTCAGAACGTCGTGCTCGGCCAAGGGACTGCCCTCAGGAAAAGTCGCGAGTGTTTCAAACTGAAACTCCTGATAGTTCAGTGTGTCATGCAGAATGGGCATCTCGACAATACCGATTTCAAACAGGCCCGAGATGACCCATTCCTGAATCTTGGATGAATATTGCGATTGAAAGCTGACAGACAGGTTCGGGCGCGTTTTGGCAAACCGCGCGATCTCGCGGGGCATGAAACCAAAGGACAACAGGTGCGGCGCGGCAACCTGCAACTGTCCGGGATGTTTGTTTTGCAAATCGGTTACGGCCTGCGCCACGTGGTCCAGCCCACGCACGACCGTGTCGACCTCGCGAAATAGCATCTCGGCCTCAGGGGTTGGCAGCAATCGGCCTTTTGTCCGTTCGAACAGAGGCAGACGCGCTTCGCGTTCAAGCTGTGCCAGAAGGTTGCTGATGCCGGGTTGCGATATCCCAAGAACCGAGGCCGCGCCGGTCACAGTTCCGGTTTCCATTATGGCATGAAAAGCCTGAAGTTGGCGAAAGCGCAGGGACAACGATAATCACATCACTTTTTCTGATGAACTTACGAAAATATAGTATTTGAAATGATAGCTCGGTCAAGGCAGGCTTTCCCCATCGACAGGGGGCGAAATGAGCAATCTGGCACAGAAAATCATCGGTTATGACCTGTGGCATCTTGAATTGCCGGTCACATCCCGCAGGGATCACGGCATCGGGTCGGTTGAAGGCGTTTGCGAAGTCGTCATCCTGCGCCTGACATCCGAGGATGGCACCCAAGGGTATGGCGAGGCGTCGCCCTGGTCGGTATTCACCGGAACACCCGAAGCGAGTTTTGCCGCGCTGGACCGTTATCTGCGCCCTCACGTTCTTGGGGCATGCGTTGGGGATCGGGCCGCAATCATGGCATGTGCGGCTTACGCCGTGGCACATTGCACCGAAGCCAAGGCGGCGCTGGAAACCGCGCTGTTGGATTTGGCAGGCCGGATCAGCGGTGTTCCGGTCTGGTCCTTGTTGGGTGGTCGCTTCCGCGACAGCATTCCGCTGAGTTGTTCCATCGCAAACCCCGACTTTGCCCAGGACATCGAATTGTTGGCACGCCTGCGTGAGGATGGTGTTCGGATTGTCAAACTCAAGACCGGGTTCAAGGATCACGCCTTCGACATCATGCGGCTGGAGTACCTTGCCCAGAACTACCCGGAGCTCTCGGTCCGCGTGGACTATAATCAAGGGCTCAGCATTGATGATGCGCCATCGCAGGTGCGGGACGTCGCTCAGTTCAAACCGGATTTCATTGAACAACCTGTCCGCGCCCATCAGTTTGGCATGATGGCAAAGCTGCGGCAGATGACGGATGTTCCCCTTCTGGCCGACGAAAGCGTCTTTGGCCCCGAAGACATGGAGCGCGCAGCCCGCGAAGGGATCTGCGACGGGGTTTCGGTGAAGATCATGAAGTCAGGCGGCCCGACCCGCGGGCAGACGGTTGCGCGCATCGCTGCGGCCCATGGCCTGACGGCCTATGGAGGTGACATGTTCGAGGCTGGCCTGGCCCATTTGGCGGGCACGCACATGATTGCCGCGACACCGGAAATCTCTCTGGGCTGTGAGTTTTATCAGGCGTCCTATTTCCTGAAAGAGGACATTCTGGAGCAGCCATTTCAGGTCAAGGACGGTCAGGTTTGCGTGCCTCAAGGCCCCGGACTTGGCGGCAGACCCGATCTGACCAAACTGAATCATTATGCGGTTGCCAAGGCAGTGACAGAATGACGGAAAAGAAAACCATAGCCATCGTAGGGGCCGGAATTGTCGGCGTTTCGACTGCGGTTTGGCTGCAGCGGGATGGTCACAATGTGATCCTGATCGACAAGGCAGGCCCTGCCGAAGGTACCTCGCACGGGAATGGCGGGGTTTTGGCCTCGTGTTCTATCGTACCGGTAACAGTCCCCGGATTGTTGGGAAAAGCACCGAAGATGCTGCTGAGCTCCTCGCAACCGTTGTTTCTGAAATGGGGGTATTTGCCAAAGCTTCTGCCGTGGCTCTGGAAATACCTCCGCCATGCAAACGCCGCCGACGTCGAGAGGATCGCCGCAGCACTGACATCCATCGTTGGCGACAGCCTGAATGACCACAAGGCGCTGGCGGCCGGAACGGGGGCGGAAAAGTGGCTGGTTCCGTCAGATTACCTGTTTCTTTACAGGGATCGCGCGCATTTTGAGGAAGATGCCTTTGGTTGGGATATCCGGCGCAGGAACGGGTTTCAGTGGGACGAATTGGAAGGTCACGCCTTCCATGAATATGACCCGGTTTACAGTCAGGGCATCGGATTTGCCGCCCGGCTTTCGGATCATGGCCACATCACCGACCCCGGCCGGTACGTGAAAGACCTTGCCGCGCATGTTGAGGCGAACGGAGGTCGTTTCATACGCGCAAATGTCGAAGATGTGGTTCGGGAAAACGGACATGTCACCGGTGTTCGGGCCAGTGGCGAGACAATTGCGTGTGACGCAGCCGTCGTGACGGCCGGGATCTGGTCGGGCCCATTGGCAAAGCGCTTGGGAGTTTCTGTTCCTCTTGAAAGCGAACGTGGTTATCATCTTGAATTGGTAGAGCCTTCCGCGATGCCGCGCAGCCCGGTTATGGTTGTCTCGGGCAAGTTCGTTGCGACACCGATGGATGGGCGCATACGCTTGGCGGGCATTGTCGAGTTCGGAGGGCTGGATGCGCCGCCCTCGCGCGCACCGTTCGAGTTGATGCGCAAAAATGCCCGGGCGGCGTTCCCGGGCGTGACATGGAAGGAGGAAGTGGAATGGATGGGGCACAGGCCCGCCCCGGCTGACTCGATCCCGGTCATTGGCGATGTGCCCGGTATCAAAGGGGCCTACATGGGCTTTGGGCATCACCATATCGGCCTGACAGGCGGGCCAAAAACCGGGCGCCTTCTGGCGCAGATGATTGCGGGCAGAACGCCAAATGTCGACATGAGCGTCTACACGCCGTCACGATACGCAAAATAACAAACAAACCGGTGAAAAACGCCGGTGTTTCCAAATTCAACAGGGAGAAGAATGATGAAGAAACTGACGAACCTTCTGGCGGCAACTGCGCTGACTGCCACCGCTGCTGCACCCGCCATGGCCGAAAAATGGGACATGCCGATGGCCTATTCGGCGTCAAACTTCCACTCGGCCACGGGCGCGGAATTTGCCAAATGCGTCACCACCGGCACCGGCGGTGAGATTGAAATCGTCACGCACCCGTCCGGATCGCTGTTCAAGGGCGCCGACATCAAACGCGCGATCCAGACCGGACAAGCCCCGATCGGTGAGCGGCTGCTGTCCGGGCATCAGAACGAAAACGCATTGTTCGGGTTTGATTCCATCCCGTTTCTTGCAACTTCATTCGACGACAGCGCCAAGCTTTGGGAAGCGGCCAAACCTTCGATCGAACGCGTGCTGGAGGAACAAAACCTGACCCTGCTTTATGCAGTGCCGTGGCCGCCGCAGGGTCTTTATTTCAAAAACGAGGTGAACTCGGTCGCTGACATGAAAGGCATCAAGTTCCGCTCGTATAACAACGCCACTTCGCGGCTGGCCGAGTTGACCGGGATGCTGCCGGTCACCATCGAAGCGGCTGAAATCAGTCAGGCTTTTGCGACGGGGGTCGCGGATTCGATGATATCGTCGGGTTCGACCGGGTATGACCGCAAGGTTTGGGAAAGCCTGAACTATTTCTACGAGGTCGACGCCTGGCTTCCGCGCAACTATGTGATGGTCAATTCCGACGTCTGGTCTGGTGTATCCGATGCCAACAAGAACGTCATCAAGGGCTGTGCGGAACTGGCGGAATATGCGGGGAACTGGCGCGCTAAGGAATACACCGGCTTTACCTTGCAAGGCCTGCGGGATGGCGGCATGACCGTTGGCCCGGCATCGGATCAGATGGTGCAGGAGTTGAAAGAGATTGGCGTGACCATGACCAATGAATGGCTGGAGGCCGCTGGGGACGAAGGCAAGGCCATCGTCGACGCCTTCAATTCGTCGCAGTAATCCTTTCGGAACGGGCGGTGGCATACCCTGCCGCCCGTTTCACATCCAATCAGAACACAGCGGGGACGGCATGGCGGTTTTGCGAGGGCTTCGGTCCGTATTGGATTTCATTTATCTGGCGGCAGGGGTTCTGGCGGCGCTCAGCCTGATTGCCATATTGCTGCTGATCGTGGTGCAGATGCTGGCCCGCTGGACCGGCGAAGTGTTTCCCGGCGCACCGGACTATGCCGGTTATGCGATGGCTGCCGCCTCTTTTCTGGCGTTTGCCAACGCACTGAACCGGGGCAGTCACATCCGTGTGTCGATCCTGCTGAACGCGGTGCCGGAAGGGGTGCGGCGCATTCTTGAAGTCTGGTGCTTTGCCATTGGCACGGCTGTTATGTGGTATTTCTGTTGGTATGCCTATCGCTTTGTCTACTGGAGCTGGAAGTTCAACGATGTCAGCCAGGGGCAGGATAGAACCGCCCTTTGGATCCCTCAATCCGCGATGCTGATCGGTGCCGTGATCCTTGCCATCGCCCTGACGGATCACCTGATCCATGTCCTTTTCCGCGGTGAACATCGGATCGTCCGCGATCTGGCCGATCAGAGCCACGGAGAGTAAGCGCATGGAAAATCTGTCTGTTATCATCCTCTTCCTCTTTGTGCTTTTTACCCTGTTGGGCACCGGTGTGTGGGTCGGACTGGCCCTGATGGGTGTTGCCTGGGTCGGGATGGAGCTGTTCACGACACGCCCCGTGGGCGACGTCATGATCACGACCATCTGGTCGGCATCGTCCTCGTGGACCCTGACCGCCCTGCCGATGTTCATCTGGATGGGCGAGATCCTGTACCGAACGCGATTGTCCGAGGACATGTTCAAGGGGCTGTCGCCCTGGATGGCCCCCCTGCCGGGTGGTCTGGTGCATACGAATATCGTTGGATGCACTGTCTTTGCAGCTGTCTCGGGGTCATCGGCGGCAACCCTGACGACCGTCGGAAAGATGTCGATCCCCGAGTTGCGCAAACGCAATTACCCCGAGCGGATGATCATCGGCACATTGACCGGGGCTGCGACATTGGGGCTGATGATCCCGCCCTCGCTGACCCTGATCGTGTACGGGGTGACGATCAATGAATCGATCACCAAGCTGTTCTTCGCCGGTATCCTCCCCGGCCTTGTTCTTGCGGCAATGTTCATGGGCTATGTCGCGCTGTATTCCAAGCTGGGAAAGGACTGGAACCCGAATGACGAAAGCAAGCTGAGCTTTTCCGAGAAAGTCAAAAACTCACGCTTTCTGCTGCCTGTGATCCTGCTGATCACCGTTGTCATCGGGTCGATGTATCTAGGCTATGCCACCGCAACCGAAGCCGCCGCTTTCGGCGTGATCGGGGGGCTTTTGCTGGCCGCCGGTCAGGGGTCGCTGACCTGGAAGACCTTTACCGAAAGTCTGATGGGGGCCACGCGCACCAGTGCGATGATCGCCCTCATCCTTGCGGGGGCGGCCTTTTTGTCGCTGTCGATGGGGTTTACCGGGCTACCACGCGGACTGGCCGACTTGATCGCCGGATGGGACCTGACACGGTTCGAACTGCTGATGGTCTTGCTGGTGTTCTACATCATTCTGGGATGCTTTCTGGACGGGATTTCTTCGGTCGTGCTGACCATGGCCGTGGTTGAACCAATGATCCGTGACGCCGGGATCGACCTGATCTGGTTCGGCATCTTCATCGTGGTTGTTGTCGAGATGGCGCAAATCACACCGCCAATCGGGTTCAACCTGTTCGTGATGCAGGGCATGACAAACCACGAAATGAGCTACATCGCACGCGCCGCGATCCCGATGTTCCTGATCATGGTATTGATGGTTTTCATCCTCATCTGGTTCCCGGATCTGGCGACCTGGCTGCCGGAAAATCTGCGCCAAAGCCCGGGCGGGTAGAACGGCCTTGAACCCGCTTCATCTGGCGGCGCGCCATGGCCCTCATGTTCTGATCACCGGGCTGGCGGCTGGCCTTCTGCTGCCGTCCCTGGCCGAGCCGATGCGAAACCTGCTGCCGCCTCTGGTCGTGTTGTTGCTGTTCGTCACGGTCCTCAGGATGACCCCGGAAACCATTCTCGGGTCGCTGAGTGATCTGCAGAAGGTTGCATTCACAGTCATCGGGTTTCAATTCGTGATGCCGCTGATCGTGCTGGCCATCGGGTTTGCGGGGGGGTGGACTGGAACGCCTGTCCTTTTGTCCCTGCTGATCATGGCGGCGGCCCCGTCCATTTCAGGCAGTCCCAATATGTGCCTGATGATGGGCCATCCGCCTGAACACGCGATGCGGCTGATGGTTGTGGGTACGGCGCTGTTGCCGCTGACCGCATTGCCCGTATTTCTGCTCATGCCCGAACTGGGGGATATTCAATCTGTCTTGCAGGCCGGGTTGCAATTGCTGCTAACCATCGTACTTGCAACCGGGGCTGCCATTATCACCCGGCGCACAGTTCTGCGTGCACCTTCACCCGCGATGCTGCAGAATTTGGAGGGATTGGCGACACTTACCTTGGCCGTCTTTGTCATCGGGCTGATGCCTTCGGTCAGCGCCACGGCCCTGAACAATCCCGCCATTGCAACCTTCTGGATCGCGCTCGCCTGTCTGGCCAATTTCGGGGCACAAGCCGTTGCATTTCACCTGAGCCGAAACCGGCTGCCCGCAGACAAATCGACCGCGATATCGATCATCGCGGGAAACCGGAACATCGCCATATTCTTTGTCGCCCTGCCACCCGATGTCACCGCCCCGATCATGGCCTTCATCGGCGCGTATCAGATCCCGATGTACCTGACGCCCATGATCATGCGACGCCTTTACAGCAAGGACAACCTTTCCGCGTAACGGCATCTGCGCTTCGGAGCACCTAGTGGGTCTTACGTGCAATCCCGGATCACAAAGTGCTTCGTCGTTTCCTCAATGACTTCCCAATAGCCGCGAAACCCATTCGGGATCAGAAAACTCGCCCCGTCGCGAAAATCCTGCCGGGTTCCGTCTTCGTGGATCAAAGCGCAATGGCCTTTTACAATATAGCAATACTCGTCCTTATCCGTGAACGCATGCCATTTTCCGGGCGTCGAGGTCCATGTGCCCGCCGACAACTTGCCGTCCGGACTGGTAAAATGCATCCCGATCTGGTGATGCGGATCGCCTTCGACAACGCGGGCCGGAAGATCGGCCAGGCGCCGTTCGCTGCGTGTTGCGGGCGCACCGAAGAGATTGAGAACCTGGGGTGTCATGACGCCATACCTTCCTGCTGAGCGTGTGCTTCAAAGCGCGTGACCTTCCCTCTGCGCGTTGAGGGCCCCTTTTGTGATGCGGGGGTCGTTGCCTTCGCTGAGGGCGATTATGGGACGGGTGGCCGGAGCGTTTTGCCGCA
>NZ_JBXWQP010000011.1:0-4453 GCF_059612445.1 Ruegeria sp. TASC047
ATGACCGAGATTAGACGCACGCCGTTGTATGGGCTTCACGTTGAGTTGGGCGGCAAGATGGTTGATTTTGCCGGGTGGGAGATGCCGGTTCAGTATCCGCTGGGGATCATGGGCGAGCATAAGCAGTGCCGCGAGAAGGCGGCGTTGTTTGATGTGTCGCATATGGGTCAGGTGATATTGCGGGGCGAGAATGTGGGCGAGAAGCTGGAAGCACTGTGTCCGCAGGCTTATGCGACGCTGAAGGAAGGCAAGGCGCGGTACGGGTTCTTCACCAATGCCGAAGGCGGGATCATGGATGACCTGATCGTGTCGAACGCGGGGGATCATTACTTTGTGGTGGTGAACGCGGCGCTGCGCCATCAGGACATTCCGCATATGCGCGACAATCTGGACGGGGTTGAGGTGACCGAGATCTTCGACCGCGCGCTGGTTGCGGTGCAAGGTCCCAAGGCCGAGGATGTGGTGGGCGCGCTCTGCCCTGCGGCGCGCGACCTCAAGTTCATGGAAACCACGATTGCCGACATCCTGGGTGTCGAATGCCGCATCTCGCGGCTGGGCTACACGGGCGAGGACGGGTACGAGATCTCGATCCCCGAAGACAAGGCGATCGAGATCACCCGGGCGTTCCTTGCGCATGAGGATTGCGAACCGGCGGGTCTGGGCGCGCGCGACAGCCTGCGGCTTGAAGCCGGTCTGTGCCTTTATGGCAATGACATCGATCAGAGCACCTCGCCGGTCGAGGCCAGCCTTGGCTGGGCGATGCAGAAGCGCCGCAAGGAAGAAGGCGGCTTTCCGGGTGCGGAACGTGTGCAGCGCGAACTGGCCGAGGGGCCTGCGCGCAAGCTGGTGGGCATCAAGCCCGACGGCCGCGCGCCCGCGCGTCAGGGGGTCGAGGTGCAATGCCTTGAGGGCAACACCATCGGTCAGATCACCTCGGGCAGCTTTGGCCCCACGGTCGGCGGCCCGGTTGCGATGGGCTATGTGTCCGCGGGCCATGGCGAGCCGGGCGAGAAGGTCAACCTGATCATCCGGGGCAAGGCGCAACCGGCACAGATCGTGGCGCTGCCCTTCGTCAAACAGAATTACAAGCGTTGAAGTCAGGAGAGAGACACCATGGCAACCTATTATTCCGAAGAACATGAATGGCTGGCGGTCGACGGCGACACGGCCACGCTGGGCATCACCAAACACGCGGCCGAGCAGCTGGGTGAGGTGGTCTTTGTCGAGCAGCAGGAAGTGGGCGACGAGTTCGAGAAGGATGGCGAGATCGGCGTGATCGAATCCGTCAAGGCCGCCTCCGAGCTTTACGCGCCGGTTGATGGCGAGATTACGGAAGTGAACGAGGCGCTGGCCGACAATCCCGGCGCGCTGAACGACGACCCCGAGGGCGAGGCCTGGATCTACAAGATCAAGATCGCCGATGCCGCGCAGCTGGAAGATCTGATGGACGAAGCCGGCTACAAGGCCTTCATCGGCTAAATCCGGCCCGGAGCCCCAGAGACCGGGGCTCCCTGCTTCATCTTTTTCCAAATACTCCCGCCGGAGGCTCCTGCCGTCTCCGCCGGGTCTGACCTATCCTTGAGGAGCGCTGCAATGGCCTTCAAACTGACCGATTACGAAGCCTATGACTTCGCCAATCGCCGCCACATCGGCCCGTCGCCCACCGAAATGCGCGACATGCTGCAGGTGATCGGCTTCAAGACGCTGGACCAGCTGATCGACGCCACCGTCCCGCCCGCGATCCGGCAGAAGGAACCGCTGGACTGGGGCCCGGCGATGACGGAACGCGATGCGCTCTTTCACATGAAGCAGGTGGCGGGCAAGAACAAGGTTCTGACCTCGCTGATCGGTCAGGGCTATTACGGCACCACCACCCCGGCGCCGATCCTGCGCAACATCCTGGAAAACCCGGCCTGGTACACCGCCTACACACCTTATCAGCCCGAGATCAGCCAGGGCCGGCTTGAGGCGCTGCTGAACTTCCAGACCATGGTCAGCGACCTGACCGGGCTCGATGTGGCCAACGCCTCACTGCTCGACGAAGCCACGGCTGCGGCAGAAGCCATGGCAATGGCCAAGCGCGGCGGCCGGTCCAAGGCCAATAACGCGGCCTTCTTCGTGGATCGCAACTGTCATCCGCAGACCATCGCGGTCATCAAAACCCGCGCCGAACCCTTGGGCATCGACGTGCAGGTGGGCGATCCCGATCAGCTGGATGCAGGTGCCGTCTTTGGCGCGATCTTCCAGTATCCGGGCACCCATGGCCATGTGCGCGACTTCACGACCGAGATCGCGGCGCTGCATGAACATAACGCCATCGCCGTTGTCGCCGCCGACATCCTGTCGCTGGCGCTGCTGAAATCCCCCGGCGAGATGGGCGCGGATATCGCCATCGGCTCGACCCAGCGCTTTGGCGTGCCGATGGGCTATGGCGGCCCGCACGCCGCGTATATGGCGACCACCGACAAGCTGAAGCGCTCGATGCCGGGCCGGATCATCGGGGTCAGCATCGACAGCCGCGGCAACAAGGCCTACCGCCTGTCGCTGCAAACCCGCGAGCAGCACATCCGCCGCGAAAAGGCGAACTCGAACGTCTGCACCGCGCAGGCGCTGCTGGCTGTCATTGCCTCGATGTATGCGGTCTATCACGGACCCGACGGCATCAAGGCGATCGCGCAATCGGTGCACCGCAAGACCTCGCGCCTGGCCGCCGGTCTGGAAGAGGCGGGCTTCTCGGTCGAACCCGAGGTGTTCTTCGACACCATCACGGTCGAGGTCGGCCATCTGCAGAATGTCGTTATGGAGGCCGCCGTGGCCCGTGGCGTCAACCTGCGTAAGGTCGGCGAGACCCGCGTGGGCATCAGCCTGGACGAACAGACCCGCCCCGAGACCATCGAGGCGGTCTGGGGTGCCTTCGGCATCGACCGCAAGGATGACAGCTCGAACAAGCAATACCGCCTGCCGGATTACGCGCTGCGCGAAAGCGCGTACCTGACCCACCCGATCTTCCACAAGAACCGGGCCGAGGCCGAGATCACCCGCTATATGCGCCGTCTGGCCGACCGCGACCTGGCGCTGGACCGGGCGATGATCCCGCTGGGGTCCTGCACCATGAAGCTGAACGCCACGGTCGAGATGATCCCGGTCACCTGGCCCGAGTTTGGCAACCTGCATCCTTTCGTGCCCGAAGATCAGGCGCAGGGCTACCATCAGATGATTGCGGATCTGAACGACAAGCTGTGCCAGATCACCGGGTATGACGCGATCTCCCAGCAGCCCAACTCGGGCGCGCAGGGCGAATATGCGGGCCTTCTGACCATCCGCAACTATCACTTCGCCCGCGGCGAAGGGCAGCGCAATGTCTGCCTGATCCCGACCTCGGCCCATGGTACCAACCCGGCCTCGGCGCAGATGGTGGGCTGGCAGGTTGTGCCGGTGAAATCGGATGACAAGGGCAATATCGATCTGAATGATTTCCGCGAAAAGGCGGAAAAGCATTCGGACCATCTGGCCGCCTGCATGATCACCTACCCCTCGACCCATGGCGTGTTCGAGACCACCGTGCAGGAGGTCTGCCAGATCACCCATGATCACGGCGGTCAGGTCTATATCGACGGCGCCAACATGAACGCCATGGTCGGGCTGGCACGTCCGGGTGACATTGGCGGCGATGTCAGCCACCTGAACCTGCACAAGACCTTCTGCATCCCGCATGGCGGTGGCGGCCCCGGCATGGGTCCGATCGGCGTCAAGGCGCATCTGGCCGAGCATCTGCCGGGCCACCCGGAATACGGCACCGCCGTGGGTCCGGTCTCGGCGGCACCCTTCGGCTCGCCCTCGATCCTTCCCGTCTCATGGGCCTATGTGCTGCTGATGGGCGGCGCGGGGCTGACGCAGGCCACCAAAGTGGCGATCCTGAACGCCAACTACATCGCGGCGCGGCTCAAGGACGCCTATCCGATCCTCTACACCTCGGAAACGGGTCGGGTGGCACATGAATGCATCCTCGACACAAGGCCGCTGGACGAGGCGGCGCATGTCACCGTCGACGATGTGGCCAAGCGCCTGGTCGATTCAGGCTTCCACGCCCCCACGATGAGCTGGCCGGTGGCCGGAACCCTGATGGTCGAGCCCACCGAATCCGAACCCAAGGACGAGCTCGACCGCTTCTGCGACGCCATGCTCTCGATCCGCGCGGAAGCGCAGGACATCATCGACGGCAAGATCGACGCGGAAAACAACCCGCTGAAAAACGCCCCCCACACGGTGCGTGATCTGGTCGGCGACTGGGACCGCCCCTACACCCGCGAACAGGCCTGCTTCCCTCCGGGATCCATGGGCGTCGACAAATACTGGTCCCCCGTCAACCGCGTCGACAACGCATACGGCGACCGAAACCTCGTCTGCACATGCCCACCAATGGACGCATACGAAGACGCCGCTGAGTGAAACC
>NZ_JBXWQP010000012.1:0-4304 GCF_059612445.1 Ruegeria sp. TASC047
CAGGTGCCCAAAGGTCTTCCTATCAGCCATCGCACTGGCGGCCACCGTCATCTATTGGCTATGAGTCCTGACCCTAAGGGCTGCCACCTTGGATTATTCCGCCACGGGCGGTGGGGCGGTTTCCTTTGCCGCTGGGGTAAAAGGTGGTTTCACAATCGCGCACGGCGTTGTGATTGAAAACGCGTCGGGCGGGTCGGGCGCTGATATCATTATCGGAAATACGGCGCAGAACGTCTTGCGCGGGAACGACGGAAACGACACCATTCACTCGCTGTCCAACGGAAGCAACAACAACACCATCTATGGCGGCCAAGGCAACGATATCATTTTTGTGGCCCAAGGTGCCGGTGCTGACCAGGTCTTTGGGGACCAGGGCAATGATCTGGCTGTTGTGCAGAGCAACGCAGGTACGTTTTCGGGTGGAACCGGAACCGACACTGTCAGATGCGTTAGCGCGATAAGCAACTATTTATTTTTTGAAAACGGCGTCTTGTACGAGTTTTTGGATGTCATCACGCGCACAACTTTCACGATTGCAGACGACGTAGAGTTGGTCCAGTTTCTTGACGGGCTACAGCAGTATACCCGGTCGAATATCAAATCTGCGATGCATCTTTCAGATATCGATACTCAGGGAACGACGTTGCAACTTGCCAACCATGGAGTTTATGTGCTGGATGGTGGCAGTTCGAATATTGCTTTGATTTATGGTGGTCAGGTAGTTGTGCAAAACTCGGGCTCCGTCTGGCAGGCACTCCAGGCCGAAGCGTCGGGCGGTGGCTACAAGGTGTTGTGGCTGAACACCAACGGGTCATATGCCGAATGGACCACGGATGCTTCGGGACAATACCAAGGCGGTGTTACCATCGCCAATGTCGTGGATGTCGAAGCCTTTTATGGTGTTGATCTAAACAATGACGGCCAGACTGGCCACGCCACAACCAATATCGAGACCAGCGGGTCGGTAACGCTCGCGTCGTCAACCCGCGGCGAGTATCTGATCAACGGTACCATCAACCTGACGTATAACGGCAAAGCAATTGGGCCAGACAGCTTGACGGGCTGGCAGGCACTCCAGGCCGAAGCGTCGGGCGGTGGCTACAAGGTGTTGTGGCTGAACACCAACGGGTCATATGCCGAATGGACCACGGATGCTTCGGGGCAATACCAAAGCGGCGTTACCATTGCCAATGTTGTGGATGTCGAAGTCTTCTACAGTTACGATATTGATGGAAATGGGACCATCGGTCCTGCTCAACCAAAATTTAGCGCTTTGTTGGCACCCGAAAACAATACCGTGACGGTGGCCGAGGAGTCCGGTGCCTCCGAATGGGACGAAGATGTCGACTATCTGGAATTCGTGCCAGACTTGCCCACCTTCCAGGATGAGGAAGATATCTATGGATTGGTTGTCTCTTGCGTAAAAAACAACATTTACGGGCCTTCGACAACCATCCTGGAAGCTGTGTTGCATGAACCCACAGACAATGTGTCAGAAGAGGATGCCAACCTGACAATTGCATCCTTGCTGGAGGATGACAGCTTCTTTTGGTAATGTTGACCCCGCTCTGTAGGAGATGCTGATCGCGCTGCGATTGCCTCGGATACATTTCTGGTGCGAGAGAAGTGTATCTATGCCGAAGAAACGATTCAGTGATGACCAAGTTGCCTTTGCGTTGTAACAAGCTCCGAGAGAGACGTGGGTCAACTGGTGTATGAAGATGCATTTTGGCCGACTGGCCTCAGAGAATCGTATTCAAGATCCAATTGGGGTCAGGTTTATGTGGACGGCTCAAGGCTGACCCTTCGGGGTCGAGATATTTGAATCCATTGGGGCATATCGCACGTCAACAAACTTTCGTTTCACATCACGTCAAAGGAGGTATGGCGACAGTTGGCCAACCTTCTGTTGACACAAATATAAGGGACCTTTCCAAGGTCGCAGAGGAAAACCCCATGCGCAGCAACCGCATATACATGGCTTGCAATTGGTTCGAAATCCGCCCGGAAATGCGCTGTGCTTTTGACGCAGATCACCGAATAACTCAGAGGGTTTAACCCGATGTGTGTGAAATGCGCGCGATCCAGGCATTGGTTTCGTATGCTTGTGACGACAAGGTCGATCTCGGCGTCGTGTCCAACCAAGCGAAGCGCAGCTGTCTTGCCAAGCGTAGCTGTTCCGCCGCCATACATTTCACCGGTATAGCGGCATGTGCCATCACTTAAGGAAAGCACTTCAAACTCTGCCCTGAATGGAACATGTCCGGCCAGGTTCGACTTTGCGCCGATAGCCAAAATGATCCGTGCGCCCTCCCCTGCCGCATGGGCCTGAATGGCACTTTCCGGATCATGGAACAGACCCATCAGAACGTTTTTTACCCCGCCCTCAATCAAAGCGGCCAGCAGCCCCGTTGTATCTGACGTTCCGCCTGCGCCCGGATTGTCCTGAACATCGGCTAGAACGATGGGTTTTTCGCGCCTTTGACGACATGTGGAAACGGCCTCTTCCAAAGACAACATCTTACATTCAAGATTAGCCTCACGGGACAGGAACATGCTGACAATCTCTTTGGCAGCGGCAGCCGCTTTTTCAGCAGTCAAGGCATAAGCAAGGCAGGATGGTCCGGTGTCAGGAAAATCCGCCGCCGTAAAACCAAGAGCGATCTCTGCCAGAATGCCTTGCTGTTCAAACCTGACAGGCAATTGATAGATATCACTGATCGGCGCAGAACCCGTGTGTTGCGCATGCAGGGGGATCAGGTAAGGCACCGGTTGGAACGTTTTGTATAGGGTTTCACCCGCCAGCAGGCGACGCAAGACTGGAACGCATCGTGCACCCGTTTCCGCCATATCCAAATGTGGGTAAGTGCGAAAAATCGACAGGTAATCTGAGTGTTTGACCATTTCGGTGGAAATGTTGGCATGAAGGTCCAAACTTGCGACCACTGGAACGTCTGGACCCACAGTTTCACGAACGCGACGCAAAAGCTCTCCCTCACCGTCAGCAAGGCTTTCGGAGACCATAGCTCCGTGCAGATCAAGATAGACTCCGTCAATCTGGCCTGCGCCCCATATTCCGTCCAACAGCATCCCGCAGATCGTTTCGAATGCATGATCGGTGACATGGGCGGACGGTTCGGCAGAGCACCACAAAACGGGAATGACATCAAATCCCGCTGCCTGTGCCGCGGCGGTGAAACCCGCGATCGGAAGGTTCATGCCTTCGGTTTCCAGAATAACCTGTGAACCATGCAGCATTCCCGGCCAGGAATCCGCCATCTCAAACTCAGGCATCCCAGCTTTCGTTACACCGAAACAGTTGGTTTCATGTTGGAACCCCGCGATCACAATACGCTTGGTCGCCATTATGCGTGCTCAAACTCTTGTTCAGTACACACAGCGGAAAAAACCCTTTCGCCATAGCGGATGGTTTCAAGCACGACAGTGTCTGACAGGCGGTCCGGGTCGTGCAGTGGATTGCGCGAAAGAACAACAAAATCTGCAATTTTACCCGGTTCTATGGATCCGCGTTGATCTTCCTTGAACACCTGCCAAGCGGCTTCGATGGTTTGGGCCCGCAGGGCTGAAATAACGCTGATCTTCTGATCCTCGCCGAGCACACGGCCAGAAGCGGATTTTCGGTTCACCGCACAATGGGCAAGATGGATTGGACGCGTCGGTGTGACCGAGGCGTCGTTGTGGATCGTGTATCGCACGCCATACCGTTCGGCTGACGCCGCTGGCGATATCCGTTCGGCTCGCTCGGGCCCCAGGAAAGTATCGTAATGACGATCCCCCCAAAAGAAGACATGGGCGGGAAAGAAGCTGACGGTCAGACCAAGCCGGGCCATACGCTCCAATTGGTCATCCCTCAGAACCTGGCCATGGATAATGGTATGTCGATGATCCTGGCGCGGGTGTGCAACAAGCGCCTTTTCCACCGCATCTATGAACATCTCGGCACCGGCATCGCCATTGCAGTGGCAGTGAATCTGCAAGCCCTGATTGTGGAGATTTTCTACATCCGCAACCAACTGCTCTTGCGAGGTATAGGTCATTCCACAAGGATTATCAGGGCTGGCAGGTTTGAAGTATGGAGCGGACAAATACGCGGTCTGTAACTGAAACGCCCCGTCCGTAAACAGTTTGCGCGGACCCAGCGAAAAATGCGGGTTGCCCGGCCAGCTCGTTCCAATCCAACGCGAAGATAACTCTGGCTCCAGATCTCCTGAGCCTCCCCAACTGAACTGGTCCACCGTTATGTTTAGGAAACGGAGGACCACGAATGGCAAACAAGAGACCGA
>NZ_JBXWQP010000013.1:0-120750 GCF_059612445.1 Ruegeria sp. TASC047
CTTCGGTCGCTTGTTTGCCATTCTTAGTCCTCCGTTTCCTAAACATAGCGTCGGACCAGTTCAGTGGGGGAGGCTCAATCTGTCTGAACAGAGATTATTGCTCCCAACCGCTTTGCAGGCTCTCTCCCCGCTGCTGGGTGGGAGAGGGTGGGTCAATCTCTGTGGCCTTGAGGCAGGAACCGGCGGGGACAGGCAATTTCTTCTGCGGGCAAAATGAAAGAAAAAACTGGCGGCCTTGGGGCGAGGCACTAGTCAGGAACAACGGTCCACGGCAACTTCCACCAACACCGGACAATGTCTGAAACCAGGTAAGCAGCCAAACCTGCGGACTTTGTGCCCGGTGCTGATGCCGCCCAATTCACTGACGCGCGACGGCCAAGTTGCAGAGCCAGTCGCGGCAACGCAGCGCAGTTTCCCCAAGGCGGTCATTGAACCCGGCCAGATTGCCCCGAATCTGAACCGGACGTTCGCCGCACAGGTACCAAGTGTCTCACATGCGGACTAAGCAGCCGTTTGCTGCAGAGCAGAACTGCAAGAGCGGGTGAGCGCGACCGCTTTGCGCACAAAGTCGCGGGATATGGTTGACGCGAAACTCAATTGTTCTGCGCCAAAAGTTCGTCAGGGTATTCTCAGCGTTGCAGTGTAACTCAGGAAGCGAAAGAACAGCTCTGGTCTTTTCGACAGTACTAAGCTTCATGTTAATCAGCCAATATTTGGATTGTCCGGCAGGTTGAGGCATCAAGTGCAGCGCTATGACTTCGTGATAATCGGTGCCGGCTCGGCGGGCTGTGTTCTGGCCGACCTGCTTAGCGCCTCAGGCCGTTTTGAGGTGCTTGTTATCGAAGCGGGTGGGCGTGGCTGGTCGCCGTGGATTTCGCTGCCGCTGGGGTATGGCAAGACATTCTTCGACCCTAGGGTGAACTGGAAATACGAGACTGAACCCGAAGAGGCACTTGCCGGGCGAAAAGGTTACTGGCCGCGCGGAAAGGTCTTAGGCGGATCCGGGGCGATCAACGCGCTGGTCTATGCCCGCGGATTGCCACGCGATTTCGACGACTGGGCCAATGCCGGAGCGACCGGCTGGGGTTGGCAGGCGGTCAGCGAAGCATACGATGCGATGGAAACGCGGGTCAGTGCGAATGGGACCCGCGACGGCAACGGCCCGATGCATGTGCAGGACGTGTCAGATCAGGTGCACCCCGTGACACGCAACTTCTTTTCAGCCGCACGACAGCTTGGCCTGCCCGAGACGACCGACATCAACGGCGTGAACAATGAAGGCGCTGCAGTTTATCGGATAAACACCAGCGGCGGGCGGCGCATGCATTCGGCCCGCGCGTTCCTGGCGCCTGCCTTGAAACGGCCTAACGTGACCTTGCTGACAGGAGCCTTTGTCGAACGCATCCAATTCGACGGCCGCCGCGCCATATCGGTACAAGTCAATCATCGCGGCACCGTCAAAACCCTGCATGCCCGGCGCGAGATCGTCCTGTCGGCAGGTGCCGTCACATCACCGCGCATCCTGCAACTGTCGGGTATAGGCCCGGCTGCGTTACTGAAATCACATGGTATTACGCCGCTGATGGATGCAGCACACGTGGGCGGCAACCTACAGGACCATTTGGGCATCAACTATTACTTCCGTGCAACCGAACCGACACTGAACAACCAGCTTCGCCCCTGGCACGGCAAGCTTCGCGCCGCGCTGCACTATGCGGCAAACCGCCGAGGGCCGCTGTCGCTTTCTGTCAACCAGTGCGGGGGGTATTTCCGGTCATCAGACGGCATGCAACATCCCGACCAGCAGCTATATTTCAATCCGGTCACCTACACGACGACGCCAAACGGCAAGCGCACGGTCGTGCATCCCGATCCTTTTGCAGGGTTTATCATAGGGTTCCAGCCGACACGCCCCACCAGCCGTGGCCGTATCGACATAAGCTCAAGCGATCCGGCTGCACCGCCTTTGATACGGCCCAATTCGCTGGGTACTGAGGAAGACCGCGAGCAGGTCAAGGCTGGTGGCCTACTTTGCCAGCGATTTATGCGAACAGACGCGCTGAACCGGTTGGTCAAAGACCCCATGCCGCCTGACCTGCGCGAGATGATGCCTGACGACATCCTTGCCGATTTCCGCGAGCGTTGCGGCACCGTGTTCCATCCGGTCGGTACCTGCCGCATGGGAGAGGATGCCTCCGCTTCGGTCGTTTCTCCGCAATTGAAGGTGCATGGACTGGACGGGCTGAGGGTTGTCGATGCCTCGGTGTTTCCCAATATTACATCGGGCAACACCAATGCACCGACAATGATGCTTGCTTACCGGGCCGCCCGCATGATCCTGGAAGACGCACTATGACAACACCCTACTCAAGCTCGGGCGCCGTGCCTGTTAACTATGATCGCGGAAAGGACGATACCGGCCCGAGGATCGATCGGATCGAAACTTTCAGCACCCCGCTTGTCGGATTTGTCCGCGTAACCGCCGAAGACGGAACACAGGGTTGGGGTCAGGTTTCGACCTACAACAGCGACCTGAGCTGCGAGATCCTTCATCGCCAAGTCGCACCCTGGGCGCTGGGGCGCGGAATGGATGCGCTTGAGGCGGTGATTGCGGAGATCCCCCTGCGCGAACACAAGTACCCGGGCACCTATCTGCACCGCGCCATGGCGGGGCTCGATACCGCCGTGTGGGACTGGCGCGGGAAAGCCGCGGGAAAGCCGGTGGCTGCCTTGTTAGGTGGGTCTGCAGGCCCGATCAGGGCTTATGCGTCCTCAATGCGGCGGGACATCAGGCCAGAGGAAGAAGCCAGTCGTCTGCTTGAGCTGCGCGACAGACATGGCTTTGACGCGTTCAAGGTAAGGGTCGGGGCCGAATGTGGCCAGGACAGAGACGAATGGCCGGGCAGAACCGAAGCGATCATTCCTGCCATCCCAAAGGCGCTGGGACAGGACGTGGCATTGTTGGTCGATGGAAACTCCGGTTTCAGCGTGACCCGCGCAATCGAAGTTGGGCGAATGCTTGAAGACAATGGCTATGAGCATTTCGAGGAGCCCTGCCCCTATTGGGAACTTGAACAAACGGCCGAGGTGACCCGCGCCCTTTCGATCAATGTCGCAGGTGGCGAACAGGATTGGGACCTGCAGCAATGGAAGCGTATCATTGCGATGCGCGCTGTGGACATCATCCAGCCGGACATTCTTTACCTAGGAGGCATCACCCGCAGCATGGACGTGGCACGTATGGGTCATGCGGCAGGCCTGCCATGCACACCTCATTGCGCGAACCTGTCGCTTGTGACGCTCTTCACGATGCACATGCTACGCGCGGTTCCCAACCCCGGCCGCTACCTCGAGTTTTCGATCGAGGGGGACGACTACTACCCATGGCAACAAGGCTTGTATTGCAACGATCCGTACAAGATCACCGACGGCAAGGCCGTGGTGACCGATACACCGGGTTGGGGAGTCGAGATTTGCCCTGAATGGCTGGCGCGATCGGCTTATAAGTGCAGCGAAAACGCGTCTGACATGCATTTAAGTTGATATGGACTGGGTGTCATCAACGGCGCAAGATCGTACCAACGCCTGAATATGCCAGCTTCGAACGTTTGCTAAGGGCTCGAGGCGGTCATCTGAGCGTTTTACTCAGATGACTGCATTGCCTCGATTAGCCGACGTTCCGTGCAGAGAAAGCGAACCTTCAGCCTCGAACGACTGTTTTGCGCGAGAGCAGACGCAGGTCCATAATTCGGCTATGACCGCCATGCGGAGAGGGTGTGTGAAAACTCTGCACACAGTTCAAAAATGGTCGATATCGCCGAAATTTCGTGCTCTCTGATTGAGCTGAGACAAGATTTTCGAGGCGCGGTACAATCAGCGCAACCAAAATTGCAGTATTTCCGACTTTTCACACAGCCTCCGGACGAAGCAGACGGACAGGTATTCCTGATAGATGTCCGCTTAGGTCGCCCTTTTCTGGAACCTTCGAATGGCATCAAAAAGCATTCGAAATTTCATACTTGAGAAGAGATTTCTTGCTCTTCTGGTACCCGACCGCGACCTGTTACGCGAGAGCCGATGCCGCGGACCAGCCTTTTGATCGACGCAGGGATGGAAAGGGCGCATGTCGCCTCCGCTGCAACTCGGGCCTTGCGGCGTTCGATGTAGTTGTGCAGGGCTATGTCGTGCCGCGACTTGGCGAAGCCAACCGGCTGATGGTTTTGGAGGGGTTGGCGAAGTTTGAACTCAGAAATTTGCATCGGGTGTGCTCCACTTGGTGTTTGGTTTGGTCTGTCAGTGAAGGCAGTGTGCGCTCGAGGTGTCAGATTGCTGTCTGTAGCGGCGTCAAATAATCGTAAAATCTAAAAAACACGCCGGGTATCAACAAACTCCCCATTGCCCAGTCGTCAAAACTACGCGACGATCGTGCTCGATATGAAGCAAGCTTCTATAGGTGTACTCGGTGGCCTCGAAATAGAGGCGCCGGGCGAAACCCGCCTCCACAGAAAAGCCGAGGCCGTGGTCGCTTTTCTGGCAATGCGTCTCGGGCAACCACAGACGCGGGAAAAGATTGCCGGACTTTTTTGGGAGGCGAGTTCAGAAGAGCAAGCGCGTGCCAATCTCCGTCAATGTCTTTCAACGTTGCGCAAGCGATTTGGTGATGCACTGGTTGCAGACGCTGAAGCAGTGAAACTGGACCCGTCGGTAGTGGATGTAGATCTGGAAAGATTTAACGAACTCATTCGTCGGGAAGACAGAGAAGCACTTGAACAAGCGTTGGATCTCTACACTGGGGACCTGCTCGATGGCTTCGCAATTAAGGAGGATGCATTCGAAAACCTTCTTTGGCCTGAGCGTGAGAAGTATCGAGATTTGTTCACAGCAGGAGCGCTGAAACTAATCAAGCTCTGCGAAAATGTTGGCGATGTAAGCAATTTGATCCAGCATGCCGGCCGACTTGTCGCGCATGATCCGTTGAACGAACGCACACACCGCGCACTTATGCGAGCCTATGCCGCGCAAGGCAGGTACGACGCTGCGCTTCGCCAGTTTGAGATTTGCCGGAAAACGCTTGAGCGTGAACTTGCGGTGCAGCCACAACGCGAAACCATCGACGTTCGTACCGAAATTCTCACAAACCGGCGCACTCCACGGGCGGGCACTACTGCGTCTGAGGCAATTGAAGTTGCCAGCGGTTTCGCGGAACTCGGGGTTGATTTCTCGCTCCCCAGCAAACCTTCGATCATACTGCTGCCTTTCAGGGATCTGAGCGCAAACGGTGACCTTTCCCACATGGCCGAGGGCATTAGGATCGATGTTCAGTCGAACCTTGTGAAAATATCAGGCCTGTTCGTAATTGCCGCTGGCAATGCTTCTATCTATGCGGATCGGGACGCTCCAGTGGAACAAGTTTCGAAAGAAATGGGGGTTCGATATGTGCTTGAGGGCTCCGTGCAGGGAAACGCCAAGCAGCTGAGAGTTTCCGTCCAGCTCAGTGATATAGAGACAGGCAGCATCATATGGAGCGAACGCTACGACCGTCCGCTAGACGATCAGTTCCTTGTCCAAGACGAAATAATGGACCGTATTGTATCTGCTCTCGACGTCGAACTCGTCGGTGGTGAACAAACGAAGGTGTGGCGCAAGACACTTCGAAACCCGAAGGCCCTCGAAATCTATTACCGGGCTCTGGATCTGCTGTCAGACTTTGACGAAAGCAGTGTGGCGGCTGCACGGCAAATGGCTGAAAAAGTTTCCTCGATCTCCCCGGATGTAACACTTGGTCCTACGCTCGTTGCTTTTTGCCACTACTGGGACGTGACGATGGGCTGGAGCGAAAACACGGATGAATCTCTGGACGCCGCGGAAAAATGGGCGGAGCAAGCAGCGGCAATGGAGGACGCAAGCGGTGAAGCTCACGCCATACTCGCGCATATTTACCTGCTACGGGGGCGATTTGGAGAAGCGCTAAAGATTGCCGAAGAAGCAGTGAAAATCAGACCGCTGTGCGCTATGACAAACGCACTGGCCGGAAACGTCCTACTGCATTGCGGTCAGCCATTAGACGCCATTGCAAAAGTAAAAACCGCGATCCGGGCGGCACCAGTTTACGCGAGCTGGTGGGTGGAAATACTTGCGGCTGCTTATCGCGATGCAGGTGACTTCGAAAGAGCGATAGCTGCAGGTGAAGAAGCCGTGCGGACAAACCCTACAGGGATGAATGGTCACCTCATCCTAATAAGCGCACTCGTTGCCAGCAAGAATTTGCCGCGAGCACGTGAGAACGCCGAGCGGCTACTCTCGCAAACACCCGATGTATCAGTCGACAGGTTTATTGAAGGCGCGCCATACAAAGATACAGACCATCGGGACCAGATAAAACAAGCGCTGCTTGCCGCCGGAGTTCCAAAATAGCTTGTTTGGTCCAATGCGAGGGCAACTATCGAATGTGACACGACAAGCGGACAACGCTGACTTTTAGTGTGTTGTCGCCTTCGGGCTCTGAGCCGTCGGTCAGCCCGGTTTGTGCGATGGGCGGCTTGTGTAAGACGAATGTCAGCGCGACTGGCCAAGCCGGTGAAATCGGCGGGTTATCTCAATTTTTTCCAAAGTCTGCTTTAAGGAGAGTGTTCAACCTTCGACCGCAGCACCGCCGCATGTCTGCTCAGAGCCCAAGGCGGACCTAGTCCATCCGCTCCATGTCGTTCAATTCAAAGCTGCTATCGAGGAGGCTTGGCTCGGGACCGTAAAAGCGCGCAAGTAAGAAAAACCTGCGTTCGGGATCGGTTGGAAGCCAATTGCTTTCCTTTCCTTCCGGAGCAGTTGGACCGAAGTAAATATCGACGGAGCCATCTTCGTTTTTCACGACACCGGGCATTGTTGAATCGATGGTGCTCGGGTTGATGTCTCGGAGGTAGGAGGCGGTCACCAGATCATAAGTTGTGATCGACCAGAAGTCCCGAACCGGAACATTGGCTGGTACATTCAATTTGTAGTTTCTGCCGCCATCCAGCCATTCTCCATCAGGGGTTTCTGCCAGATCGAGATAGTAGGTTGCGGTTCCATAGTTCTTCACGCTGGTGATGATCGCGTAATACAAAGCACCGCGGGCAACGTAGTCGTAGTAGGACGGGTACTCATAACTCCATTCTGTCTCACGCGATCCGTTAGGGACCAGAGCCGACCAGCGTTTGCCTTCAAAAACGAAGGGGTTCAGCACCCGATGATACTGGTCGATCATATATTCCAGCGCCTCTGGGCCGGCAGCGTCGTAGATAGCTTGCATCTTGGCGTCCGGCTCAAACGGTTCATTGCGTTTAACCCCAATCCGCGCGAGCGCACCCATCATAGCAAGGTCACGGTCGAGCACGACCTCTTCGCCTATCATTTCATGGATGTGGCCGTAAATTCCGCCATCCATGACGGGCGTCATTTCTAAAGGCACCCCATAAACGTCCACATACTGTGTCGAGACCTCGCCATCCGCTTCAGACAGCGGGTAAACCTTTATCTGTTTTGTCAGCGCAGTCGCCTTGGCGAGGTTCTCTTCTGTTGCGCCACCAGCAAGGATCGGACGCAACACGGCAAAGCCAAAATTTGTATCCTGTTCATAGACCAGAGCATTTGGAAGCAGTGGTCCATCATACCCGGGCGGAACCATCATATATCTCGCTCCGAGACCGCGATCCCGACCATTGGAGCCCACGTCATCCAGAGGTCGCTGCCATGCGTCCATGATCGTGCCAAAAATACCGATGCCTTCCTCAGACGCAGGCATTTCAAAAACAATCGGGCCGTCTTCGATAGTCCAGTAGGCATGGATGTATGGCGTCGTGTTGTTCGGCGTCGCGGTCTGGAAGCGCCAGTCTTGAACTTTGGAATTGTAACCGACGTCATTCGGCCCAACCCCAGCTTTGGCGAGCGCGTCACGGTAGAACTTGAAATTCATCAGTGGCATTGCCCATACGGCCGCATCGACCGCCCGATGATAGGTCATCCGTTCGGCCGTATCGGCGTTAGCTAAGTCAAACTCTGCTGATGTGGCAGTTGTGGAGCTTACAGCGCCAAGCGCAAATGCCGTTACAAGAGCAATACCTCTGAAACCTGTCATAGCCAAAACCTGTCCTTTTTGTCTGTAGCCGAAGCTGTTTTGCAGCCACTGTAAACAATCGCTTGGTGACTACAAACAGAGAGTCTGCTTAGTCCGCAGAGCAGCCTTTAGCGCCTGAGGCGGCGAATGACTGCAACGAGCCCGAAGCGGGCCTGTCAGAATGCGTCAAGGCATCAACAAATGAATGTAGGTTGGACTATCCGAAGAGGATCTAAGAACAACATAAAGATTGCCGAATTCGCTTTGGTCGATCGTGACGTCTTCAAGCACGCCCATGTATTCCAGAATTTGTGGAATGGTTTCAGCATGGGTGACAATTAGAACTGTCTCTTTTTCATGGTCGAATTCCAATGAATCGACCAACCCTGCGACATCGCCTTTTGGCAAGGCATTGATTTCAAGGCCAAGGGCGTTGGCAATTATGCCGCCGGTTTCTTGAGTTCGCAGCGCATCCGACGTGATGATGGCATCAAGGCCAACATTCCTAAGCATCTCAGCCCAATCTGCTGCGCGCTGTCTGCCCTCCGGGGTGAGGACAGGGTCAGTTCCAGACAGCTCTTTTTCACCATGTCGGATCAGATAAACTGCTTCCTGAGCTGCGGCAGAAAAACCAGTCGCCAAATTCAGAATCAGAACGGCACAAAGAAAACGCACAAAATTGCACTCCCGACTTGTGAACAGGGTGCCATCTTTTCAGGAAGAAACTGGCAAATCAAGTTGGCGGCAGCTCTATCCCAACCTGCGGATGTTGATCCACCTTAGCAGCCACAAAACATGGCGGTACATTCAGCTGACCTTTGTGAGCCAAGTTTTCAATCGGCAGCCCGCCCATCGTCTCTCAGAACTTTGAACAAGGCCATAACATGTTCATCGCCGTAGCCGGCTTTGACTGCTTTCTCAAAAAGACCTCCAACGTGGCTTGGAAACCCAGCATCCATGCCAGCGTCAATGGCTTGCTGCTTCAACAGTTCCAAAGATGCCTGCCAAACGGACAACGTGGCCGTTCTTTGATCGTAAGTTCCATCTCGGATTGTTCCGACATGATGCTGAATGCGTGCACTATCAGGAAACATCGAAATGAACTTTTGCAGTTCAACCCCCTCTGCCTCGCAAATGTTGGAAGCGTGCAGCATTCCCATGAATTCACCGAAACGGGTCGACAACCACGCCAAGTCAAGCACGGATACCGCTGCGATGTCGTCGCCGAGATACTCTATCTTCCCGCCTTGATGGCCTAGGAGGCCTTCAACCGGGTTGTAGATAGAAGAGGGGCCCGAGATCAGGATATTACCGTCCTTCGTTCCCAAATCCTGGGGGCCACAGTGAATGGCTCCGTACAGAAAGTCAGCGTTTCTTTCAGCCAACCATTCTTGGTCTTCTCTTACCTGCTTTGGCAGGCTGGTGCTGAGTTGAATTATTGTTCGACCATCGAGTATCGGCTCGACCTGACTGTGCCCCAAAAGTGTAAGAACCGAATTGGGATCCTCTACACAGATTATTGAAACCGGACTCGCAGCAATTGCCTCTGAAATCGTTTGAGCGATGACGACATTCTTCGGTTCCAACGCCTCTGCCTTTTTGATTGTGCGGTTCCAAACCGTTATAGGAACGCCTCCTTTTTGGTAGGCTTTGGCGATAGCCATTCCCATCAGCCCAAGTCCAAGGATAGAAACTTCACTCATTGCTTGTACTCCAGGTAAGGGCGTGCCGAATGCATTGACCCTATGCACAAACCGCAAGTCTGCCAATGGCGGCAGTGTCCCGCAACTCGGTCATAGGCCCGTCCAACATTGCTGCGCCTCAAACGAAGGGCAGCTTTTCTTTCTGCAGCGCGACTAATGGTTGGTCGGGCAATTCTGCTGCTGGCCCATGCGATCCTTTCCCGGGACGAATTCTCCCGCGGTCCCTGAGACCGGCAACAATGAACAAGTCCCTGTATTCGGACATAATGATAGAGCTGGCGTCCAGACAACGGCCCACAAGGGTCAATGTCCGAGCGCCTTGTCACGCGATCTCGCCGATCTGTCACAAGTTTCGATCCGACGCTCATAAATATCAGCATGTTACCGGCCGCGGGTGTCACGACTTTCTCCTGCCTGACCACATACTTCCGGACCTTTGAGCCACACATTGATGCCATGAAGCCGGGCGTAACAACGCGCCCTGCAACGAAGCCGCGAGGCACTCATGGCGAAGATTACACAAGAGCAGTTGGCGCAGCGGTGGCACCTGTCGCCGCGAACGCTGGAACAATGGCGCTGGCTCGGGAAGGGACCGCGCTTTCTCAAGATCGGTTCGCGCGTCCTCTATGACGAGACCGAGATCGAGGCCTACGAGAACGCGCAAGTCTGCAAGAACACCAACGGCCCCCTGTCGCAGGAGGGCCGGTAATGGCACGCCGGCCATCACCTGCGCGCATCAAAACCCACCGCGTGTACGAGGTCTGGGAAGCGGCGGGCGCCCTGGGCGTTCACCGCCAGACCGTCATCAGGTGGATCCGGCAGCATGGGTTGCTGGCGGACATCAGCCGCAAGCCCTGGTTGATACAGGGTCGCGATCTCAAGGCCTTCCTGGGTCAGCGACGGAACCGCGGCAAATGCAAACTGGAACTGCACCATTGCTACTGCGTCGGGTGCAAGGGTCCCCGCGCACCGGACGGCAAAATCGCGGATTACACGCAGCAGACAGCCACGAGCGGCCTGCTGTCCGCCCTGTGCCCTACATGCGGCAACATCATGAACAGGGCTGTTCGCCGTGCCGATCTCGACGCAATCCGGGCCAAAATCCAGGTCACAATCCAGAAGGCAAACACAAGATTAGTGTCCCCGGCAGAGCCCCCCTTGAATGTCACCTTGGAAGAGGACCGGAAGACCCATGTCAAAAAGCACTCGTGAGAACCTGCGCATCAAGCACAAGTACCTGGTCTGGCTCCAGGTTGCGAAAGGCCATTCGGAGGCAACGATCGACAAGACCGCAGCCGCGATCTCGGTTTACGAAGCCTTCCTCGGTGGCAGAGATTTTCGCGCCTTTCACTCCGAACGGGCCCGCGCCTTCAAACGGTACCTGGCGGCACAAAAGAACGCGCGGAGCGGAGCACCGCTGTCGCCGTCGACGATCAACAGTACCCTGCGGGAGGTGAAAGCCTTCTTCTTCTGGCTTGCTGATCAGCCCGGCTACAAGTCGAAGATTTCCCACTCCGACACCGACTACCTGACACCGGACCGAAAGTCCGAGGCAGCCCGGCGGTCGACCCTGTGGAAACCGCACCCTTCGCTGGCACAGGTGCAGCACCTGCTTGAACGGATGCCCACGAGCAGCGTGCTTCAGCGTCGAGACCGGGCCCTCGTGGCCTTTCTGTTTCTCACCGGCTCCCGGATCGGCGCAGGCATCGGTCTCCGCCTCGGTCATGTCGATCTGCAGAACGCCTGCGTTCAGTTCGACGGGCGCAGCGTCAAGACCAAGTTCGGCAAGTCCTTCACCACTGCCTTCTTCCCGATCGGTGGCCCGGCCGATCAGATCCTTCGCGACTGGATCGGGGAATTGCGCACCACCCATCTGTTCTCGGATGCGGACCCGCTGTTTCCCAAGACACGGGTCGGTGTTGACGGGTCCCGCAAGTTCGCCGCCCTTGGTATCGCACGCGAGCCATGGTCGAACCCGTCCAGCGCGGCGCGCATCTTCAAGCAGGCCTTCACCGATGCCGGGCTGTCGCCGTTCTCTCCGCACCGGGTGCGCGATACGCTGGCGGAACTGACCCGCGAGTATTGCCGCACTCCGGAGGACTACAAGGCCTGGTCGCAAAACCTTGGGCATGACAATGCCCTCACGACCTTCACCTCCTACGGGGCTGTCGGTCCCGGTCGCCAGATCGAGCTGATGGCCCGGTTCCGCAAGCGTGGGCCGCTCGGCGATGTTGACGTGGAGATCATCGAGTAGGTTTGGCTTTGGTGGCCACCCGAACCTCAACCAGGTCCGGGGCCAGCCGGTACCCGTGCCCGGGAACGCTTTCGATGATGGCCGTCCCACGGTCCTTGTCCAGGCCCGCCGATGCGAACTTCTTGCCCAGTTCGGTGCGCGACCGGTTCACCCTCTGCCGGACGCCTTCGTCGGAGGACAGGTTCAACATTTTGGCCAGCCGCCTTGCCGGGATCGCGGGGAGGTCGAACGGATCCAGCCCCTGCCCCGCGGCTTCAAGAAACGCATTGGACAGCACCAGAATCAGCCCCGCCGTTGCCCCCTTGGCGAGAACAACCACGCTGTCGACCGTGGCCGTTTCGCGGTTCCGGTCAATCACGATGGTCAGTTTCCGGGCCGGAGCCTGACCGCTCACGGCCCCCGGCACCCCGGCAAACAACCGTTCCCTCTGCGCCTCTCCGTACAGTCTCGGCAGGCTGTTTTCGGGAAAGGCGGCCAGCGAGCCAGACCCGCGAACGTTCTGCATCACACCCGCAACAGAGACGCCATGGCGTTTCAAGAGCTCGGCGATCATCGACAACGACGTCTTTGCCGGCTCGCCGAGGTTGCCCACGGCATCCAGAACGGCCGGGTAGTGCTGCGCCAGGACGTCCGCTGAGAGATGTTCGAATTGTTCGGCATTGCGGACATAGGACAGGGCGATCTCCTTGTCCTCGACCCGCTCTCTGCGCCCGTTCAACAGATCAACCCGGTAGGCCTCTTCCGGATCATAAGATTCCAGCCCTGCGGCCAACACTGCAAAACGCCGGTCGATACACTGGGAGCATCGGCCACAATGCACATGTTGCTTGGTCTGGTTGTGAACATCCGCGCAACTTCGGGTATGCCGGATTTGATCTGCCGCGCCCAATCGCGCAATCGTCGATACAACCTCCGTCTTCGTGCGCCAGAAGAACGGGTTGTCGACCCTCATTCCGCCATCGAACACTTGTGACAGGAACCCGGTCATCAGGGTCAGGGTCCTGGGATGCGTGGTTCGTGTCGCACGGGTTCCCAACACGTTGCCGACCGGCGGCAGATTGAGGCTGACAATACCGTTCTCGAAAAACGACACGCGATCCCGCCCAAAAGCCTGCGCGGTCATCGCTCCCAGGACGGCAAACAGGAAAGACCGGCTTCGATGCGTACCTTCCCTGGTTTTGCCCCTGACAAGCTGGATATGCACCGGAACATGGCGGGAGAGGTCCCTTCCATGTTCATCTGAGAGGTATTCCTGCAAGTGCCGTTGAACTGGCGCGATCTTGGTGGCCGAGAAATGACTGACCAGGGCAGTTCTCTGTTTTTGCTCGACGATCTCTTCGAGCGCACCTGCAAAGGAATCCAGACCACCGGAAAACATCAGAATGCGATCCGCTTTCCAAGCGCTCTTACCGCCGAACTTGAAAAACCGGTTTCGCTCAGCATCGGGATAGACGCGCGCGGTAAACGTGAACTCGAAGCGGTCGCCACTCAGGAACATCAGAAGTTCTTCCAGAGCCTGCCCAAGTCCCGGCCCTTGCCAATGTGGCAGGTCCCGAACCGGCATCTCCAACACGAACCGCCGATGCCACCGTTTGCCAATGTGCTGAAGCGCGGGACCGCCGCGGCTCACGGCTGAATCCACCGCGTAGACCAATGCCGCGAGTTCGAGCAGATCCAGTGCCCGGTCTGGCAACCCGGCAACCATCTGCCGGTTCAGTTGTGAAATGCGAAGTGAAACGCCATATTCCTGGCCATCAAGATCAAAACGCAGGACCTCGTCCCCGCCGGCCTTGGTCAGCGGAGCCAGGAGGCGGACCCGGTGTTCAGGCTGCCCGACGCCGTCCAAGTTCCGACCTCATTTTTTTGAAGGCATATCTCGTGAAACCGTTGATGGCCTCCTGATCCAGTCTCTGTTCTTTCCAGACAGTCTTGCCGTACCAGCCGCTCGCAAACTCCTGCACGATTCGGGAGGCCTCAAACGTGTGCTGCGCCAGCGCCTGCTGAAACCTCACACGCTCGGCATCGGAAATGAACCTTCTGTCCTTTCCGGTGTGATTGGCCAGTTCACGGCTCAAATAGTAGTCCAACGACCGGTAGGTGAGCCTGGCGAAGAAATCGCGGGCGAGATGCGCAAAATTCTGACCGCTGCCCAAGGATGCCAGGGCTTGCCGGATTTCCGCTGGTGTCGGCTCAAACAGCGTTGGTAACCGGTCGTGAAGCTGGACCGACAGGCTTTCCAGCAATGCACCCTTTGCCAAGTCCCCCGCATCGGATGACCGGCCATGTTCAAACGTATTGCGGTCAATCGCCCGGCTCAACCCGGCCAACAGGTCCGTGACCGACTGCACGTCGGCACCATTGATGCCAAGTTCCTTCAGGAACGCGTGATACTCCGGCGACCGCGCCTTGAGCGGCGCGGTGACCAGCAGGCCGGCAATAAACTGGAAAACCGGATCATCCGAGGCCCGCGCCAGATCCCGATCCGAGGCCCGCACCGCGGCTTCTGCAATCCGTTCGACCGGCGCATCCGCGTCCAGCAGGCCCACGACCTCGCGCCACTTCTTCGACTGCGGCAATGTCCCCAGCCTGATATGGCCCATACTTTCCCTCCCATTCACCCAAAGGTTGAATCGGGTAACATCGAAAAGCAACGAAAAAAGAAGAAAACCACGCCCACGCGCTTACCCTGCGCTTACCCGAGAAATGGTGGAGCGCGGAGAATTTCGCGTAAACTATTGAAAACAGTGGTGAGCCGTGCAGGATTCGAACCTGCGACCCACTGATTAAAAGTCAGTTGCTCTACCAACTGAGCTAACGGCCCACTCTTTTATTGGATCTTCTCGATCCGTGGCGCTCTTTACGGCAATTTCCCAACCGGGTTCAAGCCCTTAATTTGCGCCTCGTTTCGCTGAAACAACCTGTGTTTCCGGCGACCCGATAGGCGGCCTACTTAGGCAGGTGGCGCAGGGGGGTCAACCCCTTTTTTCACGATTCGACGCGACAGGGTGGATTCATGTTCCGACCGACGCTATATCGCCGCCATGCAACAGAAACTCGATACCGGATTGCCCTTTGTTAAGATGCATGGGCTGGGAAATGACTTCGTCGTCGTTGACGCGCGCATGCAGGATGTTTCGATTACCCAGGCTCTGGCCCGAGGAATCGGGCATCGGCATTTTGGTGTGGGATTCGATCAGCTGGCCGTAATCGAAAACGGTGCGGCGGACGCGCATCTGGTGTTTTACAATTCGGATGGATCAACTTCGGCGGCGTGTGGCAACGCCACAAGATGCATCGCACGAATGTTGATGGATGAGACGGGCAAAACCCAGCTGACATTGACAACCGAACGTGGAACACTTTTTGCGCAGGACGCAGGTGATGGGCTGACCTCGGTCAATATGGGTCTTCCTCAGTTGGAATGGCACGAAATTCCGCTGGCTGAAGAGATGGACACGCTGGAACTGCCCATCGAGGGAGCCCCGACAGCGACGGGTATGGGCAATCCGCACTGCACGTTCTTTGTTGAAAACGCCGAGGCGATTCCGTTGGCCGAGTTCGGCGCGCGCTATGAACACCATCCTTTGTATCCCGAGCGCACCAATGTGCAGGTGGCTCAGGTTGTGGGTCCGGATCACATCCGCATGCGGGTGTGGGAACGAGGCGTGGGCATCACCCTGGCATCAGGGTCGTCATCCTGTGCAACTGCGGTGGCTGCGGCGCGGCGTGGGCTGACGGGGCGAAAGGTGCAGATTGATCTTGATGGGGGAACCCTGTGGGTTGACTGGCGAGAGGATGGTGTCTGGATGACCGGGTCAACCTGTCACGTCTTCTCGGGCACGTTGTCGCCCGAGTTCTTAGGGACGCTGGGATGAACCCGCCTAAATTCACCACATTGGGTTGCCGCCTGAACGCCTATGAAACCGAGGCGATGAAAGAGCTGTCGCAACAAGCCGGACTGACGGATGCCGTGGTGATAAACACCTGCGCCGTCACAGCTGAGGCTGTGCGCAAAGCGCGACAGGAGATTCGGAAACTGCGTCGTGAAAATCCGAACGCCCGGCTGATTGTTACCGGGTGCGCCGCCCAGACAGAACCCGACACCTTCGCGCAGATGGCCGAGGTCGATGCGGTGATCGGCAACACGGAAAAGATGCGGCCAGAAACCTGGAAAGGCATGGCCGCCGACTTTATCGGCGAGACCGAGACCGTTCAGGTCGATGACATCATGTCTGTCACCGAAACGGCCGGGCACCTGATCGACGGGTTTGGCACACGCTCACGCGCTTATGTGCAGGTTCAGAACGGCTGTGATCACCGCTGTACCTTTTGCATCATTCCCTATGGCCGGGGCAATTCCCGCAGTGTGCCTGCCGGTGTTGTGGTGGATCAGATCAAGCGGCTGGTGGATCGGGGCTATCATGAGGTGGTGCTGACTGGCGTCGATCTGACCTCATGGGGGGCCGATCTGCCTGCACAGCCCAAACTTGGCGATCTGGTGATGCGCATCCTGAAACTGGTGCCGGATTTGGCCCGTCTGCGGATCAGTTCGATCGACTCGATCGAAGTGGACGAGAATCTGATGCAGGCCATCGCAACCGAACAACGCCTGATGCCGCATCTGCACCTGTCGCTTCAGCATGGCGACGATCTGATCCTGAAGCGCATGAAACGCCGCCACCTGCGCGACGATGCCATTCGATTTACCGAAGAGGCCCGGAAACTGCGCCCCGACATGACCTTTGGTGCCGACATCATCGCAGGTTTCCCGACCGAGACCGAAGCGCATTTCGAGAACTCGCTGAAACTGGTTACCGATTGCGATCTGACCTGGCTGCATGTTTTCCCATATTCGAAACGCGAAGGCACACCAGCGGCTCGCATCCCGCAACAGGTGAACGGAAATGTAATCAAGGATCGCGCCGCCCGTCTGCGTGCGGCCGGGGACGTTCAGGTCAGGAAACACCTGTCAGAACAGATCGGTAAAACCCACCGGATCCTGATGGAGAACCCGCATATGGGGCGGACGGAACAATTCACCGAAGTTACGTTCAATGCACCTCAGCCCGAAGGCCAGATCGTAACCGCCCGAGCCATTGGGGCGAATGATCACAGTTTGGTTGTCTGAAGGTCCGCAGCCTCGCCATCTGCGACAAGCAATTCTTCCATGAATACGCTTATCAGCTGCGCACGCCCGTCAACCCCGGCTTTGGCATAGATCGAGGCGGTCTGCGCGCGCACGGTTCCTACGGCCCGCCCCCGGATGCGCGCGATGTTTTCGTTATCCAGCCCTTTCAGAACCAATAGACCCACGTCACGCTCGGCGGTGGTAAGTCCCCAACGGTCGAAGAACGTGTTGATGACGACGTTCATTTCACCCTGCGCGGCCTGTAGGCCAAGCTTGGTCTGTTCCACCCTTGCCAGCAGGCGTCGAAGTTCAATCATGAAAAAAACAACTCCGGCAAGCAGAACAAATGCGACAAAAGCCTCAAGACTTACATGAGAAGGCCCCTCGCCTTCCTTCAAATCCAGAGCGACGTCGCCAAGGTAAAACACTACGCAAAGTACCTGAACAACGATCATTATCGACATAAGTACAGCCCGGTGAGCGTCTGCATCGCCGGGCCGCCAATGGCTGCTGATCCATTTGATCATTTGGTTGACCAATCCTCAGGTATATTCTTCCGCCCTGTTATCATAGCTTTTGCCAAAGCGACACCTGTTCGCCTCTGATCAATGACAACCCCGGCAACATGCAGCAGAACAGACAGCATCAGCCAGTTGAAGGCCAGTTCGTGCAGGTCTTCGACCCATTCGATGCCAAAGAACCGAACCGTCCCCATCATGAGCCCTGTCACACACAAAGCCAGCAGTGTCGCCCAGAGGTTATAGACCATAAGGGCTCCCAGAGGGTTGTGTGAAAGGTGCACGCTTTGGTCACCCCGCCCCATGTCGAGCAGGTGGTTGAGTGCCGAACGGGGGCTGAAAGGGAAGGCTGCAAACTTGGCAAAAGCCGGACCCGTTAACCCCCAAAGCAACCGCAACAAGACCAAAGCCAGCACGACATAGCCCACATATTCGTGGAACGCGCCCTCGGGATTGGATATCGCCGCATTGATCAGAACGCACAAGGCTACGACCCAGTGAACCAGCCGGACCAAAGGATCCCAGACCTGAACTTCGTGGGCGCCTGTGCGCCCACGATGCATCAATTCTGTTTCGGACATTCTGGTTACTGATCCTCAATCTTGACGACTTTGCCGCTTGCGGGGTCGACGTAAACCTCGGCCAGTTTACCATCCTTGACGACATAGGCTTCGATCTTGCCGTCTTCCGTCTCGATTTTGCGGACATCGAATCCCATGCCTGTCAGAGTTTGCCGAATTTCGGCTTCGGATTTTCCAAGCTCGGCATCGGGTGCGAGATCCAGTGCCAATACCGGCGTTGCAAATAGAATTGAGGCAAAAAGAATAGGAAGTTTCATTGTCGTGACTCCGTGTTTCAGACAAACGGCAGTTGATCAGCCGTTGTGGCTGATGTGCGCCTGTGAAGCTGTCCAATCCATTGACCCGGCGCTTATTTCGGTCAAATAAGCGCGCGCTGATGGAGGCTTGGAAAAAGAAAACCCCCGCAACCTGACGGCGCGGGGGCTGATTTAGTAAAGTCCGGTAGGACTGATCGGATCAATCTTCCTTGCGGAGTTTGCCCTTGTGCGGTGCCCAGAGGCGCTTGTTGACCAGGTACAGCAGCACCGACAGAACGGTCAGGAAGATGACACCGACAAAGCCTGCGTTCTTGCGGTCTGTCAGCTTTGGCTCGGCCGCCCACATCAGAAATGCGGCAACGTCCTCGGCCATATGCTCAACCGTGTTCGAGTGCCCGTCCGCGAACTCGACCTGCTCGTCAGCCAGCGGAGGCGCCATCGAAATCCAGCCGCCGGGGAAGGCGGTGTTTTCGTAGAGCACTGCACCCGCTTCTTCTTTTTCGTGGCCAGTGTAGCCGTGTAGCAGCGAGGCGATGTATTCCGGGCCACCCATGCCTTTGACCAGCTGGTTGATGCCCAGACCATAAGGCCCGTGGAAGCCAGCACGTGCCTTTGCCATCAAGCTAAGGTCCGGAGCGCCGACGCCGGTATTGGCCGGGAAGTGATCGGTGGGAATCGCCGGGCGGAAATCGTCCAGCTCGGGGTCGAAGACTTCGAAGTTGCCAGCAGCGTATGCGATGACTTCTTCTTCCGAGTAACCCAGCGCTTCCAGGTCACGAAGCGGCACATATTGCAGACCGTGGCAAGCCGCGCAGACCTCGGTATAGATCTGCAGGCCGCGTTGCAGCTGATGCTGATCCCAGGTGCCGAACGGGCCTTCGAACGAGAAGGCGAAATCTTCGATATGCTGCTCACCACCACCTGCTGCAATGGATGCAGCAGGGGTCAGGGCCAGAGCAAGCGCGGCGCCGATTGCAAGTTTCTTGAACATGTTTCCGGTCCCTCTTCTTACTCGGCCGGCGTGGCGTCGGCGTCAGCCTTGCCATAATGCGCGTTGAAGTCTTCTTCGATGGTCTCGGGCTGGGCCAGAGGTTTCTCGATCACACCAAGGATCGGCAGGATCACGAAGAAATAGGCGAACCAGTAGGCCGATGCGATCAGCGAGAAGGTCGCATAGGGTTCTTCCGCAGGCATCGCACCCAGCCACATCAGGGCGAAGAAGTCGATGATCAGCAGGTAGAACCACCATTTCAACATCGGACGGTACTTGCCCGAACGCACGCTCGACGTGTCCAGCCAAGGCGCCAGCGCCATGGCCAGGATCGCACCAAACATCGCCAGAACACCGAAGAACTTGGCGTCAACGATACCACCGGTGATGAAGCTGGCGAACTGAACAACCCAGACTTCACCGGTAAAGGCACGCAGGATCGCGTAGAACGGCAGGAAGTACCATTCAGGCACGATGTGAGCAGGCGTAACCAGCGGGTTGGCTTCGATATAGTTGTCCGGGTGGCCCAGATAGTTCGGCATGAAACCGACAACAGCCCAGAACACGACCAGGATCACGGCCAGTGCGAACAGGTCCTTGATCACGAAATACGGCCAGAACGGTAGCGTGTCTTTCTTCGCCTCGTCTTTCGAGCCGCGACGTACTTCAACACCTGTTGGGTTGTTGTTGCCCGTGGTGTGGAAGGCCCAGATGTGCACCACGACCAAAGCCGCGATGATGAACGGCAGCAGATAGTGCAGCGAGAAGAAGCGGTTCAGCGTGGCGTTGTCCACCGCGGGTCCTCCCAGCAGCCAGGTCTGGATCGCGTCACCCACAAACGGAATGGCACCGAACAGACCGGTGATCACAGTCGCACCCCAGAAGGACATCTGACCCCATGGCAGAACATAGCCCATGAAGGCGGTGCCCATCATCATCAGGTAGATCAGCATACCGACGATCCACGTGATTTCGCGCGGGGCTTTGTATGAGCCATAGAACAAGCCGCGGAAGATGTGGATGTAGACCGCAACAAAGAACAGCGATGCGCCGTTCATGTGCAGGTAGCGAATAAAGTAACCACCATTTACGTTACGCATGATGTGTTCAATGCTGGCAAATGCCAGATCAACATGCGGCGTATAGTGCATCACCAGGATGATACCGGTGACAATTTGCAGCGCCAGGCAGAACGCCAGAACGATGCCCCAGATCCACCACCAGTTCAGGTTCTTGGGGGTCGGGATCATGAGGGTGTCATACAGCAGGCCAACAATCGGCAGGCGGCTGTTCAGCCATTTCTCGCCGTTTGTCTTCGGCTCGTAATGATCGTGGGGAATTCCGGACATAAGTTTGGGTCTCCCTTAGCCGAGTTTGATTGTGCCGTTGTCCACCCACTCTGCGGGCGGAATGGGCAGGTTCTCAGGCGCGGGGCCTTTGCGGATACGACCGGCAAGGTCGTAGTGTGAACCGTGGCAAGGGCAGAACCAGCCACCAAAGTCGCCTGCATCACCCAAAGGCACACAGCCGAGGTGGGTGCAAACACCCATCTGGACGACCCATGCACCCGGCGCTTCGCCTTCCGGCGACGGCATCACACGGTTTGCGTCGGTCGCAGGGGCATCGGCGCTCAGGTTAAAGTTGCGGGCCAGCGGATCGGGCAGCGCATCAACACCTTCGGCGTCCTGTTTCTGAGCTTCCTGAATCTCGGCACCGGTGCGGTGACGGACAAAGACGGGTTTTCCCAACCATTTGACGGTCAGCTGCGTACCCGGCTCAACACCGCTCACATCCACACGGATCGAGGACAGCGCCTGAACGTCTGCCGATGGGTTCATTTGGTTGATCAGGGGCCATACGGCTGCACCCGTTGCAACGACACCTGCGCCGCCAGCGACGTAGTACAGGAAATCTCTGCGGGTGCCTTCGTGGTCTTCTGCGTGGGACACGAGGTTATCTCCGATTGTCTGGCGCCCGCGGACGGGCAAATAGCTCGCGCACCGCACGAATGCGGTGTCTTAACCGCGCTTACTATCGGGGAGAATAGTGTTCGTCCAGCGTTCATAAACGCGCAATACGCCGCATGTGTCGTTTCCAGCAGCTGCAGAGAGTGTTTTTTGGTGAATCTCGCGTGCGACTTTGTCGGCAACTTCGATTCATGCGTCATTGATTCGCTTTCGCACCCCGCCTTCCGCCACCCGGGTTGGGTATTTGAAGCCTGTTCTGGGTGCCGCTGATTTGCGCCCAATAGGTACATAATCAAGACTTCCAAACGGGGATTGTTTTCAGCAAAAACATACTCGCTAAATAGATGATTTAAATTACAAATTGCACGCGCCTCACCTGTTGCACTTTCCGCGCGAATAAAGGACAGCGCAAAAGGCGTGCGAACTCCTGCAAGGAGACCCCAATGTCAAAGATCATTCTGGCCGCTGCCTTGTGCACAATGGCCCTGCCCTCTCAGACCCTTGCCGCGGGCGACCCCGCGAAAGGTGAGGCGATATATAACCGTTGTTCTTCGTGTCATGCGATCATCAAGGATGGTGAAGTTCTGGTCAAAGGTGGAATCACCGGCCCGAATCTGTATGGCGTCGTCGGTCGCGTGGCCGGGTCCGAAAACGATTATCGCTATGGCAGCGAGCGCCTGCCGATCGGCATGTTCACGGATGACATGATCCGTGCCGGCGAAGCGGGTCTGGTCTGGACCGAGGAAAACATCGTTGCTTATGCGCAGGATCCGATTGGCTTCATCAAGGAATTTCTGGATGACGAAACTGCCCGTCCGAACATGAGCGTCAAACTCAAGACCGGTGCAGACGATATTGCCGCTTATCTGGCGACCTTCAGCCCCCAGTAAACCCGGCGCCTGATGCTGGTTAAGCCTTGTGCATCAAGGCGGCCAGCCGGGCGATTTCACTGCCAAAGCCAGAGGACACCTGATCAGCGGCAGCATTTCGCGCACCTTCGGGTTTGTTCTGACCAAGCTTCCACGTGCCCTGAATATCTTCAACCTGCATGCGGCACGGTACGATCATGCGCATCATCTTGTTCAGCGCGTCCGAGGACATTTTTCCCGTGACCCATGGGACCTTGGGCAGCAGCCGCTTTTCGTAGAATGCAGATTGGCGGTCAAGTACGTCACGCAACTCGTCCTGCGGGCGTAGCTCAAGCTTTCCGATCAGGTGTACGGCGACATAATTCCATGTCGGAACCTGATCTTCGACACCGTACCAATCGGGCGAAATATATGCATCCGGCCCCTGCACCGCGATCTTTGCGCGCTGCGGTTCGTGCAGCGCACGCACGATAGGGTTCGAGCGCACAAGATGCAGGTCAGCCATTGATCCGTCTTCGGACAGCAAAAACGGGACATGACTTAATAACGGGCCCTCTTCCGCAGAGAGTGCCAGAGCGCCAAACGCCCGGTCGCGGGCGAGTTCAACATGACGCGCACGATCCTCGGCGCGAAAAACGGGGTTAGGGTGCATGAGTGTCCTCCTGTCAAATCTCTTGCAGCGTCGGACAGTTCTTGGCAAGGTCCGCCTCGTTCTCAGGGCGGGGTGGAATTCCCCACCGGCGGTATGCGGGCCACGGCCCGTAAGCCCGCGAGCGGCCCCGGCTTTCGGGGTGTCAGCAGATCTGGTGAGATACCAGAGCCGACGGTCACAGTCCGGATGAAAGAGAACGCGCAAGCCGCGCCGGTAATACGGCGCGCCTGCTCGTGATCGCCTTGGGTGACGTGTCATGCCGGGCTGGCAGCGAAAAGTGGGAACCGGTTCTCGCGACTGCCAGCAGGCCACCAAACTGAAAGGAGATCATGATGGCACACACCCGCTATGCTTTTGTAAAAGCCAACTGGCATTCCGATATTGTTGACCGCGCGCTCGACGGCTTCCTCGAACTCGTCCCCTCGGAACAAGTCGATGTCTACGACGTTCCCGGCGCGTTCGAGATGCCCCTGCTGGCCCGTGATCTGGCCCGGACCGGGCGCTATGCCGCCGTCGCCTGCGCAGCCTTTGTCGTTGATGGCGGCATCTACAGGCACGATTTCGTTGCGCAGGCCGTGGTCGATGGTCTGATGCGCGCCGGGCTTGATACAGGGGTTCCTGTCCTTTCGGTCTCGCTGACCCCGCACCAATATCAGGAAACCGATCATCACAATGCGATCTACCGCGACCATTTCGTACAAAAAGGGCGCGAAGCGGCTCAGGCCGCGCTGATGATCTCAGAAACCCGTGCGAAAGTCGCGCAGGCCGCCTGATCTTCATCTTTTCGAAAATACTCAAAAATGCGCCGCCCGACGGGCGGCGTTCAAACCGTCAACGGCCAAATCCGCTTGAGGCCGGGGGCCTTGCCCGCTAATCACGATCCGCAAAGGAGCACGCCCCATGTCGATGAACAGCTTTGGCCATCTTTTCCGCGTCACCACCTGGGGTGAAAGCCATGGGCCCGCCTTGGGCGCCACTGTCGACGGTTGCCCGCCGGGCGTTGCGATTGACGAGGCGATGATCCAGCACTGGCTGGACAAGCGCAAACCGGGGCAAAACAAGTTCACAACGCAGCGGCGCGAACCAGATCAGGTCAAGATCCTTTCTGGCGTGTTCGAAGGCCAAACTACAGGCACGCCCGTGCAACTGATGATCGAGAACACCGATCAGCGCTCGAAAGACTACGGCGATATCATGGACAAGTTCCGTCCGGGCCACGCTGATATCACCTACTGGCAGAAATACGGCATCCGCGATTATCGCGGGGGTGGGCGCAGTTCAGCACGGGAAACCGCGTCGCGCGTGGCCGCGGGTGGACTGGCGCGCGAGGCCATCCGGCAGATCGCGCCGAATGTGCAGATCACCGGATACATGACCCAGATCGGTCCGCACAAGATCGACCGCGCCAAATTCGACTGGGCGCAGATTGAACAGAACCCGTTCTGGGCGCCTGATGAACAGGCGGCCGGGGATTGGGCGACCTATCTGGATGACCTGCGCAAATCCGGCAATTCTGTCGGGGCCGTGGTCGAGGTTGTGGCACGCGGTGTCCCGCCAGGGCTTGGGGCGCCGATATACGCCAAGTTAGACACTGATCTTGCGGCCGCGATGATGTCGATCAACGCTGTCAAAGGTGTCGAGATCGGCGAAGGCATGGCTGCCGCCGAACTGACTGGTGAAGCCAATGCCGACGAAATCTTCATGGGTCAGGATGGCCCGCAATACAGTTCAAACCACGCAGGTGGGATTCTGGGCGGCATCTCGACCGGGCAGGACATTGTCGTGCGCTTTGCGGTCAAGCCGACCTCTTCGATCCTGACCACCCGCAAAACCATTACAAAATCCGGTGAAGAGACCGAGATCATCACAAAGGGCCGTCATGACCCCTGTGTTGGCATCCGCGCTGTCCCTGTCGGTGAGGCGATGATGGCCTGTGTCATCCTGGACCACCTACTGCTGCACCGTGGTCAGATCGGAGAAAACCGTGGACGGATCGGCTGATCTGCGCGCGCGTTTGCGTGCCGTTGTCGCGCAACGTATGGAAACTGATCCGGCCCATGACCTGGCCCATCTGGATCGTGTTTGGACCAATGCTCAGGCCATTGCAGGCGCTCAGGCGGACATCCCCGTCCTGTTGGCAGCCTGTTATCTTCATGATCTGGTCAACCTACCCAAGAATGATCCGAACCGACTGTTTGCCTCACGCCAGTCAGCTGCTGAATCAGGACCTATTCTGGCAAAACTGGGCTTTTCCGACGATCAGGTTCAGGCCGCGCAACATGCGATAGCGGCCCATAGCTTCTCGGCCAACATCCCACCCGAAACGTTCGAGGCCCGGATTCTGAGGGATGCGGATCGCCTTGACGCCTTGGGGGCCATCGGGATTGCGCGCACATTTTCTGTATCAGGTGCTTTGGGGCGTGTTCTCTATGATCCGGCTGATCCATTCGCAGAGGCGCGCCCGCTGGACGATCTGCGGTATTCGATTGATCACTGGAAGGTTAAGCTGCTGACCCTGCCGGACGACATGCTGACGGATGCAGGCAAGCAGATTGCGCAGGTAAGGGCGGGCCGAATGTTTCAGTTCCTTGAGGATTTTGCAGCGGAAATCGGCGTATCGATACCGAACTCGTGGACCATCACCTGATCCACCCCGTTGATCTTTTTTCTGCAAAGGCGCAGGGTCGCGCCGATGACAAAACCCTTAACATCGCATCGACCTTTGCTGGCTGTGGCGCTGAAGCTTGGCGCGCTGTTCCTTTTCACGTCGATGTCGGCCCTGGTCAAAGCCTTATCTGACGAATTCCCGCCGGGCCAATTGGTGTTCTTCCGGTCCCTGTTTGCTATTCCGGTCATCATTCTGTGGCTGACCGCGCGCCGAGAGCTGGCGCAAGGCTTTGTCGTCAAGAAACCCATGGGGCATTTCTGGCGCGGTGTTCTGGGGACCAGCGCCATGGGGCTGACATTCACCGGCCTTAGCCTGTTGCCGCTGCCCGAAGTCACCGCAATCGGTTACGCCACGCCGATCTTCACCCTGATTTTGGCCGCCGTGATGCTGGGCGAGCGCATCCGCATGATTCGCATCGGTGCCGTGGCACTTGGGTTGCTTGGCGTGATGATCATGATCTGGCCTCGGCTTGGCAGCACTCAGATGGAAACGGCTGCAACCATCGGAGCGCTATGCGTACTGGGCGCGACCTTTGCCCGGGCCTTCGTGCAGATCCACATCCGCCAACTGGTCAAGGTCGATCACCCTGCTGCAATCGTGTTCTATTTCTCGCTGACAGCGACGCTGCTTTCGGCGCTGACGGCGATCTGGGGATGGACAATGCCTACCCTGAATCAGGCTCTAATACTGATCACCATGGGGCTAATTGGCGGAGTTGCACAGATTTTGGTCACGTCCTCGTATCGGTTTGGACAGGCATCGATGCTGGCACCTTATGACTATGCAACAATGCTTTTTGCGATTGTGATCGGTTATTTCGCGTTTGATGAATTGCCCACCGTTGCGATCCTGATCGGGGCCGCATTGGTGATCGCAGGCAATGTTGTTGTGATCTGGCGCGAACACCAGCTGGGGCTGGAGCGTGGCAAGGCGCGTTCTGTCACGGACCCCAAAGCGTGACTTTACCTTTTGCATTCTTCCCCTAGGTTGGGCCGGACAATCAAAGAGGTTCCCCAATGAGCGACGCGCAGGATCACAAGGAAAAGATGCAAAAGGTGCAGGCCCAGCACCGCAAGAAAATGTCCGAGGCTGTTGATCCCGATCGCGGCCTTGTTCTGATCAATACCGGCAAGGGCAAAGGCAAGTCATCAGCGGCCTTTGGCGTGGTCATCCGCGCGCTTGGTTGGGGTCAGAAGGTCGCCGTGGTGCAGTTCATCAAGGGCAAGTGGAAAACCGGCGAGCGTCGTTTCTTCGAAGAACGTGATCTGGTCACCTGGCACACGATGGGTGAGGGGTTTACCTGGGATACACAAGACCGCGAACGCGACATTGCGGCCGCCAATGCCGCCTTCGACAAGGCTTGCGCCCTTATGGCAAGTGGCGAATACGATCTGGTGGTTCTGGACGAGATCAACATCGCGCTTCGCTATGAATATCTCTCGGTCGAGCAGGTGATAGAAGGGCTGAACGCGCGTTCGGACAATACGAGTGTGTTCCTGACAGGCCGTGACGCACCGCAGGCGCTGCGTGATTATGCAGATCTGGTCACCGAAATGACCGAAGAAAAACACCCGTTCCAGGCGGGAATCAAAGCCCAGCGCGGGGTGGATTTCTGAACCTTGCAACAGCGCAGCCCAAACTGCTGCGCTGCTATCCCCTGCCGCTTAACGCAGTTTCAAAGATATATCGCAACGACTTGCGTTGATGGACGGTGCCTTGTGTGCGGGCTTCTTCAGCGGTTGCTGTGTCCCGGTTTTGGCGGTCGGCATAGGCGCAATAGTCGCCTTCGCAACAATTGCACCCGCACGCAACCAGCGCATCATGTCGGGCCATGATTTCGTCAAGCGTGTCTGTCATCTGCGACCTCACCCCGCGCTGGGATAAATCTGATGAATTCAGTCGGCTTTTTCAAGTAAATTCGCCCGACCGGTCAACACGCTTCTCTGCTCTGAGCCGCCGATTTGCAAAACGGGCGGCTCAGCTATTTCGGTAGTATTTGGACAAAGTTGCCAGTGCTGAGGAACTGCGCTCAGGCAGCGACTTCCTGCTCGGGCGCGCTGAGCGAGATGACGAGAACCACAGCCGCACCGTTCAGCCAGTAGAACGCCGCATCCAATCCTGAAAACCCCAGTACACTGGGTGCAAACAGAAAGGTGATGCCGACAATCAGGTCCACGGCCAGGTGAAATTTATAGGGTAGAACGCGCCAAATTCCCAAATGATGGTCGGTCAGAACCGTCAGGACAAAGGCGGCGACGCCGGTGACAACCGAAAGCCACAGCGCCAGCGGGTTGGACTGACCCAATCCCAGCAGGAATGGCAGTGTCATCAGGGCAATGGCAACCGGGTAGTCCAGATACGCGTGGACAGAGCGGGTAACGAAACGCAGGGACATAAGATTTTCCTCTTTTCAATCAGTGATGAAAGAAAGATAGAAAGCCTGACCCGAACGCTGAATTCTCGATCGTTTCAAAAATCCTGCAGATCGTACAGAATTCTTGGCGCTTTAGTGCATGGACCTGAATGCGGCTGGTGACAAGCCGACCTGCTTCTTGAAAACACGGGAGAACGCGGCCTCAGAGGCATATCCAGCTTCGGCTGCTGCATCTGCGACGTTCCATCGTGCCTCTGTAAGGCCATGGCACGCAATCTGCATGCGCCAGTCGGTGAGGTATTGCATCGGCGTCGTGCCCATCTTCTGGGCAAACAACTGAGAAAAGGCTGTGCGCGACATGCCGGATTCGCGTGCCAGTGCCGCAACGCTCCAGTCTTGCGCTGGCGCTTGGTGGAACGCCGTCAAAGCGCGTGAGATGCGCGTATCCGCAAAGCCCGCAAGGGCGGTGGCCTGCGGGCTTTGCCGTTCCAGATAGGTTCGGATCGCCTGCGCAAACAGAACTTCGGACAGCTTCAGCGCAATCAGATCGCCGCCAATACGGGCCCCGGACACTTCGGATCCGATCATGCGCAGGGTCGATTCCATCCACGATCCGGCCTCTTCGCCATAATTCTCGATCAGGATGTAGGGTGGCAGGCGGTCGATCAGCATATGCCCGGTACCTTTTCGCCCTGCCGGGCCGGTCAAAGAAAAATGACCGCAGATCAGTTGCGTGTCCCGGTCCTCGTCTGCACCGCCATAGACAAGGACGCCATCGCCCTTGTAGCCGGCAATCTCAAGAACCTGCTCCAGAGGAAGCGCATCCGGTGGCCTGACCTCGGCACACAAAAACGCATGTGGCGCCCCATGAGGGGTCAGGATCAGATCCCCCTGCCGCAACCGCAACGTTTCCCCGGTGGATGAGACATGGACCTTGAGCTCACCCCGTTGAACAAAATGAAACCGCGCGACGTTTTCGAGTTCCGGCACCTGAATACCAAAAGGTGGTGTGAACGAGGTGCGGAAGTAGAACGTGCCACGCAGGGACAGACGGGTGAGAATATCGCTGAGAAGGTCCAACATGCGGTGAAGATACGGGAACTGACCCGATCGTCCAGATCACGGAACGCTTTGCACGACAATTTGCACGATCTGCAACAAAAACCCCGCCGAAGCGGGGTTTTGCAAGTTATTACGAGCGGACCAGTTTTTCGTAATCTTCTGCGATTTCGCGGGTCAGGTCGCCGACTTCGAAAGTGTAATCTCCGATTTGCCCGACCGGAGTGACCTCGGCCGCGGTTCCGGTCAGCCAGCACTGTTCGAAATCAGCCATTTCTTCGGGCTTGATGCGCCGCTCATGCACAGTGATGCCTTTATCCTTCAGCATCTGAATGACGGTCTGACGGGTGATGCCGTTCAGGAAGCAATCCGCCAGCGGGGTGTGAACCTCTCCATCCTTGACGAAGAACACGTTGGCACCTGTTGCTTCGGCCACGTAACCACGCCAGTCCATGAACAGCGCGTCCGAGCATCCCTTGGCTTCGGCCTTGTGCTTGGAAATGGTGCAGATCATGTAGAGGCCCGCCGCCTTGGCATGAACCGGGATGGTTTCCGGGCTGGGGCGTTTCCATTCGGCGATGTCCAGTTTTGCGCCTTGCATCTTGGCGTCGCCGTAATAGGCGCCCCAGGGCCAGACCGCGATGGCCATCCGTACCGGGTTGCGGGCCGACGCCACGCCCATGTCTTCGCCAGACCCGCGCCAGACCAATGCGCGGACATAGGCATCCTGAAGGTCACTGGCTTTCAGGGTCTCTTCCTTGGCCGCTTCAATCTGATCGACGGTGTAAGGCATCGGCATGTCCAGCGCCTCGGCGCTGGCGATAAGACGTTCGGAATGGTCGCGGCTTTTGAAAATCTTGCCGTTATAAGCCCGTTCGCCCTCGAACACGGATGAGGCATAGTGCATCGCGTGGGTCAGAATATGCACATTGGCATCGCGCCAGGGCACCAGCTTACCATCCATCCAGATGACACCGTCACGATCATCATACCCCGCCATGCGAAACCTCCTGAACCGGGTTAAATTTCCGATTGTTGCGCCACTTAGGTCCGATGCGGACACAATGTTGCGCAAAAACTGCGATTCGATACCGCTCCACCCTTGGAATGTCAATAACGCTGACATAAAGTCAAACCCGAGTAACGAATGAGGCATGATATGTCCGAAATCCGCCCAGCCCCGCGATATGGGGGCGAGAGCCTGTTGTTTTTGACGGATGAACAGTTGCGGCAGGGGATCGAGGCCATGTTCTTTGCCTATCGTGGCTTTACCGCGGATCCTGATCGTATCCTGTCCGAGATGGCCTATGGCCGCGCCCATCACCGCGCAATCCATTTTATCAACCGTGCGCCGGGCACCACGGTGAACAATTTGCTGGCGATCCTCGGGGTTACAAAACAGTCTCTGAACAGGGTTCTTCGGACATTGATCGAGGATGGTCTGGTGGAAAGCCGGGTCGGAACCGTGGATAAACGCGAACGGCACCTATTTCTGACGGAAAAGGGCGAAACGTTGGAGGCCACGTTGTCAGATGCGCAACGAACAAGAATGCGCGCAGCCTTCAAGGATGCCGGTCCCGAGGCCGTGGCCGGGTTTCGCAAAGTACTTGAAGCAATGATGGATGCTGATATGCGTCATGCCTATACGAAATTGCGGGATACGGGTTCATGAGCGAAATGGATGCCCATCTGCTGATTGTTGATGATGATGAACGCATTCGCGATCTGCTCAAGAAATTCCTGATGCGAAACGGGTTTCTGGTGACAGCGGCACGGGATGCGGCCCATGCGCGGCGGGTTCTGTCGGGATTGGATTTCGACATGATCGTCATGGATGTGATGATGCCGGGCGAAGATGGCGTCAGCCTGACCAGATCGCTGCGTGACACCCATACGACACCGATCCTGTTGTTGACCGCCAAAGGCGAGACCGAGCATCGGATTGCAGGGCTTGAAGCCGGGGCGGATGATTATCTTGCTAAACCTTTCGAGCCGAAAGAGCTGTTGCTGCGGATCAATGCGATCCTGCGCCGGATGCCGGAAACCCCGGCCGAGGAAACAGCGGCGAAGATCCTGCATCTTGGTCCCATCCGGTATGACATTGAACGTGGTGAGATGTGGCAGGGCGAAATGCCGGTCCGCCTGACGGCAACCGAAAGCCAGCTAATGAAAATTTTCTCGGCCCAACCTGGCGAGCCGATCAGCCGTGCAAAACTGGTGGAAGATCTGGGCCGGGATAAAGGACAGGCGCAAGAACGTGCCGTGGACGTGCAGATCACCCGCCTGCGCCGGAAGATCGAACAGGACCCGAAACAGCCCCGGTATCTGCAGACAGTCCGGGGCGCAGGCTATATGCTGGCACCCGATTGAATGAGCCGCTGCGCGGTGATTAATGCCTTCGGCGAGGATATTTTTAGCCAGATGAAGATGGGATCCCGATGAAAACCGCCCTTTTGACACATGCCGATTGCCTTGGACATGTCACACCCCAGGGTCATCCGGAACAGGTGGCGCGGCTAGAGCATATCCTGCACGCGCTGGAGGGGCTGGATCTGAAGCGCGTGACCGCTCCGCTGGCGGCAGACGATGATTTGCTGCGTGTTCATCCCGAAAGCCATATCCGCGACATCAGATCGTCGCGCCCCACTGACGGGTTTGCGCAGATCGACGGGGACACCTTCATGTCGCCGGGTTCCGTGGATGCGGCCTATCGCGCGGCGGGTGCGGCGGTGCGCGCCGTTGATCTGGTTTTGGGCGGTGAGGCGCCGAACGCCTTTTGTGCCATTCGCCCACCTGGGCACCATGCCGAAGCCGAGAAAGCCATGGGGTTCTGCCTGTTTGGCAACGCGGCGTTGGCGGCGAAACACGCGCTGGATTACCACGGGCTGAAGCGGGTCGCTGTGGTCGATTTCGACGTTCATCATGGCAACGGCACGCAGGATCTGCTGTGGGATGAAGATCGGGCCCTTGTGATCACCAGCCAGCAAATGCCGTTATGGCCCGGATCGGGCCGCCCGGACGAGGCAGGCGCTTACGATAACGTTCTGAATATCCCGCTGGCCCCGGGCACCGGCGGGGCTGAGATGCGATCCGCCTATGAAACGCAGGCCTTTCCGCGCCTGCGGGCGTTCCGGCCGGAGCTGATCATCATCTCGGCCGGGTTCGATGCGCATCAGGACGACCCTCTGGCCAATCTGAACTGGTCGACTGGCGATTTCGCTTGGATCACGGCAGAGCTGTGCGGGATAGCCGATGAGGTGTGTCAGGGCCGTATCGTCTCGACTCTGGAGGGCGGGTATGATCTGAACGCACTGGCCGAGGCGACACGCGCCCATGTGGAAGAACTGATGAAGGCAGCACGATGACCGATACCCCAGTTGAGCAGATGACATTCGAGCAGGCCATGAAAGAGCTTGAGACCGTGGTTGGTCAGCTTGAGCGCGGCGACGTGGCGCTGGATCAGTCGATTGCGCTTTATGAACGCGGGGCCGCTTTGAAAAAGCGTTGCGAGGACGAGTTGAAGCGGGCCGAGGAAAAAGTGGCCGCGATCACTCTGGACGCGAATGGCCAACCGACCGGGACCACACCTGTCGAAGGTCAGTAAATGTTTCAGGAAAGACTGGCGCAGGACGCGGCACGCCTTCAGGATCATTTTGACCTGATAATGGGCGCGCTGGACGATCTGGATGTGACACGGGCAATGGCCTACGCCACCCGGGGCGGTAAACGGCTGCGCGGGTTTCTGGTTCTGGAAAGTGCGCGCCTGCACCAAATCGACGAGTCCCGCGCGATCTGGCCCGCGACCGCGATCGAGGCCCTACACGCCTATTCGCTGGTTCACGACGATCTGCCCTGCATGGATGACGACGATCTGCGGCGCGGACGCCCCACGGTGCATGTGAAATGGGATGAAGGCACGGCTGTACTTGCCGGGGACGCGCTGCAAACACTGGCCTTTGAGCTGTGTACCCGGCCCGAGGTTGGAGATGCAGACGTTCGCGTTGATCTGGCACTGACACTGGCCAGGGCAAGCGGTGCGCAAGGTATGGTTTTGGGGCAGGCGCTTGATATCGCGGCGGAAACCGCTTCTGAGCCTCTGACGCTGAATGCGATAACACAGCTTCAGGGCGGCAAAACGGGCGCTTTGATCGAATGGTCCTCCTGTGCGGGTGCGCGTCTGGCGAAAGCGGATCCAGAGCCCTTGCGCCAATATGCCCGAGCCCTTGGTCTTGCTTTTCAGATTGCAGACGACATCCTTGATGTTGAAGGTGATGCGACAAAGGCAGGCAAACGTCTTCAGAAAGATGCGGATGCGGGAAAGGCCACTTTCGTATCGCTTCTGGGTTTGGATGCTGCCAGAACCCGCGCCAGTGAACTTGTTGATCAGGCCTGTGCCGCACTGGACGGGTATGGCCCGACGGCAGAAACCTTGAAGGAAGCCGCTCGCTTCGTTATTGCCCGGGACAGCTAAGCCAGGAACGCGCCAAATGTCTGACCGCCCCAAAACGCCCCTGCTGGACCTTGTGAACCGCCCCGCTGATCTCAAGCGGTTCTCGGACGCGCAGCTGCATCAGGTTGCGCAGGAATTGCGGGCCGAGACGATTTCGGCGGTTTCTGTGACCGGCGGGCATCTGGGCGCGGGTCTGGGTGTTGTGGAACTGACAACCGCGCTGCACGCTGTTTTCGACACGCCGCGCGACAAGATCATCTGGGATGTGGGCCATCAGTGCTATCCGCACAAAATCCTGACCGAACGGCGCGACCGCATTCGCACGCTGCGCATGAAAGATGGCCTGAGCGGTTTTACCAAGCGCAGCGAAAGCCCCTATGACCCGTTTGGCGCCGCGCATTCCAGCACTTCGATCAGTGCTGCACTGGGTTTTGCCGTCGCGCGTGATCTGGGCGGTGTAACCCCTGAAGGGTTGGGTGACGCGATTGCCGTGATCGGTGATGGATCGATGTCCGCAGGCATGGCCTTTGAGGCGATGAATAACGCAGGTCACCTGAAGAAACGCCTGATCGTCATTCTGAATGACAATGAGATGAGCATCGCCCCCCCTGTTGGTGCCCTGTCCAGCTATCTGTCCCGAATCTACGCCGAGGCGCCATTCCACGATCTGAAAGCCGCCGCAAAGGGCGCTGTTTCACTTTTGCCCGAACCTTTCCGCGAAGGGGCCAAGCGCGCTAAGGAAATGCTGAAAGGTATGGCCGTGGGCGGGACCCTGTTCGAAGAGCTCGGGTTTTCCTATCTCGGGCCTATTGATGGGCATGACCTGGATCAGCTGCTGCCGGTTCTGCGCACCGTCAAGGCGCGGGCAACCGGGCCGATCCTGATCCACGTCTTGACCAAGAAGGGCAAAGGGTACGCACCAGCCGAACAGGCCCGCGACAAAGGCCACGCGACAGCCAAATTCGATGTGGTCACGGGTGAGCAGAAAAAGGCCCCTTCAAACGCCCCTTCTTACACGTCTGTCTTTGGCAAGGCTCTGGTGGATGCCGCCGCGCGCGATGACAAGATCGTTGCGGTGACTGCCGCGATGCCAGATGGCACCGGGTTGGGCCTGTTTGCCGAACGGTACCCGTCGCGCTGTTTCGATGTGGCGATTGCCGAGCAGCACGGCGTGACCTTCTCGGCTGCGCTGGCGGCAGGGGGGATGAAGCCATTCTGCGCCATGTATTCGACCTTTCTGCAGCGGGGGTACGACCAGGTTGTGCATGACGTCGCAATCCAGCGCTTGCCCGTTCGGTTTGCCATTGACCGCGCGGGTTTGGTGGGGGCTGACGGTGCCACCCATGCCGGGTCGTTCGATATTGCCTATTTGGCCAATCTGCCGGGCATGGTCGTCATGGCCGCCGCGGATGAGGCGGAATTAATGCACATGGTGGCAACCGCTGTCGCGCATGATGAGGGGCCGATTGCCTTCCGCTATCCACGTGGTGAAGGTGTTGGAGTGGACCTGCCCGAACGCGGTGAGGTACTGGAGATCGGCAAAGGCCGCATGATCCGGAAAGGCGCGCGCGTCGCACTTTTGTCTTTTGGCACGCGGCTGGCTGAAGTTCAGAAAGCAGCCGAGTCTCTGACCGCCAAAGGCATTAGCCCAACAATCGCAGACGCCCGCTTTGCCAAGCCGCTAGATCGGGACCTGATCCTGGACCTGGCTGCGGATCATGAGGCGTTGATCACCATCGAAGAAGGCGCTGTTGGCGGGTTTGGCAGCCATGTGGCACAGCTTCTGGCGGATGAGGGTGTTTTTGATCGGGGCTTGAAATACCGCTCGATGGTCTTGCCTGACATCTTCATCGATCAGGCCAGCCCCGCAGACATGTATGCCGTTGCGGGTATGAATGCCGAGCAGATCGAAGCCAGGGTGCTGGATGTTCTGGGCGTAACCTCGATCGGTGAAAAGCGCGCGTAATAGCGGCGTTGAGACGCCCGCTTTTGGTTTCGACGCTTTTACAAGCAGGAGGCCAGCAATCCAGAACAGAGCGGGAATGCCAAGCGCCACCCGGGTCCTTCATTGCGATTTTCGGGTCCTGACCCGAACGGTCTTTGCTTCAAAAGTGACTTGAGACGACAAATCACTTATACTAACCGCCCTTTGGATTGTCCGTTGCCCATTCCCTTAAAGAGATCAAGGAGATTGTTCTGGGGCGCATATGCGCGAAAGAAACGTTGATCTGACAGACCGGGGCGCTGTTACCCGTGATAGGCAGCCACTGTCTTGAGTTGCGAAAAGCCATAAAGCGCCTCAAAGCCTTTCTCGCGGCCATGGCCGGATTTGCCCACGCCTCCAAAAGGCAGTTCAACGCCGCCGCCTGCCCCATAGTTGTTGAGGAAGACTTGACCCGCGTGCAGCCCTTTTGCCAACCGCATCTGCCGCGCACCGTCACGTGTCCAGACGCTGGCGACAAGACCGTAATCAGTGCAATTTGCTATAGTTAGAGCCTGTTCTTCGGTGTCGAACGGGATCAGAACCTGAACGGGACCGAAGATTTCATCGCGGGCAAGCGGGTGATCCGGTGGCACGTCCGCAAACAAGGTGGGCCGGACATAAGCCCCGGTTTCCGGCGCATCCTTTGCGATCGTCCCTTCCGCCGCAATAATCAGATCGGCGCCTTTGTTCAGAAAGCTGTTTACGATCTGCTTTTGCCGGTCCGAGATCAGCGGTCCAACACGAAGATCCTGCATCGCGGGTCCAACGCTGAGCTGTTCATAGGCCTCGGCCATGCGGGATTTGACCTGATCATAGACACCGCGCTGTAATAGAATGCGGGAGGAGGCCGAGCAGGTCTGCCCCGCGTTCTGAATGCCCGCATTCACCAGAAACGGCAGGGCGGCATCCAGATCGGCATCGTCAAACACCAGTTGCGGGGATTTTCCGCCCAATTCCAGCGTCACCGGCACAACGTTTCGCCCTGCAGCCTGCTGAACCAATGCACCCGTAGCCACCGAACCAGTGAACGAGATATGGTTGACCCCCGGATGCCCGGATAATGCGGCACCGGCCTCGGCCCCCAGACCGGGCACAACATTCAGCGCACCTGCTGGCAGACCCGCTTGCTGCGCGAGATGGGCAAAGGCCAGCGCGGTCAGACAGGCCTCTTCCGCAGGTTTCAGAACACAGGCGTTGCCTATGGCCAGCGCGGCCCCGACCGAGCGCCCAATGATCTGCATCGGATAGTTCCAGGGCACGATGTGGCCCGTCACCCCATGGGGTTCGCGCAGTGTATAGACGGTGTAGCCATCGAAATAGGGAATGGTCTCACCCATCACCTTATCCGCTGCACCGCCGTAGAATTCACAATAGCGCGCCAGCGCGATGGCATCGGCGCGGGCCTGCGTCAGGGGCTTGCCGACATCCATCGCCTCAAGCCGCGCCAGATCGTCCACCCGTTCCAGCACCAGCTGGCCCAGCCGGGTCAGGATGCGGCCGCGCTCCAAGGCCGTCTTGCGCCCCCAGTCGCCCTTTAGCGCAAATCTGGCGGCGGCGACCGCCGCATCAATATCCACGCCCGAGCCGCGTGCAATCCTGCATATCTCGGTCCCGTCTGACGGGTTGGTCAAAGGCAATGAGTCGCCTGATGTCGCAGGTATCCAGTTTCCGCCAATCAGGCACAGGGTGGGATCAAACCAGAGTGGTTGGGTCATTTTGGCCTCCGTTCAGGCTCTAACAAGGGGTTTTGCGCCGATAACTTCCCGATTTCAGGCAATTGGGGCGCGGCGGCGATCAGGGTTTGCGTGTAGGAATGCTGCGGGTCCGAGAATACCTGTTCAGTCCTACCTTGTTCGACAATTCGCCCAGACTGCATCACCAGAACATGATCGGTGATGGTGCGCACCACGCTCAGATCGTGGCTGATGAACAGGTAAGTCAGATCATAAGCCTCGCAGAGTTCGGCAAGCAGATCGAGGATTTGGGCGCGCACCGATACGTCGAGGGCTGAAACCGCCTCATCGAACAGGATCAGTTCCGGCCGAATGATCAGAGCGCGGGCAATGGCGATCCGCTGGCGTTGTCCGCCCGAAAACTCGTGAATATATTTGCCCGCATCATCAGGGACGAGGCCCACTGCCGTCAGCATCTCTGCGATCCGGTCCTGGCGTTCTGAACCCTTTGGTGGCGTTTCCAACAGGTGAAAAGGTTCAGTAATCAGGCGCGCGACACGGTGGCGGGGATTGAAGCTGCCATAGGGGTCCTGAAACACGACCTGCATCTTGCGACGTACCGCAAGGTTGGGCCTGTGGCCCGTGAAAACCGGCTGACCATCCAGCATAATCTGACCGGATTGGATATCCTCCAACCCTAGAATAGCCCTTGTTAGGGTCGATTTTCCACAACCTGACTCTCCCACCAGCCCCAAACGCTCCCCTCGGTTGAGGGTAAAGCTGACACCATCCACCGCGCGGTGGTGGCCCGGCGCGTCCAGCAGACCTTTGCGGGGAAGGCGGTAATCCCGGACGACCTGCGAAACCTCCAGAAGCGGGCGTTGCTGTGTAGGTTCAGGCAGGTTGACCTGATGACCTGAAGCTTCGAACAACATGCGGGTATAGGGGTGCTGCATATCTCGAAACAGGTTTCGGGTCGCGCCACTTTCGACGACCTCGCCGCGACGCATGACGACAATCTGATCGGCCATGTCCGAGACCACAGCCAGATCATGGGTGATCATCAGCAGGCCCATATCATATTCGCGAACCAGCCCTTTCAGCAGATCAAGGATTTGCGCCTGCGTGGTGACATCCAGCGCCGTGGTCGGTTCATCCGCGATCAAAAGCCTGGGACGCAATGCGATGGCCATTGCGATGACCACACGCTGACGCTGTCCGCCCGACAGCTCATGCGGATAGCGCGACAGAGGAAACCTGTCCGGTGGCAGGCCAACCCGCGTCAGCACCTCTGCGGCGCGGGTCCGGGCCAGAGCAGGGGGCATCGCCTTGTGGATCAGGATGGTCTCCATCACCTGATCGCCGATGGTTTTCACCGGGTTGAGCGCCGTCATCGGTTCCTGAAATACCATCCCGATGGACGCGCCACGCAAGGCGCACATCTCGGCCTCGGATTGGGTCAGCAGGTCTTTGCCGTCCAGTCGGATTGCGCCTTCTGCCGTTGCCCCGTTTGGCAGAAGCTGCATCACAGCCAGCGCTGTCATGGACTTGCCCGACCCGCTTTCACCTGTCACCGCCACGATTTGGCCCGGGTCGATGGACAGGTTCACCCGTTTCAGGATCGGCACCCCGTGGATCGACAGGGACAGGTTTTCGACTTGCAGCAACGTCATGCCCGCGCCACCCTGATCCTTGGGTCCAGCCAGTCGCGCAAACCGTCGCCAAGCAGGTTCAAACCCAGCACGGTGACAATGATGGCCAGGCCCGGAATCAGAGCCAAATGCGGGGCAAAACTGACCATTGTCTGCGCGTCTGCCAGCATCCGGCCCCAACTGGGCGTCGGCGGCTGTGCGCCCAGACCGACATAGGACAGGCCCGCCTCGGCCAGAATACCCAGTGAAAACTGGATGGTGCCCTGAACGATCAGCAAGTTGGCGACATTGGGCAGGATGTGTTCGGCTGAAATCCGTGCTGCGCCTTTGCCCGACACGCGGGCGGCAAGGATGAACTCGCGCTCCCACAGCGACAATGCGGCCCCTCGGGTGATGCGGGCAAAGACCGGGATGTTGAAAATACCGATCGCAATGATCGCGTTGATGGCACCGGCACCGAACACAGCCGTGATCAGGATGGCGATGACCAGCGAAGGGAAGGCAAAGACCAGATCGTTGCCACGCATGATCACCTCATCCAGCCACGACCCTTTGCGCGCGGCGGCTGTCAGGCCAAGGGGTACGCCAAGCGCCATGCCGATCCCCACGGCCACCAGAGCCACCGCAATCGAAGTGCGTGCGCCGACCATGATCATCGAGAACATGTCGCGGCCGAAGTGATCCGTCCCGAACCAGTGCCGTGCATCGGGCGTCTGAAGTTTATTGGGGATATCCAGCGCGGCATAGTCGTAGGGTGTCCAGACAAACGAGATCAGCGCCGCCAGCACCACCAGCGACGACAGCGCGGCGCCAAGGATCAGGTTGCGGCTCATGACCGGCTCCTTAGCCTTGGGTCAACGGCTGCATAGGCCAGATCCACTAGAAAATTCACGGTGATCACCGCAAAGACCAGCAGCATCACCACCGATTCAACCACGATCAGATCGCGGGCCGAAATGGCCTGAAACACCAACCGCCCGAGGCCGGGCAGGTAGAACACCTGTTCGATGATGATCGACCCGGCCAGCAGGAAGGAAAACTGCAAGCCGATGATCGTCAGCACCGGGATCAGCGCGTTCCGCACCCCGTGTCGCCACAGGGCTTGACGACGCGACAATCCCTTGGCCCGAGCGGTGCGCATGAAATCCTCGCCCAGAATATCCAACAGCGCGGATCGCATGACGCGAGCCAGGATCGCGGCCTGAGGAAGGGCCAGCGCAATGGCGGGCAGAGTCAGCGAGCGCAGCCCTGCCCAGAGGCCCTCGCCCCAGCCAACAAACCCACCGGCATTGAACCAACGCAGGTTAATGGCGAAGATCAGCACTAGCATCATCGCGAACCAGAAATTGGGCACAGCGATACCAAGCTGTGTCGCCCCCATCACCGCCAGATCCCCGGGCTTGCCCCGGCGCGCAGCGGCATAGATCCCGGCCGGAAAGGCGATCAGGGTGGACAGCGTGAGCGCATACAAAGCCAAGGGCAGCGATACCCACAGCCGATCCGCAATCATCTGCGACACCGGTGTGCGGTAGGTGTACGAGGTGCCGAAATCCCCGGCCACCATCCCCCCGACCCAGTTGAAATACCGCTGTACCCTGGATCCATCCAGACCCAGTTCAGCCCGCAGCGCGGCCAACGTATCCTCCTGCGCGTTGACACCCAGCATGAATGATGCCGGGTCCCCCGGTGCGACCTCGATCACGGCGAAGATGACCACCGAGGCGACGGCAAGGCTGGCAAGCAATGAGATCAGTCGTTTAAGGGTATAGCGAAGCATTGAGGCCACGTTAGGGTCTCAGCCGTCACGGGTCCAGCATCTACGGCACCGGCAGACCTGCAAATGGACCTGCGAAACCTTTGTCCCTTTCAGCCTGTCATTCCGTATGCAGGACCTGACCCCGATTTTCACCATGTTTGTTGCTTTTTTTTCGATTTCGCACGTTCCGTGTTTTGCTACACTTGTTCGAACCGTTTCCGCAGGCCAGAGCGGCCAAGGAGCAATCCGAGCCGAACTAGGATTTACTGATAGTGTAGCGCTCATGCTGACAGAAAATAGAATTGAGATCGGGTTTCTGCTGTTCGATGGCTTTCCGATGGCCTGCCTGACCTCGGTCATCGAACCGCTGCGCGCCGCAAATGAGATCGCCGGGCAAGAGGCGTTTCGCTGGTCTCTTGTGGCGGAAAACGGGGGAAAGGTCAGTTCCAGCGCTCATGTGCGTTTCGAGGCTGAACGCAACCTCGCAGACTGCCAGCCGATTGATATTCTGTTCCTGCTCAGCAGTCCGACCTCGGGCTTCAGAAACCCGGCCCAGGGCAACGGGGCGTTGCGGGCTTTGTCACGACACGGGACAATTCTGGGCGGTATCAGCGGCGGCGTTTTCCCGCTCGTGCGCTCGGGGGTCATGACCGGCCATCCGGTATCGGTGCACTGGTGTTACGAAGCCGCGTTTCTGGCCGAGTTTCCACAGATCGATGCACGGCGCGAAGTGATCGTGTCAGATGCCACGCGGTATACTGCGGCTGGAGCGGCGGCCGCGTTTGATCTGGCCCTGCATCTGATTCAGGACCGGTTGGGCGGCGAAGTCGCGCATGAGGTGGCCTGCTGGTTCCAGCATCCGATGATGCGAGGGGAAGGTGTTCAGCAACAGGTGCCCAGTGCAAGCAAACCTGCCACTGGTGAAAAGCTGCCGCCGCTTGTGGCACGATGTGTCGACCTGTTCGCAAGCCGTATCGGCAATCCGATCTCGATCGCGGACATAGCGGATCAAACGGGCGTCACCCCCCGCCAGGTTGAGCGCGCCTTCAAACAGGCCACAGGGCAAAGCCCCAGCCATTATTTCCGCTCCATGCGGATGAAGGCGGCCCGTCAGATGGTTGTCTATACCAAGGACCCTATTGCCGACATTGCCGCGGCCATCGGATACAGCTCGGTCACGCCGTTGGTGACGCACTACCGATCTGCCTTTGGTTTGAGCCCCAGCGAGGACCGGCGACGGATTAACCGGTTTCGGGTCGAGGATAACGCTCCGCTGCCCTCAAGCTGATCTTGCCTTCAAAGCGCCGATTTCATTGCGGCCACAATCGCATGATGCAGTGACCCGGCAGACGATCTTGGCCCGTAAATACTGAACGAACCAGAAGCACGGCACAGGACGAAACACCCTAGGTGATGGATAGACGTGCGGGATGCGGCACCGACCGCCATTTTTCGGCAATCCAGATTGCTTAGCAATTCCAGCACTTCCAACACGCCATCTCCGTCCAGATCAAACCTGACCCATGCGTCTGTCTGTTCGGAAACCGATGCGTTGTCCCCAGTGCTTTCTTTTACCAGACGCGCCAGATCTTCATGTGTCTCAAAGGGCGCTTCGATCATCCATTGATCAGGCCCGGTCCAGAAGGCAACGATCGGCCCGCCGGTAAACTTACCAACGCCAGGCGTTTCCACCCCGATCAATTGGGATATGGCGCTCCGGGTCTTGTCTTCCCGACCCTGCCGAGCGGCGACCGAGGCCAGCGCCACACCCGGGGTTTCGGTACAGGTCACGCTTCCGACCCTGTCGATCTTGGGTTCGGTTTCACCCAGCGCGGTTATTGCTACAAGATCATGCACGGAGCCGTTCTCCCTCAGGGTCGACGAAATGGGCCGAGACGATTTCAACCTCGACCGTCAGATCGGTCACTGGCGACACAAGGCGCATCTTTTCACCCTGACGTGTGCCGCCGTTTTTCAAAAAGCCAAGGCCGATATGGCTGTCCAGCGACGGCGAAAATGCTGCCGATGTGACATAGCCCTGATCATGGGCAGCATCCACGGGACCCGTGGCATTCATCAGATGCCCTCCGGCGGTTACCTTGTCGCCAGCGTTCACAGGCTTGATTCCAACCATCATCAAAGCATCTGGTTCGTTCAGCCCTTCACGCTCGGACAGGATTGAGCCGATGCTGTCTTTTTTCTTGGATACCATCCGACCCATTCCAAGGTTCAGGGCGGTGGTGGTTCCGTTCAACTCGTTGCCTGCGGCGTGACCCTTTTCGATCCGCATGACGCCCAGCGCTTCGGTGCCGTAGGGTATGACATCGAACTCTTCACCTTCCTGCATCAAACGCCGCATCAGCGCGTCGCCGTAACGCGATGGCACCGCGATTTCAAAGGCCAATTCGCCCGAAAAGGAAATACGGAACAACCGCGCGCGCAACCCGCCGCATACGGTGATGTTGCCGCAAGCCATGAACGGGAAGCCTTCGTTCGAGATGTCGAACTCGGGATCCACGATCTTTTGCAGAAGTTTGCGCGAATTGGGCCCGGCTACCGCGTATTGTGCCCAGGCTTCGGTGGTCGAGATCAGCTGCACATCCATGTCCGGGAACAGGCATTGCCGGACAAATTCCATATGCTGGTAGACCTTGACCGCATTGGCGGTTGTGGTGGTGACTACGAAATGATCTTCGGCCAGACGCGCGGCGGTACCGTCATCCATCGCAATTCCGTCTTCGCGCAACATTAGCCCATAGCGGGTTTTGCCGACGGCCAGTTTAGCAAATCCGTTGCAATAGACCCTGTTCAGGAAATCCGCCGCATCCGCACCCTGAACATCAATCTTTCCAAGCGTGGTGCAGTCGCACACCCCGACCGAGGCACGGGTCTGGCGCACCTCACGGTCCACGGATTCCCGCCAATGGGTTTCACCGGGCAGCGGGAACCACTGCGCGCGCAGCCAATTGCCGACCTCGACAAACACCGCGCCGCGTTCCTTGGCCCAGTAATGTGACGGGGTCAGGCGGGTTGGATGAAACTCCTTGCCTTTCATCCGGCCAGCAAAGGTTGCAATCGGAACGGGCGTATAGGGCGGGCGGAAGATCGTTGTGCCGGTTTCCGGAATGGACTTACCTGCAAGTTCGGCCATGATCGCAAGCCCGCCCATGTTCGATGTCTTGCCCTGATCGGTGGCCATGCCCAAGGTGGTATAGCGTTTCAAGTGCTCGACCGAACGGAACCCTTCCTGATGGCTGAGCTTTACATCCTTGACGGTCACGTCGTTCTGCTGATCCAGCCACGCGCGGCTGCAACCCTGAACATACCAGAACGGTGTCTGCGAGATCGGGGTATCCTCGGCCTTAGGCAGATCGGGCAGCGGGCCTTTCAGGCCCAGCGCCTGCGCCGCACCTTCTGCCCCGGATTGCAGGGCGCCATGGATGGACATCACACCATTCGCCGCCCCTGCGACGGACAGCCCAGGCGGCAAGTCCGTGCCAGGCACAAAGGCCGCCAGATCTTCGTTCCAAGCGGGACGCCCCCGTTGGTGGCAGGTCAGATGCACGTTGGGGTTCCAGCCACCCGAAACGCCAAGCGCCCCGCAGTCCAGCGTGCGCGACGACCCGTCTGCCAGCTCAACCTCGACAAAGGTCAGCCCCAGTCGGCCTTTGGTGTCCCTGACCTGCGCGCCGCGCAGAACTTCATAGTCATGGCTGGTCGGGGCGTCGTCACGAACGTCGACGACAGCAGCAATCCTGACACCTTTTGCGTGCAGGTCTGCAGCGGTGCGGTGGCCGTCATCGTTGTTCGTAAAGATGGCGACACGTTGCGCCGCCGTGGTTGCAAACCGATTGGCATAGGTGCGCAACGCACTTGCCAGCATGATGCCGGGTCTGTCGTTGTTTTCAAACGCGATGGGCCGCTCGGTTGCGCCAGCGCACAATAGGGCGCGTTTGGCGTAGATGCGCCAGAGTATCTGGCGCGGTTTACCGGAAGGCAGAGAAGCAAGATGATCGCCCGTCCGCTCAACTGCGCCATAGATGCCGTGATCAAAGGCACCGATCACGGTCGTGCGCGGCATCAGGCGGACGTTGGGCATTGCTGACAGTTCAGCGACACTCTGCTTAACCCAATCGGTCGCATCGTCATCGTTCAGCGAAAAGGTTTCACTGTTGAGCCGCCCACCAAGTGCGAAATCCTCATCCGCAAGAATGACCTCGGAACCGGCCCGGCCCGCAGTCAGTGCCCCCATCAATCCGGCTGGACCCGCGCCGATAATCAGCAGATCGCAATGCCGGAACCCCTTGTCATACTCATCGGGATCTTCCTGCATCGACAATGACCCAAGACCGGCCGCGCGGCGGATCATCGGCTCGTACAGCTTTTCCCAGAACGCGGCAGGCCACATGAAGGTTTTGTAGTAGAACCCTGCCGTCAGAAAGGTCGAGAATCTGTCGTTGATTGCCAGAGCATCGAATTTCAGGCTGGGCCAGCGGTTTTGGGAATGGGCTTCAAGCCCCTCGAACACCTCAACGGTCGTGGCACGGGTGTTGGGTTCCTGACGATTGCCGGTGCGCAGCTCGACAAGGGCGTTAGGTTCTTCCGAACCGGCAGTCAGCACGCCACGCGGGCGATGGTATTTGAACGACCGGCCCATCAGGCGCACGCCATTGGCCAGAAGGGCCGAGGCCAGCGTATCGCCCGGATGCGCAGAGTAACTGCGATTGTCGAATTTGAAGTTCAGGGTTTTGGTGCGGTCGATCTGACCGCCGCTCAGCCTGTTGTCTTGAGTCATTTGGAGCGCCCCTGTGCCCGGGCCACGTCACGGGCCAGTTCCACTTTGGAAATCTCATGTGTCGCGGTATTGCGGGTCACGACCAGCCAGGATCGGTCGCCCCCCTCGTGGAACCACAACTCGCGGTGTTCGCCAGCTGGATTGTCGCGCAGATAGGCGTAGTCAAAAAACGCTTCGGCCGCATCTTCGGCCTGCCAACCGGGCCTGTTGATCAGCGAAGCGTCTCCCAGATAGACGAATTCGGAACTGTCACGCGGGCCCAGCAAGGGATGATGGATGATCATAGTGCTGCTCCCCTCAGTGCAGGTTGGGCTGATTGCCCATACCTTTTTCGTCGATCATACGGCCGGTGCGGAACCGGTCGAACCGGTAGGCGGTGGCTGTCGGGTGCGGTTCATCCTTTGCCAGCAGATGCGCAAAACAATACCCCGACGCCGGAGTTGCCTTGAACCCGCCGTAACACCAGCCGCCATTGAAATAGAGGCCATCGATGCCGGTCCGGTCGATGATGGGCGATCCATCCATGGACATATCCATGATCCCGCCCCACATCCGCAGCAGGCGCGCGCGACCGATCATCGGCATCAGGGCCATGCCGCCCTCGCAGACATCTTCGACCACGGGCAGGTTGCCGCGTTGTGCGTACGAATTGTACCCGTCGATATCGCCACCAAAGACCAGCCCGCCCTTGTCGGACTGGCTGACATAAAAATGCCCCGCGCCAAAAGTGATCACCCCGGGCAGAACCGGCTTCAGACCTTCTGACACGAAGGCTTGCAGGACATGGCTTTCAATTGGCAACCGCATACCCGCCATGCCCATGACACGCCCCGAATTTCCGGCCACGGCACAGCCAACCTTGCCTGCGCCAATGAACCCTTTCGACGTCTCAACCCCCAGACATTTTCCGTTTTCGATCCGGAAACCGGTCACTTCGCAGTTTTGGATGATATCGACACCTTGGCTGTCTGCTGAACGGGCATATCCCCAGGCCACCGCGTCGTGCCGAACCGTGCCACCACGCCGCTGGGCCAGCCCGCCCTTGATCGGGAACCGGGCATCGTTGAAGTTCAGGAACGGGTATTCCTTGCGCACCTGTTCGGCATCCAGCAGCTCGGCATCCGCGCCGTTCAGGATCATGGCGTTGCCACGTCGCGTAAAGGCGTCGCGCTGGGCGTCTGTGTGGATCAGGTTGATGATCCCGCGCTGGCTGACCATCGCGTTATAGTTTACGTCCTGCTCAAGACCTTCCCACAGTTTCAGCGAGAACTCGTAGAAAGGTTCGTTGCCGTCCAGCAAATAATTCGAGCGGATAATGGTTGTATTGCGCCCGACATTGCCGCCACCGATCCAGCCTTTTTCAATCACCGCCACATTGCGGAGGCCAAATACCTTTGACAGGTAATGCGCCGTTGAAAGGCCATGACCGCCACCGCCGATGATCACAATGTCGTAATGTGGCTTGGGCTCCGGCTCGCGCCAGGCCGGTGTCCACCCTTTGTGCCCGGTAAGAGCCTCTTTGATGACTTTGAAACCAGAGTATCGCATGAATCGGACCTTTTTTTTCAGAATCCGCGAAAAAACCGAATTTGGATACTCTAGAATCCGACATCTGTTGTGTTGAATCAGACACCACGACAATCAGCGGTGCATGCTTAATCTTGCGATTTTTTTTACTGTTGCTTTCAGCGCGCGGTGTCCGCCACGCCGTCCTGCTGCGCCGACAAGGGTCAGAACAGCCGGTAGCCAAAGCTATACACGCGATTTCAGAACCACATGGTTGTGGGGTTCAGCGCCTAAGACGTCATCAGAAAGACAACGACGGCATAGCCGATGATGGCGGCATATCCCAACGGGTAAATCCATTTGATCGCGTAATTGTCGAGCTTTCTGGCCGTCTCTTCCCGACCGGAAACTTTCAGTTTACGCAACATCACGCTGAAGACGATAATCGTTCCTGTCATCAGGAACATGCATTGCAGAATGAAATCCAGAAACGTCAGATAGCCAAGCTTGGGCAAGTCAGCGGAAATGGCCCAGTTGAAGGCCACAAAGACCAACAGGTTGCCGCCTGCGATCTCGATCCGTTTTCGGTATTCATCCAGAAAGAAAAGCGCCCATCCTACCGTGATCAGCACTAGCATCGGCAGGAATATGCGGATGGTGTAATATGTCAGGTGCCGGGTGCCTTCGAAGACAAGTTCGACCCGGTCGCTTTCGTTTCCTGACAAACCGGTCGTCGTTGACGTCAGAGCCCTAGCATTGCCAAGTATCCATTCCTCTTCGCCCAGCATGTCACCCAGGCCGGAGTATTCATCAAGCGCGTGATAGTGAACGAATTGCGAAGGAAACACCGATACGACCTCAAAGTGAAATTCCTGCGTATCGAACGGGTATTTGCGAAAGTTGAAATGCGGAGCCTGCAAGGTCAGCGAGGATTTTTCGACAAAAGTCACGTGACCGTCATGACGCACGGCAACTGCGGATTCATGAATCCATCGATTGGACTGTTGGTTGTGGATAACAAAAGCCGGGGTTACCACATCCAGCTCCGCGGCGTATTGCACGAAAGCGGGCGGTTCAAAAACCCGAAAATCACGACCAAGGCTTGCTGCATCAAACGCCAGTTCCGGGTCTGTCCATTCGAACCGCAGTACAACCACGGCACCATAGTTTTCGGATTGCTGATCGACGCCGGTAATCTGGTCGATCTTGATACCAACCCCGACCTGCAGTGGGTTGTCCGGGGTTCCCACCAGCGTATCCTGCTGCCCTTGGAACAAACCCTGCGCAAAAACAGCGCCTGGAAGGACAGACGCGAAAAGCAAAAGAACGAAACCTGCAAACAAGCTTTTCATGATCGTTAGAAACGCATTTCGCGATGGTGAGACTGGGCCTGAAAAGCAGGCCCAGTCAACTGATGTCATTCAGACCAGGAAATGGCGGTCAGGTCGATTGCCGCAGTTGGTGCGTTCTCCCACAGGCCCTGAACACCGGCCTTGGCGACGCCCAGCTTGGCCAGCTGGAACAGGTACCCGTTGACATAATCGTTCGAGATGAGGCGCTGCGCCTCACCCAGAAGACGGGTCCGTTCCTCGGGGTCGGTGGTGGTGTTCAGCGTCTCCATCAGCGTCTGAAAGTCGATGCTGTCATACTGGAAGTAATAGTCGGGCCGCGCATAGATGCCGATATCCATCGGTTCGGTATGGCTGACGATGGTCAGACCAAATTCCTTGCCCTTGAACACCGATTCCAGCCACTGGGCCCATTCGACGTTGATGATCTCGGCCGTGATGCCGACCTCGGCCAGCTGTGCGGCGATAATTTCACCGCCCCGGCGCGCATAAGATGGCGGTGGCAAGTGCAGAGTTGTCTCGAACCCGTTTTCAAACCCGGCCTCTGCCAGCAAGGCCTTGGCCTTTTCGGGATCATACGCGGACTGGCCCGTCAGATCGACATAAGCGGGGTTGTGTGGCGCAAAATGCGTACCGATTGGGGTGCCGTATCCGAACATGGCGCCGTCGATGATGGCCTGTCGGTCAATCGCATGGGCCAACGCCTGCCGGACACGAATGTCATCGAATGGCGGCTGTTTGTTGTTGGTGGACAGGATCGTTTCACCCTCGGTCGATCCAACCAGAACCTGAAAGCGCGGGTCAGCCTCGAACTGAGGCAGGTTCTCCGGTGCCGGGAAGTTGTCGAACACGTCCACATCTTCGGCCATCATGGCCGCAAATGCGGCGGTCGGGTCCGAGATGAATTTGAACGTCGCAGTCTCTAACGCCGCTTGGTCGCCCCAATAATTGGGGTTGCGGTTCAGTGTTATGCTGTCGCCCTGAACCCAGTCGCCAAAGGTAAAAGCGCCGGTGCCAACCGGGTTTGTCTTGATGTTCTCGATGCTTTCAGGCGCGACGATCACCGCGTCACCCCAGGCAAGGTTGAACAGGAAGTTGCCGTTCGGATCGGCCAGGGTGATCCTGACCGTCAGTGGATCCACGGCCTCGACGCTTTCGATCCCTGCAAACAGAGCTTTCTGCGCGTTGGCGCTGTCCTCGGCCGTGGCCCGGTCAAGGCTGAATTTGACATCCTCGGCATCCATGGTCGTGCCGTCATGGAAGGTCACGCCGTCGCGCAGTTTGAAGGTATAAGTTTTGCCGTCTTCGGAAATCTCCCAGCTTTCCGCAAGGCCGGGCACGACCGAGCCGTCGCCCATGAAACGGGTCAGACCTTCGAAGATGTTGGTGTAGACAACCGAATCGATGGCCTGAGCTGCTGCGCTGGTCGGATCCAGATGCGGGGGTTCCAGCTGCATGGCGATGGTGATGTCGGATTTGGCCAAAACCTGCGTCGCCAACAGGCTGGCGCCGATCGCCACGGTCGACGCGAATGTTCGAAGCACGTGTTTTGTCATGTGAACTCTCCCAACTGAAAATCTGCGCCCATGTTTTTCGGGCCGTTTTATCGGCAGTGTTCCTTTAAACCTGAGGTCAATCAAGGGAATGTTCGCGCAACCGGGATTTCTTTGGCCCCGGCCGATCTGCTATGCCGCACTGCAACATAAGCCCTGCAGGAGCCAACCATGAGCGCCACCGCCCGCAAAAAGGCCCCGAACGCCGAAGATATTCGCGCCCGAAAAGGCGGCGTGCCTCTGGTCTCACTGACCGCATACACAACGCCTATGGCGCGCCTGATGGACACGCATTGTGACTTTGTTCTTGTGGGGGACAGCGTCGGGATGGTTTTGCACGGGCTGGAATCCACCCTTGGTGTCACGATGGAGATGATGATCCTGCACGGTCAGGCCGTCGCACGCGGGTTGAGCACGGCGATGATGGTCATCGACATGCCGTTTGGCAGCTATGAGGAAAACCCGGCACAAGCGTTTCGCAACGCGGCGCGGCTGATGGCGGAAACCGGTGCGGGGGCAGTCAAGCTGGAAGGCGGTGTCGAGATGGCTGAAACCATCCGCTTTCTGGTCAAGCGCGGCATCCCGGTGATGGCGCATATCGGTCTGACCCCGCAATCGATCAACACGCTGGGCGGCTACAAGGTGCAGGGGCGCGACGAACAGGCCGAAACCGTCATGGCAGATGCCCGCGCCGTGGCCGAGGCCGGTGCGTTTTCCGTGGTGCTTGAGAAAGTGCCGCAAGGTCTGGCCGACAGGATCACCGAACAGGTTGCCATCCCCACCATCGGAATCGGAGCGTCCGCCGGTTGTGACGGGCAGATTCTGGTCGTCGATGACATGGTTGGCTTTTTCACCGCCTTCAAACCCAAATTCGTCAAACGCTATGCCGAGCTTGGCCCGTTGGCCGAAGCCGCCATCGCAGATTACGCGGCCGAAGTGCGTGCGCGAACATTTCCGGCAGACGAACATGTGTTTGCTGATCAGGCTCCGGCCAAAGGACCAAAGACGTGACCGCGCCGATCCTGCGCTCGCTGGCGGAACTGCGGACCAAGACGACAGAATGGCACCGCGCAGGTGACGTTATCGGCGTTGTTCCGACCATGGGCGCATTGCACGAAGGGCATTTGTCGCTGGCGCAGGCCGCCGAGGAGAACTGTGACCGGGTGATCGTGACGATCTTTGTGAACCCCAAGCAGTTCAACAACCCCGAAGACCTGGCGAACTATCCCCGCACGGAACAAGAAGACGCGCAAAAGCTGGCCCCCTATGGCGTGGATGCGATCTATGTGCCGGACCCTCAGAAAATCTATCCCGACGGCTTTTCCACCACGGTATCCGTGACCGGTTTGACCGACATGATGGAAGGCCCGTTTCGCCCCGGCCATTTCGAAGGCGTGGCAACTGTAGTGGCCAAACTGTTCCTGCAAACGCAGGCGGATCGAGCCTATTTCGGGGAAAAAGACTATCAGCAGCTGCTGGTGGTGCGCCGCATGGCCCGCGATCTGGACATTCCCATCGAGGTTGTCGGCTGCCCAACCGTGCGCGAGCCTTCGGGGCTGGCAATGTCGTCGCGCAATCTGCTTTTGTCGCCCGGGGGCGTAAAGGTCGCGTCCCGCATGAACGAGATCATGCGGCGAGTGGCGGAAAAACTTGCCGCGGGCAAGGATTTCGCGGCGCTGGCGCAAGACGCAAAAACCACATTGCTTGACGCCGGTTTTACCGAAGTGGAATATATCGATCTGCGCTGCGCCGAGACGCTGGAAAGCCTGCCCAATGCCAGCAAACCCGCGCGCTTGTTCGTTACGGCCTGGGCCGATGGCGTCCGCCTGATCGACAATATTCCCGTCGATCCGGACTGATTTCTGCTCTGGCCCCGGCGCTGTTGTTTGCGCTAAAGTCGCGCAAAATGACACCGGGGAGAGCGGACATGACCTTTATTCTGGCAATTGATCAGGGCACCACGTCCTCGCGCGCGATCCTGTTCGATGGGCAGATGAACCGTGTTGGCACCGCTCAGCAGGAGTTCCCCCAGCATTTCCCGCAAGAAGGTTGGGTTGAACACGACCCCGAGGATATCTGGTCCAGCGTCCTGCATGTGTGCCGCGAGGTGATGGAAAGCGCCGGTGTTTCGGCTGACCAGATCACGGGCATTGGTATCACCAACCAGCGTGAAACGACCGTGGTCTGGGACAAGCAGACCGGCAAGGCCATCCATAACGCGATTGTCTGGCAGGACCGCCGTACCGCCGAAATCTGCGCCCGCTACAAGCAAGCCGGATGTGAAGATGACGTCACCGCCCAGACCGGTCTGCTGCTGGACCCTTATTTCTCGGGCACCAAGGTCAAATGGCTGCTGGACATCGTTTCAGGCGCACGCGCGCGGGCAGAGGCCGGAGAGTTGCTGTTCGGCACCATCGACAGTTTCCTGATCTGGCGTCTGACCGAAGGTCGTGTCCATGCCACTGACGCCACCAACGCCGCCCGCACCCTGCTGTTCGACATTCACAAAGGCGCCTGGAGCGCTGAGATTTGCGAATTGCTGGATGTACCCGTTCAAATGTTGCCGACCGTGCAGGATTGCGCCTCGGATTTCGGCGCAACCACCTTGCTTGGCGGGAACATCCCCATTCTGGGTGTGGCAGGCGATCAGCAGGCAGCCACCATCGGTCAGGCCTGTTTCCAGCCCGGTATGATGAAATCAACCTATGGCACGGGCTGTTTCGCGCTGCTGAACACGGGTGCGCAGCCAGTTGAATCGAAAAACCGCCTGCTGACAACAATCGCTTACCAATTGGACGGTCAGCGCACCTATGCGCTGGAAGGGTCGATCTTTATCGCCGGGGCCGCCGTGCAATGGCTGCGCGACGCGTTGCAGATCATCGATTCGGCCCCGCAAAGCGGCGACCTGGCTGCGCAGGCCGACCCGAACCAGCATGTGATTCTGGTGCCGGCGTTCACGGGCCTCGGAGCGCCTTACTGGAAGCCGGATTGCCGCGGTGCAATGTTCGGGCTGACACGCAATTCCGGCCGGGCCGAGATTGCCCGCGCCACGCTGGAAAGCATCGCCTTTCAGACCCGCGACCTGTGGCACGCCATGCAGGGCGACTGGGGGGCAGAGGCGGATGTCATCCTGCGCGTCGACGGCGGGATGAGTGCATCTGACTGGACCATGCAGGGTCTTTCAGATTGTCTGGGTGCCCCGGTGGATCGCCCGGTTATGCAGGAAACGACCGCCCTTGGCGCCGCATGGCTGGCAGGTATGAAAGCCGGGATTTACCCGGATCAAGCCGGTTTTGCCGAAACATGGGCGCTGGACCGCCGGTTCGAACCAACGCAAGAGCAAGCCGAACGCGACGCGGCCTATGATCGCTGGCAACGGGCGGTTCAGGCGGCGATGGCGTTCTAGCTGTGATCTTTCAACAAGCGCTGCTTTTGCCGTGACCAGTCGCGCTTGGCCTGGGTTTCGCGCTTGTCGTGGGTTTTTTTACCCTTGGCGATGCCGATTTTGATCTTGGCCAGTCCTCTGTGGTTGAAATACAGAACCAGCGGCACCAGCGTCATGCCCTTGCGCTGCGTCGCGTTCCACAGGTTCGACATCTGCTTGCGGGATACAAGCAGTTTCCGGCGGCGACGTTCTTCGTGCTTGAACATCTTGGCCTGCTCATACGGCGCGATATAGCTGTTGACCAGCCACAGTTCTCCGTCATCGACCGTGGCATAGCTTTCGGCGATGTTCGAGCCGCCCGCGCGCAGTGATTTGACCTCGGACCCCTGCAGGATGATGCCACATTCAATGTCCTCTTCGATTGCGTAATCGAAGCGGGCGCGCCGGTTTTCGGCGATTACCTTGTAATTCGGGTCTGTCTTCTGCTTGGCCATGACGCGTTGATTTAGGCGGCTTGGGCCGCCCTTGCAAGGCAGGGATTTTCGGTGTGCCTCAGGATTTAGCTGAAATGATCAGGTCCGGGCCGAAAATCGTGTCCGCATGGTTGTGCAGGTAGATCTTGAGCCACGGTGTAAACCGATCCGGGTGGCGGGCCACTTCGGCCAACAGGTCATGGTAGTCGATCCAGCGGATATCCATGACTTCGTCCGGGTCAGGCGCGATTTTCAGCGATCCGCGCACATGGGCCAGAAAAACGTCGACCACTTCGTTTTCCACCATGCCGTTCCCAACATCGGCGTGGTATTCCAAACGGTGACGGTATTCAGGATAAAGACCTGTGATCCCCAGTTCTTCGTTCAAACGGCGCACGGCGCAGGTTGACGAGCTTTCGTCCCAGTCGGGGTGTGTGCAGCAAGTGTTCGCCCACAGGCCGGGCGTGTGGTACTTGCCCAGCGCCCGACGCTGCAACAAAATCTCGGTGCCCCTAACGACAAACACCGACACGGCCTTGTGCTTGAGGCCCTTTTCGTGAGCTTCAAGTTTGTCTACCGGGGTCAATTCACCATTGACCCAAGCCGGGATCATAATGCCCATCTGTCCTCTCCTGCTGCCAATCCGCCTGACGGGCGCTGATGTTGGGTTTAGCTGTTGCCGGGTCGGCTTGGCGTTGCGGCACACTCTGCGGTTTGCCGTCAGATACCAAAGTGGCGCTGTTCTACACTGGTATCAATCGCACCAAAGGCCGCAGGGGCTGCGGCCTTTGGTCCTTGTGCATGGGTGCACAATGCTAGCGATTATTCGCCTGATACACTGACGATATAGGCGTAGACGTCTTCACCGCCGCTTTTCAACTTGAAGGTCATTTTCGACTTGGCAGCGGTGTCGTCCAGATACGATTTCAGGAAGCCCTTAGGGTCCTGCGTGTATTCCGCAAAGGAGGCCTCATCCCAGACCAAACCCTTCTCACCGGCTGCGACGATGCTGTCGCCATATTTGAAGTCTTCGTAGGTTCCGGCAGTGCGGCTGGCGACGCCATAAAGGTTGGGACCGGTTTTTCCGCCTTTGACGATGACTTCTCCGGCCGGGTCGGCGATCATGTGGCAGGACTTGCATTTGTTGAAAGCTTTCTCACCGGCTTCGGCATCGCCTTCGGCATGGGCGGGCAGCGCCAGCAGGCCAGCGATTGCAATAGCAAGGATACGATTCATAGCTTGTGCTCCGATACAAATTGGCTGCACCGAATGGACCCCCGGCGCATAAAAGTGTCAACGCGCGGATTGCCGCGCGCATCTACAGTGCCACTGCGACACATGGTGTGTCCTTAACTTAAGTCATGTACAGCGGTCCAGCAGGGCAACAGGTCTCCTTCCGCCGGGGTCGCCAGATAAACCGCCCGCGCGATGGCGCGGGACAGGCACAGCGAAGCCGCGTGCCCGATCAGAGCGAGATCGGCCTCGGATGCGATGGGGCGGGCGCCGGTACTGATGCCAAAAACCAGATCACCGTCGCCGGGTGTGTGTGCGGGAAGGATCGCCCGGGCAATTCCGTCGTGGGCGGCAACGGCCAATCTTTGGCATTGTGGTTTGGTCAATGCGGCATCCGTGGCAACGATGGCGATGGTCGTGTTTGTCCGCTCGGGTTGCGCTGGCCTCATGGCCATCGCTTTGCGGCTGGGGCGGATCCGGCTTTGATCCGGCGACATATCGGGGCCCAACCCGCCAAATTCTGCACCTTGTTCAAAGGGCGCAGCCCAAAAATGCCGGTCACCCGGTGTTGTGACACTGCCCAGCGGGTTCACCGCAACGAGGGCCCCGACCGTGACCCCATCAGGCAGAATGGACGAGGCAGAGCCAAGCCCGCCCTTCTGCATTGCGGCCAACGCCCCGGTGCCTGCCCCGACGGACCCCAAATCAAATTCTTTTGAAGCGCCCAGATAAGCAGCCCGCCCCAGCGCACGATAGGGGTTTTCCACCCAATCCTTTGCACCGCCATTGAGCAGATCAAACAGGATCGCACCGGGAATGATCGGAACCTTAGCGGACCCGACGGGAAATCCGCGCCCCTCGACCCGCATCGCATCTGAAACACCCGAGCAGGCGTCCAGTCCAAAGGCCGATCCGCCGGACAGAACCAGCGCGTCCACCTTTGTGACGGTTTTATCAGGCGCAAGCAGATCGGATTCGCGTGTACCCGGTGCCCCGCCCATGATATGAACCGACGCAACAAACGGTTTATCTGCCGTAAGAACCGTGGTCCCGGACTTCAGCGCATCGTCCTGGGCGTTTCCAACCTTCAGGCCGGAGACATCGGTAATCAGGTTTCTTGGTCCAGGGATCATCTTGAACTCGGGATTGGTGCCGGGAAGCGCGCGGGCGCGCGCTGCCTCCGGCGGGGATATTTTTGGCCAGATGAAGAGCGGATCAGATACATCGGCCGCCATCGACCTCGAGCGCGGTGCCGGTGATCATGCTGGCCTCGTCCGAGCACAGGAAACAGGCGGCGTTGGCCATGTCTTCGGGTGTTGAAAACCGTCCCAGTGGGATGGTCGCCAGAAATTTGGCGCGAATCTCGGGCGTGTCCTCGCCCATGAAAGATTTCAACAGCGGTGTTTCGCCCGCCACTGGGCAGATCGCGTTCACGCGAATGCCGGTTGGGGCCAATTCGACCGCCATGGTTTTGGTTGCCGTGATCATCCAACCTTTGGACGCGTTGTACCAGTTCAGATTCGGGCGCGGTGACAGGCCCGCTGTCGAGGCCACGTTCAGAATAGCGCCCGCGCCGCGCGCCTTCATATGGGGAACAAATGCCCGGGCGGTCAGATAGACGGACTTCATGTTCACGTTGAAGACCCGGTCGAAATCATCCTCGGTGACGTTTTCCAGAGGGGTTGGCAAGTGGGTGACACCTGCGTTGTTTACCAGAATATCGAGCGCCCCAAAGGCGGCAAGTGCCGTGTCCGCCATCATTTGAACCGAAGCCCCGTCGCCGACGTTGACCTGATGCCCCAATGCCCCGGCCCCAAGTTGCGCCGCCATCTCAGCGGCTGCGTCACCATTGATATCCGCGATCATGACGCGTGCGCCTTCGGTCAGGAATTTCCTCACAATCCCCGCACCGAACCCGGATGCGCCGCCGGTGACGATTGCGGTTTTTCCCTCCAGCCTCATGACGTTGCCCTTTTGCAGCCTTTGCGGGCCAGACTATCAACGCCCCGGCAAGATGCCAGATCAATCTTCAGACACCTTGCCCCGCAGCGCCTTGACGTCGCCACGCGCCTTTTTCGCGGCAAGTCGACGCTTGACCGAACCATAGGTCGGTTTCGTTGCGATCCGCCGTTTAGGTTTGACCAGCGCGCGGGAGATCAGTTCTGCCAGCCTTGCGCGCGCGATTTCACGGTTGCGGGCCTGCGAGCGTGTTTCCTCACATTGAATGATGATTGCGCCGTCTTTGGTCCAGCGTCGCCCGGCCAGTCGCTTTAACCGGGCTTTGACCGGATCGGGCAAGGACGGCGAGCGCGCAGCTTCGAAGCGCAGCTCGACCGCGGTCGACACCTTGTTGACATTCTGCCCTCCGGGACCGGACGACCGCACAAAGCTTTCGGTCATTTCCCAATCTTGCAGCGCGATATCATCGGTGATGTGCAGCATGGCAGTGTCAGCTTGGTGACTTGGGCGAATGAAAAGGAAGAGTCGCGATCCCGACCCGAGCCGTCGGATACCCGCGACAAGCGGGCGGGCGTAAGCCATTGCGGCACAGCATTTCAGCAAGTCTCCTCATCCTCGGTGCCTAACGCAGTGCATATGTGCGATCAAGCCAGCTTTGGCAGGTCGCGCAATTCAGAATCCTGGCGGTGGCCGGGACGTTTGTTCGCGTCAGCTGCGTTCTTTACCGAAGACGTCATGTTGTTGGCGCCCGGAGAGCCCTGCTGCGCGGGCGCGAAGCGTTCATCGAAGCCTATAAGGAAAGAATGAAGGAAAACATCGGCGGAACACATACAAATGAGTTGATCGATTTCGGTGTCGATGGCGATACCGCCTATCAGGTCGGATCCTTTGCAATTGCTGACGCTGATCCGCCGGAAAAAGGGAAGTTTGTGAACGTCCTGAAACGCCGGAAGGATGGTACATGGAAAGTCAGCATTTCCATCTTCAACAGTGACCTTCCATAGCGGTCCTGAGTGGAGAGCGAGCAGACATGGAACCGAGGTGTCAGGCGATTGACTGGCCCTGAGCAGCACCGCGGGCGATATCCCGCAACACCTTCAGCTCCAGCTCGTCTTCCTCATGCACCCGTGCCAGGATTTCTTTACTGCTCACGACGGCAATTGCTTTCCCATTCTGAGTTACGACAAGATTTCGGATCTTGTGTTTGGCCATCAGATTAAGGCCATTGGACAGCTTCGAACCCAGCGCGCAGGTGACGGGTTTTTCCGTCATCCAGTCACCCACAGTCTGCTTGTAAAAAGCCGAGCCGGAATCCGCCAGGCACAGCAGCACGTCATGATCCGTGATAATCCCGACCAGCTTCCCATCGCTGAGAACTGCCAGCGCATTCACGTCCAGCAACGCAATGGTGACGGCCGCATCGAACACCGTAGCGTCAGTGTCGCAAAATGGCGGCTTTTTCAGGTTCTGCGTTTTGACAATGCTTGAGATCGTCATGTCTTCCTCGTGGTTGAGCGCCCGACCCTTGTGTTGATCAGGGCGCATGAAAACACTAATTCAGGAGCGGCATCATCGCCGTTGCAAGGCTCAGGACCAGAAAAAATCCCGCCATGTCAGTGATCGTTGTCAGCAAAGGGCCACTGGCGACCGCCGGGTCCTGACCGATGCGCTTTAACAGCAAAGGCAGAACGCCACCGATCGATACCGCGATGATCGTGTTCAGGCCCAGCGCGCCGCCAATCACCAAACCCAGAAACGGGTTTCCTTTCCACATCCAGGCAACGAGTCCGATTAGCAGGCCAAGGACACAGCCGTTGATGATGCCGACCGAGACCTCTTTTAACCAGACCCGCATAGCATCAATGGGCCGAACCAGACCAAGCGACAACTCGCGCATGCTGACAGCAACGGCCTGATTGCCGGAACAACCGCTCATATCCGAGACCATCGGCAGGAATACAGCCAGAGCGATCACGGCAGCAAGGGTTTGTTCATAGGCGGCAATCACGCTGGCCGCGATCACGTTGAGCACGATGTTGGCCGACAGCCATTGAAGCCGCCGCCGCGCCCTGAGCGGCAAGGGCATCGATCGCAGTTCGTCCCCAAAGACACCCTGACGTTTCAGGCTTGCCGATTCCGCGCGCGCTAGCAGGGCCTCATCCACGGCAGAGCGGGAAACGACACCCACAAGGTTCCCGCCCGTTTCGACAACCGGCAACCCAAGAAAAGGGTGCTCATCGAAAAGGTCCTCCAGTTCTTCCAGCGGCATGCTGGCCGGAACCGTGATAGGGGGCACCATGATATCGGTGAGTTTGATGCTTCGCCGTGTGGACAGCAGGCTGCGTAAGGACAGCACCCCGACAGGCACGCCATCGGAATTCAAAACGTAGGGGTGCTGGCCACGGTAACGTTCCAGATCGTATTCTTCATGAGCGAAACGCCGCAGAACCTTTCCGACTGTATCGCCATCGGAAAAGGTAAAGGCTTCGGCCACCATCAGACCACCGGCGACATCGTCGTCATATTCAACCAGCCGCCGGACATCCGCCGCATCTTCCGGGTCCATCCGGGCAAGGATCGCTTCTGCATCGGCGTCTTCTAGTTCACCGATCACATCCGCCTGAATGTCGGAATCCAGCTCAAGGATGATCTCGGCGGCCTGTTCGGATACCAAGCGTTCGACAAGATCGACCGCCAGCGCGTTTGGCGCTTCTTCGACCAGTTCGGCCGCACGTTCCGGTGGCAGCAACGAGAGCGCGGCGCTTCGCTGGTCAACGGGCAGGTTGAGCAATTCCCGCAGTGCATCGCTTAACGAAAGCGGATCAAGCAGGTCTGCCAGCGCCGCCCCGTCGCGATTTTCCAACGCCAGCTGAAGCTGCGTCCCTGTTTCCTTTGGTAAGGAGTCCTTATCGCTCATCCGCCGACCTGTGGGGGTATAGATTCTTAACTTACGCCGATATAGCAGAAATTATTTGCCTATAGACAAAAAAAATTTTGATTTGTAAGAAAGTGCATGCAGGAAAATGACTGGATATCCGCCGCAGCCGAACGTCTGGCCGTCTTGTACGATCAGGAGTTTGGCGGCAAGGCCAGCGGACGGTATCGCATTCCGGACAAGTTGGTGCGTCGGATCGCCGGGCGCAGGCGTTTGTATGAAGCAGATATCCGCGCCCTGTCGATCGCACTTTTTGAACTTGGGTATGTGTTAATCGATATGGATAGTTTTTACGTTGTGATGAGCGCGAATTCGTTTGTGAATTACCGGCGCGCCAATGATGACTGCGTGGCTTAGTCGCCATGGCTAAACAAACAGGATACCCCGAAGTCATAGGATGGCGCGAGCGGATCAGCCTGCCCGAGTTCGGGATCGAGCATATTCCAGCAAAGATAGACACAGGCGCCAGAACCGCGGCCCTGCATGCCGTGGACCAGACCGTGTTCGAGGTTGATGGCGAACGATGGGTCGAGTTCATGATCCCGGTCCATAACCGCCGTTCATCGGGTCGGGTGCGCACGCGGGTTGTAGACGAGCGGGAAATCAAGAACACTGGTGGCATTCCGGAACGCCGGTTGATTGTCAGAACGCAACTTCTGCTTGGACGGCATCGCTGGCTGATCGACGTTTCGCTGGCCAATCGCGCGAAGATGGAGTTTGATCTGATCCTTGGCCGTACCGCCATTCGAAGGCGTGGGATCCTTGTCGATCCCGGTCATTCATATCTTTTGGATGCAAGAAAAGACCCGAAAAAGATGAAGAGCAAGACAAGATCCAAGGACGCAGAAGGACGACATCAATGAAGCTTGTCATGCTTGCCCGGAACCCAAACCTGTATTCCCACCAGCGTCTGAAAGAGGCTGCAGAACAACGCGGGCACCAGCTGGATATTGTGAACACGCTGCGCTGTTACATGAATATCGCGTCGCGTCGACCCGAGGTTTATTACGACGGCAAAAAGCTTGGGCGCTATGACGCGGTGATCCCGCGGATTGGCGCTTCGGTCACATTCTATGGGCTGGCCGTTTTGCGGCAGTTCGAGATCATGGGTGTCTTTCCGCTCAACGAGTCGGTTGCGATTGGCAGATCCCGTGACAAGTTGCGATCCATGCAGCTGATGGCGCGTGACGGGATCGGATTGCCGGTCACCACCTTCGCGCATGACCCGAAACAGACCGATGAAGTTCTCAAACTAGCGGGGGACGCTCCGCTGGTGGTCAAGCTGCTGGAGGGCACGCAGGGCATCGGCGTGGTGCTTGCGGATTCAAACCGGTCGGCAAAATCCGTGGTCGAGGCGTTTCGCGGCGCCAAGGTCAACATCATGGTACAGGAGTTCATCAAGGAAGCAGGCGGCACGGATATTCGTGCGCTTGTGGTCGGTGGAAAAGTGATCGCGGCGATGCAACGAAAAGGGGCCGAGGGCGAGTTCAGATCAAATCTGCATCGCGGTGGCAGCGCCAAGCCTATCAAAATCTCACCCGAGGAACGCTCGACAGCCGTGCGTGCGGCCAAGGCCATGGGTCTTAATGTGTGTGGTGTCGATATGCTGCGCGCCAATCACGGTGCGGTGGTGATGGAAGTGAATTCCTCACCCGGGCTTGAAGGGGTTGAAAAGGCCACCGGCATTGATGTCGCCGGCAAAATCATCGAGTTTCTCGAAAAGAATGCAGCCAAAGGCAACACGAAGACACGAGGCCGTGGGTAGAGGCAATGCGCGGTCCCTTTGAAATCGGAGGTTTTCGCGTACCGCCCGGTACACGAACCACTCTGGATTTGCCGGTTAGCGTGCTGTCGGATCATACACCGGTGAGCATGTCAGTACACGTGGTTCACGGCCGCCGCCCAGGACCGGTCCTGTTCGTCAGTGCCGCCGTTCACGGTGATGAGGTGATCGGCGTGGAAATCGCGCGGCGACTGCTTCGGGCGCCACAGCTTGACAAGCTTGCGGGTACCTTGCTGGTTATACCGATCGTGAATGCCTTTGGTTTCATGACACATTCCCGATACCTTCCCGACAGGCGCGACCTGAACCGTTCCTTCCCCGGCAGTGAGGGGGGGTCGCTGGCCGGTCGGCTGGCGCACCTTTTCATGACCGAGATCGTCGAGCGGTCGGACCTGGGGATCGATCTTCATTCTGCCGCGATTCACCGCACCAATCTGCCGCAGATCCGCGTCTCTCCGGCTTCGGATGTCACCCTTAAATACGCGGATTCGTTCGGTGCGCCCGTGGTGATGATCTCAAAGCTGCGCGACGGATCGCTGCGCAAGGCCGCGCAAGAGCGTGGTGTGGATATTCTGCTGTTCGAGGGCGGTGAGGGTCTGCGTTTCGACGAACTGTCTGCACGGGCGGGGGTTGCTGGCATCCTTCGGGTGATGAACGCAAAGGGCATGGTTGCCAAGCGTGGCATCGCCGCTGTGCGCGAAAAGCCTGTCCATGTCCGGTCAAGCTCATGGATGCGCGCGCCCGCCGGTGGCCTGTTGCGGACTTTCAAAGCGACCGGAGAATACGTGGCTTCCGGTGACCTGCTTGGACGCATTTCCGACCCGTTCGGAGAACTCAGGACCGATATCATCTGCGAAACCACGGGTATCATCGTGGGGCGCACTAATCTGCCTGTCGTTCATGAAGGTGACGCGTTGTTTCATATTGCGGAAACGACCGGCTCGGATGTCGAAATGCGGGTCGATACAATTGCCAGCCAGCTTGACGGCGATCCGATGTTCGATGAGGACGAGATCATTTAGACGCCGGAGCCAAAAGAAACGCGGGGCAGTTGCCTGCCCCGCGCCAGCCTACAAGATCGCACGCAATCTGTTTCTCGCCAGCGCCTCCCAAGCGGCGAGCGCGATCAGCGCAGATCCCGTGAGCCAAGCATTTGCCACTGCCACACCATGACCGGTAAAATGCAGCACCTCCGGCGCGGCGATCAGCAATGCCCCGACCGCCAATACCGGAGCCACCCGTGCGAGAAGGTGGCCCCGGCCGCTAGCGCCTGACATGACCAACACACCAATACCGATCGTCATGAAGGCGAGCGACTCACGGTCAGACGAACCGTGAGCTAGGGTTTTCTGGCTGAACAGTACAAATGGGGACAGCACTAACCAGATACCCATCCCGGCAAGCATCCACCTGTAAGGCGGAGAGGGGTTTCTCATGTTCTTGGCAACCCTGGCTTATTCGTCACCTTTGGGTTCAGGAAGCAACTCGGCCTCGACCGCGGCGACCATTTCTTCGTCATTGACGAAACCATCGGCATCCGTGTCAATTTCGGCAAAGCTCTCACTGGTAATATCGGGGTACTTTGTCTGTAGCTCGGTCAGCGAAGCCAGACCATCACCGTCCGTGTCCAGTCCTACCGGCAAGGCAGCGGCCGGAAGGGCAAGGAATGACGCGAGCAGAGCAACAACAGAAACTCGACTCATTTTGTTCTCCATCAGGGAATGGGCGGTTTACCCATTGAGGGGTTGGTGCAGCGCTTGGGTGTCGGAGGCTTATCTACGGCAGACAGATTAAACCTGTTCAGCAGATCGGGTTGTCCACTATACGATGAAAACTGTTGATTGGCGGTCCGATCCGGTGGAGGCACTTTCGCGCTACGCAGCATATATCGCACATCCGCATAGCGTTGAATAACGAATTTATATCACCCATAATATCGAATATTCAAATAGGTGAACGATGGACGTTGAACTCGCCCGAACCTTCCTTGCGGTCGTTGAAACCGGTACTTTTCTTGACGCAGCGGACAAGGTCCATGTTACGCAATCGACCGTCAGCATGCGGATCCGAACGCTCGAACAACAGCTTGGACAGCCCGTGTTTGAACGCAGCAAGTCCGGTGCGACCCTGACCATTGCCGGGCGGCATTTCCTTAAACATGCGCAGGTTCTGGTGCGAACGTGGACCCAGGCCAAGCTGGATGCCGGTCTGCCTGCTTCGATGGCAGCCGCCTTGGAAATCGGCGCAACACCAAGTCTTTGGGACGGCTATCTAATCAACGCCCTGCCCAAGTTGATGGCGGCACTCCCTGACGTCGCCATCCGGGCGACAGCGGCCTCGTCGGAAACACTCACGCGCGAAATCGAGGAAGGCAGCCTGGATCTTGCCATCATGTACCGGCCGCGAAACGCGCCGGGCTTGTCCGCGCTCCAGCTTTTCGAGGACGAGTTTGTCCTTGTCAGCAGCGGCCCGGAAGCCCTGCCCGCTGATCTGGGCAACGCTTATGTCCTGATAGACTGGGGCCCGGAGTTTCGCGCCGATCATATGTTGAACTTTCCGGAACTTGATGCGCCGCGCCTTCAGCTGGGCATTGGCACCCTCGGCCTGCAATATCTTCGGTCGGTTCCCTCGGCCGGATACTTCCCAAGGCGCGTTGTCGAACCGGAGCTTTGCAACGGGTGGCTCAAGTTGATCGAAATGGCACCCAGATTCGCTTATGCCGCCTATGTCGTGTTCGATGAAAGTGAGGAAGAAGGATATCCGGGTCAGGCCGCGCGGCAGCTTTGCCAGACATCAAGTGCACGCGGCCAGACACCGAAGCTTTGACGACACGTATTCACGCCGTTGCCGCGACCAAGCTTTATGCTGCGTCAAACGCAGCCAACCTCCGCGCATGGTAAGTTTTGAACACCCCCAGAAGGTGAAGGGAACAAAAAGGGCCGCCCCAGCGGGACGGCCCTTCGAAAGTTCAGGAGGTCGGGTCGGTTAGATCAATCGACCAGCCGGAGCGAGCGCTCCGCCAAGGGCTGCCCTAACGGGCGATCCCCCCGGTTGTTCCGACACCTCTCTCCAATCTCTTTCTTGACACTGGATCACCTCCTTTTCTATCTGTTGCGGTTGAAAAGAAGCGTGCCACAAGTTGTGCCATTCTCAAAGCGTTTTTTTTACACAGGCTGCACAGTCAGCCGCGCAACGATCACCTTGAACGGGATCAGGGCGATCAGCGCCAGTGAAAGCTTCACCAACCAGTCCGCAAAAGCCAGCGTCACCCAAAGTGGTGCCATCGGGCCGGACAGCATGAACGGAACAGGTTCCCACGCCCAGTTGATTGCGGCGTCAGCATTGGCGCCGAAGAAGGTGACCGAAGCCGAAAAGGCGAGGGTGAAGAAGATCGCGGTATCCAGTGCCGACCCCACCAGCGTCGACACCAGCGGTGCACGCCACCAGCGACCACCGCGCAGGGAATTGAACACGGTGACATCCGTCAGTTGCGCGATCAGGAAGGCGGTTCCCGATGCAACGGCGATGCGCAGCGGTACGGCAGCATAGGTGAACCCGTCACCCTGCAACATGATCTGGCTGCCGATCAGCGAACAGATAACACCGGTGACAAATCCGGCAAACACGACCTTGCGGGCCGGACCAACGCCATAGACGCGGTTCATGATGTCAGTGACCAGAAAGGCCAGCGGATAGGTGAAAGCACCCCATGTCAGCAGCCCGTCAAGGATCAGGAACTGGACCAGAATGTTCGAGGCCACAACAATGGTGGCCATGGCAATAATGCCGGGAATGAAGTTACGTTGCATGTTTTGATGCCCGTTTTGACAAGGTAGCGGCGACTTGGCCAAGGGACCGTCCCAAGGCAAGCCGTGCCTTTAGACCTTTGCCTGCGCCCTGTCAATCGGGCAGCAGGTATTCCACAAGTTCGGTTCGCTGCAACGCCAGAAAGTTGTCATCCGAAATCATCGTGGCGAGCAACCGGCCCTGCCCGTCGCGCCAGACCGACAATCCTTCGAGGTTGTCATGCGCGCCCGTTCCGGTTTCGAACAGGGTTTCCTCGGCGCCTGGTTTCTCGTCTACCACGTCCCATCGCCGCAGTCGTGATCGGAAACCGACCAAGGATACCTTGCGTTCCAAAACGTAAAACCGCCCATCGGGACCGAAATCCGCGGCAACGGGTTTAAAGCCGCCCCGCTGTGGCAGAACAAACGGGGTTGACCATGTGTCGCCATTCCAACGGTAAACCGGAATGTCCCCCTTAGCGGTGCGGTTCTTTTCCGGCAAAGTGTAAAGCCAGCCGCGCCCATTAATGGCCAGAGCTTCAAACGAGCCATTTTCGGCAAGATCCCGAAACGCATTCGGGCGTGGCAATACGCGCGCGCTGGAGCCCGGTACAGGGTAATAGGCGATACGGTGCACCCCTTCGAACGAGATGAAAATCCCGCCATCCGGCGTCACCGCAATCCCTTCGGAATCGCCGACGCCGCCTTTCATGACATGCCCATTGCTGGACAGCACCGGCGATTGACCAAGAACGTGAATATCCGCGATCTGGCCTTCGCTCCGCTCAATCCGCGCAGTCACGATCCGCGCCCGATCGCTAAGCGCAATCATATGGCGCCCGTCGTCCGAGATGTGAAGCGCTGAAAACCCGCCAAACCAATCTGCTGGATTGTGCCAAACGAAACTGTCCAGGTGGGCGGCGGATTTCACATCCAGCGCCACAGCCACCGGGGCAAGAAACAGCGCAGCACTCAGTTGGATTGCAAAACGGCGGAGCATTGTTGCGGCAAGTCGGCCAGAACGTATTCCCGGCGTTTCTTCGGCGGCGGCGCATTCGGATCGGGTGGCGGCGGGTTCAGGATGTTGTGCACCCATTGACGGGCCTCGGCGCAGCCATCGCCCTTGGGAGGTGGGTCTTGATTCACGCAACCCCTTGACCCTCTGGGACAGTTCAGGCGCACGTGGAAATGATAGTGATGCCCCCACCAAGGCCTTATTTTGCGCAGATAGTCGCGGTTGCCCTTTTCATCGTCGCACATCTGAACCTTGGCTCCGGGAAACACAAAAATCCGGGCGACGCGCTTGTCTTTTGCCGCTTCACGCAACAGCGCATGATGCTGCTTGGTCCAGTTGCTGTTGACGTAAGCGCCATTGGAACGACGAAGAGAGATGGACGAGATGTTTTCGCGCGACTTGCGGCTCAGGCGCATGTTTTCGCCCGGCAGCATCCAGATATCGATGTCCAACCCCAGCTGATGGCTGCGATGGCCCGAGGTCATCGGCCCGCCGCGTGGCTGGCTGATATCCCCGATATACAGACCGTTCCATCCCGGTTGACTGGCTGCAAATCTGCTGAGGTCCTGCACGTAGTCAATCGTCTGCGGATGCCCCCAGTTGCGATTGCGCGACAGGCGCATCGCCTGCCATGTAGGCCCCGTTTCAGGCAGTTGAACTGCCCCCGCAGCACATCCGCGCGAATAACTGCCGAATGCGGCCGGTTTTTGCTGTGAACTTTGTTTCTGCGCCCCGAACAACTGCTTTGCCAGCGGTTCTGCCGTCGCAGTTCCAGCAATAGCAAGCGCAGCCAAAATTATCAAAAAACGTTTTAAAATCATCTGCTCTGATCCCCTTCCGGTCTCACCCAGCGCATCAGGAATAGCCCCAGAATAAACAACAGAACGATGGGTGACACCCCCAGACGAGCACTTCCGGTCAACGTGGTGGCGATCCCTATCAGAAGTGGCGCAGCAAAGGCGGTGGCACGACCCGACAGACCATAAAGGCCAAAGCTTTCGACGGGGGTTGCCGGGTCCGTATGCCGGACCATCATCGACCGACTACAGGATTGCAGAATGCCGCCCATGCCTCCGATCAGGATACCGCAACCAAAGAAAACCATATCCGGCAAGCCCGACCCTTCGGACATGGCGATACCGAATATCTGGGACCGGTCCATTGAAACGATGGTGATGCAGACAAGGATCAACACCCAGATCGCAACGATAATCACGGGCTTGGGACCATATTTCTTGTCCAGCTTGCCGCCCGCCCAGGAAAATGCCGCTGCGGCCAGAACGCTGACGATGCCGAAAACACCGATTTTTATCAGGTCCCATTCCAACACCAGTCGGGCATAGACCCCGCCAAAACTGTAAAGCCCGTTCAGCGCATCCCGATAAAACATGGATGAGCCCAGGTAACTGGCCAAACTGGTGCGATGGCGCAGGTTAGACACTGATTTTGCCAACAGCCGCAACGCCTCGGCAACGCTGCCCTTTTTGTTTGTCGTTTCGTCGTCATGCACCCAAAGGAAGTAGGGCACCATGAACAGAATGAACCACCCCGCAGTAAACGGCCCAACAAAGCGCGTACCCTGCTGTTGCGACGCATCCAGCCCAAACAAGGGGTCCATTCCGATCAGCGTTTTGCCGTTGGCCTGCTCCACAAACAGCGCAAGCATGATCGCCAGCGAGATCAGGCCGCCGAAATAGCCAAAAGCAAAGCCCGAGCCGGAGATTTCGCCAACTTCACTGTCATCACCCAGATCGGGCAGTTGGGAATTGATGAAGATCAGGGCGTATTCCGCGCCGATGAAACCCAGACCGAAGGCAGACAGCATCAACCACATGTTCGAGCCATCGGGCATCGTGTACCAAAGCGCACCGGAACCTACTGCGTACATCACGGAAAAGGCGAATATCCAGGGGATGCGCCGACCCGACACATCGGCCATCGCCCCCATCAGCGGTGCACCGAAGGCAATAATCAAACCAACTATGGTCATGCAGTTGGCCCAGACCACCTGCGCCTGTGCGTCTGCAGACCCTGCGTCCAGGCCGGATGCCAGATAATACTCCGCAGCGACGCCCGCGAAATATGGGCCGAACACAAACGTGACCAAAAGAGTGTGATAGGGCTGACTGGCCCAATCGAAGAACCACCAGCCCCAGATACGCCTGCGCTTGGATATTTCTGCCATTTCTGCCTCAGTTATTGTTGTGTTTATAAGAAGGGGCTTTAATTCAATTCGCAAGCTTTGAGTGCCAGACACTTGCTCTTTGCCTTTGTGGCGCTTAGGTCTCGTCAGACGTAACTGGAGTATTCGAATATGATGGCAATCTACGGCCCGTTAATGCTGATCCTGAGCATTGCCTATTGGTTTGTCATTATTCACGTTATCATGAGCTGGCTAATCAATTTCCAAGTGCTGAATCTGAATCAGCAGTTCGTCGCTCAGATTTGGTACGGGCTGAACAGGCTTCTCGAACCCATTTACCGACCAATACGACGGATCATGCCAGATCTTGGGGGAATTGATCTGACACCACTGGTGGTGCTGGTCGTCATCATTTCGCTGCGCGAGTACATCCTGCCGGAATTGTTTCGGGCCTTAATCTGAAACTCTTCCCTCTTGTTCACCGATTCTTAGTATGTGATTGTCCTGTCTTAAGAGCAGATAAACCTTAAAACAGGGCAACCCCGCAGATGTTCGACTCCGCACCCTTGTTGCGAGATGTCTTTGGATTCGACGACTTCCGCCCCGGGCAGGAAGAGATTGTCGACGCCGTGACGGCAGGTGAAAACGTGCTGGCGATCATGCCCACAGGTGGTGGGAAGTCTCTTTGCTTTCAACTCCCTGCACTGCTCCGCGATGGCGTGACGGTCGTTATATCTCCGCTCATTGCCCTGATGCGTGATCAGGTGCGGGGGCTGCAAGAGGCCGGGGTCGAGGCCGGTGCGCTGACATCCGGCAACACGCCTGAGGAAACCGAGGCCGTCTGGGACGCGCTGGAGGACGGGCGGCTAAAGCTGCTCTATATGGCCCCCGAACGTCTGGCGGCCGGATCTGCGCTTGGGACGCTCCGCCGGATCAACGTCAGCCTGATCGCCGTGGACGAAGCCCATTGTGTCAGTCAATGGGGGCATGACTTTCGCCCTGATTACCTGCGGATCGGAGAGTTGCGGCGCGCCCTGAAGGTTCCGCTGGCCGCGTTTACCGCCACGGCGGACGCCGAAACGCAGGATGAGATTGTCGAAAAACTGTTCGATGGCATTGAGCCACGCAAATTTCTGCGCGGATTTGACCGGCCCAACATTCATCTGGCCTTTGCCGCAAAGGACGGGCCGCGCAAGCAGATCCTTGATTTCGCAGATGCGCGCAAAGGCCAGTCCGGTATCGTTTACTGCGGCACCAGAAATAAAACCGAGGTGATTGCTCAGGCCCTGCGCGCCGAGGGGCACTCGGCTTGCCACTATCACGGCGGGATGGACCCCGAAGATCGCCGCATTGTCGAAACCCGTTTCGCGCGCGAGGACGGGTTGATCGTGGTCGCAACAGTGGCTTTTGGCATGGGCATCGACAAACCCGATATCCGTTGGGTCGCCCATGCGGACCTGCCCAAATCGATCGAAGCCTATTATCAGGAAATCGGACGCGCCGGACGCGATGGCGGCCCGGCCGAAACGCTGACCCTGTTTGGCCCCGATGACATTCGCCTGCGGCGGTCACAGATTGACGAGGGTCTAGCGCCGCCCGAGCGGCGCATGGCCGATCACGCGCGCCTGAACGCCTTGCTGGGTCTGGCCGAGGCCTTGGAATGCCGCCGCCAGACATTGTTGGGTTACTTTGGCGAGGCCACAGCACGCTGCGGCAAATGCGATCTGTGCGACAGCCCGCCCGAAGTTTTCGACGGCACAACTCCGGTGCGTATGGCCCTGTCCGCGATCCTTCGGACCGAGGAATGGTTCGGGACAGGCCACTTGATCGACATCCTTCTGGGAAACGAGACCGACAAAATCCGCGCCCGCCGCCATGAGGATTTGTCCACATTTGGCATCGGCAAAGATTGGACGCGCCCGCAATGGCAGGCCGTTTTCCGCCAGATGATGGGCCACGATCTGGTGCGCCCAGACCCTGAACGTCACGGCGCATTGTGCATGACCGAGGCGGCCAAACCAATTTTGAAAGGCGAGGCAAAGATAAACCTGCGCAAGGATACGCTGCGCAATGCGGTACGTCGACCTGCGGTCAAGGCTATGGTGTCCGAAGAAGACGCTCCGCTGCTGTCGGCGCTCAAGGCCAAACGCCGTGCCCTGTCCGAAGCTGCACGTGTTCCGGCCTATGTCATCTTTCCGGACCGCACGCTTATCGAGATGGCGGAAAAGCGCCCTGTAACGCTGGACGATATGGCCCGGATCGGCGGTGTTGGGGCCAAAAAGCTGGAACGCTATGGCGACACGTTCCTTGAAGTGATCGCAGGGGCGGTAAAAAGCGTCCACCCGGCGCGGCGAAAGCTGGCTGGCCGCAATCAGGGTGAGATTTACGACCGCTTGATGGAAGTTCAGTCCTTGCTGTCGCGCGGACCGGACGGGATCAACAAGCCCCTGACCTGCTCGGCCTCACAATTGGCAAAAGTTGCACAACTGCGCCCCGATGATCCCCGTGGAATTGCACAGGTGCTGGGTGATCGACGTCACGAAAGGTTTGGCGCCGCTTTTCTGGACGTACTGCGAGAGGCGGGCTAGATACCCCAAAACAGGCAAGAAAGAGGGCGGATATGCTGATCGTGATTTCCCCGGCCAAACGGCTGGACTGGGCCGAGCGGAGTGTAGGGGTTACGCAGCCCGATTTTCAGGATGATGCAATCCGGCTGTCCAAAACCGCCCGCAACCTGACGCTGGGTGATCTGAAAAAGCTGATGGACCTGAGCGACGATCTGGCACGCCTGAACCGCGACCGGTATCGCGCTTTTTCGGATGCACCCGACGCCAAGGCCACACGCCCGGCTGCGCTTGCTTTTGCTGGCGACACATATCAAGGACTTGAAGCTGCATCGCTGGACGAAGACGAGCTGTCATGGGCGCAAGACCACTTGCGCATCCTTTCCGGCCTTTATGGTGTGTTGCGACCACTCGATGCGATACAGCCCTACCGGCTTGAGATGGGCAGCAAACTGAAAACCCGAAGAGGGAAGAACCTTTACGAATACTGGCGCGACCAGCTGAGTAAGGCACTGAATGCACAAGGTGCCGAGATTAACAGCAACATTCTGGTGAATTGTGCCAGTCAGGAGTATTTTGGTGCGGTGGATTTGAATGCCCTGAACCTGCGCGTCATCACACCGGTCTTCATGGAAGATAATGGCGGCACCCCAAAGATTGTGAGCTTTTTTGCCAAAAAGGCGCGCGGTGCCATGGCGCGGTATATCATCCAACACCGCTTGACCGACCCTAAGGGACTGCTGGATTTCGACAGTGGCGGCTATGAATACCGCCCTGATCTGTCGGAAGCGGATAAGCCCGTTTTCGTCAGACCTTATGCGGCCTGAAACCCAGGTCACTTGAACTTGCATCCCGATGACAAACGCCTGAAGTGTCAGCCCGACGAGGTCGGATTTGGGTTTTCGCCCCGCTCACGCCGGATTTTGACACTGGGCATGGTGTCTGCGACCGAGCAGACGCAATCGGGTTGGTGTTGCAGGATCATCTGGTGAATTCGGTTCTTGTGTAGCGGTTTGGTCAGGTAGTGGTCCAAGCCGGCTGACAGAATACCCTGATCATCCCCCGCCATGGCATGGGCCGTCAGGGCAACGATAGGAACGTGACGACCGGTTGCAACCTCAAGCCCGCGAATTTCCGCTGTTGCCTGTTTGCCGTCCATCTTCGGCATTGAAATATCCATGAAGATCAGATCTGGCTCGAACGCCTGAAAGATCTCAACCGCTTCAATCCCATTGGAGGCAAAGCGAAGATCGATATTCAGATCCTTGACCATCTTCTTCAGGATCAATTGGTTGGTGCGGTTGTCTTCTGCGGCAAGAACCCTCATGCGTCGGGGGTGCGCAGATTCAGAATCTCGCTTTTTAGAGACTGTTTTACCCACATCTAGAGCGCCCGTTTCCAACGATGAGCCGTCGAGTGCCATCAGCCTGCCATACAACTCGGATCGAGGGATGGGTTTCTGCAAGACACCGTCGATCAGGTCACGGGCAGGATGCACGTGAATCAAACCGGGGCTTGCAGACATCACGACCACCGGAATGTCACCCCACCCGCGATCCCTGAGCGCGACCGCAAGATCCAGCCCATCCATATCCGGCAGATCGTGGTCACAAAGAACCAGATCAATCTGATCATTCATCCGTGACAGCGCCTCGGTCCCCGACGTGCAAACCGTCACCTCAGCCCCCAGTCGCCCAAGCTGCTTGGCAAGAATGGCCCGGTTCACGGCAAGATCTTCAACCAGCAGGACATGTTTCAAACAATCCGCCAGGTTCGGAGGCTCGGGTTGCGGGCCTTCTACCGTGGGCAGTGTCACGCGAAAACCGAAACAGGATCCCTGTTCCGGTTCGCTTTCAACCCAGACCGTGCCGCCCATCAAGGTGATCAGCCGCTTGGTGATGGCAAGGCCAAGCCCGGTGCCTTCAAACTGGCGGTTGCGCTCGTCTTCGACCTGATTGAACTCGCCAAATATGTGGTCGATTTTCTCGGCGTCGATGCCAATTCCGGTGTCTTCAATCGCGATATGGATGTCGCAGATCTGCGCATCCGGGTTGGGCACTCCTGTCACCCGGACCAGCACGTAGCCTTCGGAGGTGAACTTGACGGCGTTGCCGACCAGATTGGTCAGAACCTGCCGTATCCGACCAGGATCGCCCACAAAAAGGGTTGGCAAGAACAAGTCGTAATCCACCAGCAATGTCAGCCCCTTATCCCGCACGCTGGGCTGTAGCAGCATCGCAACCTCAAGAATGCAACGTTCAAGATCGAACTGTTCGGGGTGCAGAGTCAGCTTGTCCGCCTCAATCTTGGAATAATCCAGAACGTCGTTGATGATGACCAGCAACGCCTCGCCCGAATTGCGGATCGTGTTGACGTAAAGCCGCTGCTCTTCGTCCAACGGTGTCTCGTCCAGCAATTCGGACATGCCAACTATGCCGTTCATCGGGGTGCGGATTTCATGGCTCATATTGGCCAGAAAGGCCGACTTGGCCCGGTTTGCTGCTTCGGCTCGCTCGCGCGCCGCCTTAAGCTCGATTTCGTGCCGGACCGACGCCGTGATGTTGAGAGCAAGGCTCACCATATCGCCACCGCTGCCACGCTGGTCGATCAGGCGGATATAGTGACCGTTCCAAAGCTGCATGACGATTGGTGGCGGGTTGGCGCGGCTCCATCGGGCTAGCATTCTGTCCTGCCAGTCTTCCGCGGATTCATCCCCGATATCGACAATACCTTCTGACGTCAGCAAATGCAGAATACGCGGGTATGATATTCCCGGCGCGACCTCGTCCAGGCCTTCAAAAACGCTCAGATACGCGGTGTTTGCGCCGATCAGCCGGTTGTCACCGTCAAAAAAGGCAAATCCGTCCTGAATTGTCTGAATCGAGTGCCACAAACGGCGTTCGGCAACCTCGATCTTGGCGTTGGCCACGCAGAGATCGGATTTGACCTTTTCGTTTTCATCCCGAACGGTTTCAACCTCAGCCTGCGTTTCGCCAATTCGTTTGGTCAACGCCATGGCATGTTGGCCCAGTTTGCGATTGGCTGCCGAAAGCTCGGCCTGTTTCAGGGCCAGCATCCGTTCAGCTGCCAAACGCGCGCGCCGTTCCTGTGCCAATTTATGTGCAAGACTCATTTGATTGATTCCAGAACGCTCTGCACCCAGCATCCCGGCGGAAGATGAAAAACTGTTTAAGCCGTTGCACAACAGGCGCACACCATGCAACGCTGTGCCCAAAGAGGAGGGCACCATGCGCCGCTTTGTTTTTATTTCAATAACTTACGTCTTTTCACTTTTAGTCCTGCCCGGCGCCACCCAGGCGCAAGATGCAGTGCCCGATTTCCGCTACATCACGACACGGGACGCAGATTTTTATGGCTCGGATCTGGACGCCCTTTTCGATACCGATCTGAAGTCCTGCATTCAGGCTTGTTCCGCCAATACACTTTGCACCGCGTTCACCTACAACACCCGATCCAATGCCTGTTTTCCAAAAAGCGGTGTAAACCGGCAAGAGACCTATCAGGGGGCTGTGTCTGCGCAGAAAGTATCTACCGCAGATCAGACCCAAACATTGGCCATAACGCGTGCAAATGCATTGAATGTACTTGGTACTGCCGACCTGAAGCAGGCCGCAGATCAGGCACGCGATCTGGGCTTTGTGCATATTGCACAGGGCAACGACCTGCAGGCTGTTCTGGACGCGGCGCGCAGCGCGAGCAGCCCGCGGCAGGCGATGAATTGGACTGGTGTGGCCGTAGCGCTCAGCGATGCGCCTGATCTGTGGGTGGAATACGCGCGCCTGTTGTTGCAGACAGACTCTTCGGACTGGAGTGAAAGGCGCGACCTGCGCAACCGTGCGCTGAATGCCGCAACCAATGGCTATTTGCGCGCGGACGCTCCCGGCACGCAGGTTGCCGCCCTGATGGCATTGGCCCGCGCCTTGGAGGAGGTCGAGCGTGGGCGCGATATGATCCCGGTGCTGCGGCTGGCCGAGCAAATCCAACCGCGCGAGGATGTACTGGCCGCACTGAATGATGCCATCGGGAAATACGGGTTTCGCGTGGTCGACAGTTCTGTCGAAAGCGACGCCGCCGCGCCGCGGATCTGTGTTGAGTTTTCGGAACCGCTGGTCAAGGCGGGGGTCGACTATGATCCGTTTGTCCAGCGCAACGATGACGGGTTGGTGGTACAGGCTGAGGGCAGGCAGCTGTGCGTTGACGGTGTCGCCCATGGTCAGCGCTATCGCCTGACGCTACGCGAAGGCTTGCCTTCCGCCTCGGGCGAGGCGCTGAACCGCAATGTTGAGCTTACCCATTACGTGCGCGACCGGGCGCCTTTGGTCCGGTTTCCCGGGCGCAGCTACGTTCTGCCGAAATCCGCTGATGCTGCGTTGCCCGTTGAAACGGTCAACATCACCGAGCTGAACCTGATCCTGCGGAGGGTCAGCGACCGGAACCTGTTGCGCGCGGTTCAGCAGGATTTCTTCGGTCGCCCGCTTAGTGAATGGCAGGAAGCAGAATTTTCCGATGAAATTGCCGAGGATATCTGGACCGGTACCGCCGAAGTGGCCAACGAACTGAACCAGACCATGACGGCGCGCCTGCCAATGGCCGAGGCGATCGCGGATCAGCCCGCTGGCATCTATGCGCTGACCGCCCGTGTTCCGGGGGCTGATCCCTATGACGACCCGGGCGCAACGCAATGGTTTGTTCTGTCCGATCTTGGGATCAGCAGCGTGCTTGGCACCGACGGGTTGCACGTCACGGTGCGCAGGTTGAGCGACGCGGCACCCCGTGAAGGTGTCGAGGTTTCACTGGTCACAAGCGCAAATGCGGTCATCGCCCAAGCGCGAACGGATGAATCAGGTTATGTCCGGTTCGATCCCGGCCTGACACGGGGCAAGGGGGCCAGTGCGCCCGCGCTGGTGATGGCATCGACCGGGGACAGCGACTTCAGCTTTCTATCCCTGACCGATCCTGCCTTTGACCTGTCAGATCGTGGTGTTGAAGGGCGTGCACCTGCGGGGCCGGTTGATGTTTTTCTAGCCACGGATCGCGGCGCTTATCGAGCCGGAGAGGTGATACACCTCACCGCCCTTTCGCGCGATGGTGAGGCGCAGGCTATCGAGGGCCTGCCCCTGATTGCGATCCTGTATCGCCCTGACGGCGTGGAATACCGCCGAACCGTCTCGGATGGCGGCGTCGCCGGGGGGCATATCTTTGCCCTGCCTGTTGCGGAGGATGCACCGCGCGGCGCTTGGCGGATCGAGATCAGGTCTGATCCCAAAGGCGATGCGCTGGCGCGACAAACAGTGCTGGTAGAAGACTTCCTGCCGGAACGTATAGATTTTGAGCTGACCCTGCCGGACGCGCCCCTGCGTCCCGGCGACAGCCCTCCGCTTTCGATCGACGCGCGCTATCTGTTTGGTGCGCCGGGGTCGGACCTGAGCATCGACGGTCAGGTTATCGCACGCCCGGCGGACACAGTGCCGGGCTACGACGGGTATCGCTTTGGCCGCTATGACGCCGAGACATCGATCAAAAGCACCTATTTTGGTGACACGCGTACAGATGCAAACGGCAAAGCATCTATTGCCGTTGAAATCCCTGTGTTAGAGACGGAAGGGAAGCCAATTGAAGCCGAGGTTATTGCGCGACTGGCTGACGGCTCAGGCCGCCCTGTTGAACGTCACCTGAGCGTTCCTGTCCTGCCGCCGCAACCTGTCATCGGTGTCAAACCCCTGTTCGAGGACGTACTCCCCGAAGGTACCGAGGCCGCGTTTCAGATCATCGGCCTTGCACCCGACCTGAACCCCAGCCCGATGCGCCTGCGCTGGACGCTGAACAAGATCGAAACGCGGTATCAATGGTATCAGCTTTACGGAAACTGGAATTGGGAACCGACAACCAGACGCACTCGCGTTGCCACCGGAGAGATTGACGTCGCCACTATTCCTTTGACGTTGTCCCAACCCGTGGACTGGGGCCGTTATGAACTGGTGGTCCAACGTATTGATGGCACCTTTACGGAAACCGCTGTCGATTTCCACGCAGGCTGGTATCAGGCCGCAGATGCTTCGACCACGCCTGACCGGCTTGAGATGTCGCTGGATCGCGACAGCTATCGCGCCGGGGAAACCGCACAGCTGCGCATCGTTCCGCGCATGGCAGGTATCGCCCAAGTCGAAGTGCTGTCGAACCGACTGATCCATCGCCAGATGGTTGCCGTAAAGGAGGGCGAGACAGTTGTCCCGATAGAGGTGACAGAAGATTGGGGGGCAGGTGCCTATGTCACGGCCACAGTGATCCGACCGATGAATGTTTCGGCCGGTCAGAACCCGGCACGCGCCATGGGCGTCGCCTATGCCGCCATTGATCCCGCGGATCGCACGCTGTCGGTTGCCATTGAGGTGCCCGAGGTTACCTCGCCCCGTCAAACACAGAAGGCCCTTGTTAGGGTCGAAAATGTTGCAAGCGATGATCCAGTCTGGCTGACCCTTGCTGCTGTGGATGTGGGCATCCTCAACCTGACGGGGTTCGAAAGCCCAAGCCCGCAAGCGTACTATTTTGGGCAACGTCGGCTGGGTGTGGACCTGCGTGATGTTTACGGGCGGCTGATCGACGGCATGAACGGAACGATGGGTACGGTTCGCTCTGGCGGCGACAATGACAACGGGATGCGCCGCCAATCCCCGCCACCGACGCAAGATCTGATGGCGGTGTTCAGCGGCCCGGTTCAGGTCGGGGCGGATGGAAAGGTTGAGGTCGACATCCCCCTGCCCGCCTTCAATGGTACGGTCCGACTGATGGCCGTCGCGTGGTCACAAAAAGCCGTCGGGCAGGCCGAGGCGGACATGATCGTCCGCGACCCGGTGGTGGTTACGGCCAGTCTGCCGCGGTTTCTGGCCCCAGGCGATCAAAGCCGGATGCGTCTTGAGATCGTCCATGCGGATGGCGCATCCGGAGACATGGCGCTTGGCCTAACCACCACTGGTGGGCTGGAACTGGGCCCGGTACCGGCACGCTTTCAGCTGGAGGATGGTGGCAAAGCGGTGTTCGACATCCCTGTTACAGCCCATGTCATTGGCGATCCAGAGATCAGCGTTTCCATCACCACACCAGACGGGCGCGATCTGTCGCAAACCCTACGGATGCCGGTGCGGGCCAACGATCCCGTAATTGCCCGGACGCGGCGCTTTGCGCTGGGTGCGGGTGACAGCTTTTTGTTTTCGCAGGATGTTTTTGACGGGTTTCAACCCGGCTCGGCCAAAGCCATCCTGTCAGCCGGGGCGTTGGCCAAATTTGACACGCCCGGTCTGCTGGATCAGCTGAACCATTACCCCTATGGCTGCACCGAACAGATCACCAGCAAGGCACTGCCGCTGCTCTACCTGTCATCCGTCGCGCAGGCCTCGGGGCTGGGGAATGGCCCAGAGGTGGATCAGCGCATCACGGATTCGATCCAAAGCATTCTGACTCGTCAGGCTGCAAACGGTGCTTTTGGCCTGTGGCGCGCAGGCAGCGGTGATTTCTGGCTGGACGCCTATGTGACCGATTTCCTGTCGCGCGCCCGTGCGCAGAGGAACCCGGTGCCGGATCGAGCTTTTGCGCAGGCCATGGATAACCTGCGCAATCGGGTCAATTATGCGCCGGACTTCGACGAAGGTGGTCAGGATATCGCTTATGCCCTGATGGTTCTTGCGCGGGAAGGCGCGGCGGCGATGGGCGATCTGCGCTATTATGCGGATGTCAAAGGGGATGCTTTTGACACGCCGTTGGCCGCCGCACAACTGGGCGCTGCGTTGGCGTCGTACGGGGACCAGACCCGCGCAGACGCGATGTTCGCCCGTGCGGCGCGGATGCTGCAACAGGTGCCGAACGATCAGGAAAACCACTGGCGCGCGGATTACGGCACCCGCCTGCGGGATGCGGCGGGCCTGCTGACCCTAGCCGTAGATGCAGGCAGCGAGGCGATTGACCGCAACGCATTGATCCAACGGGTAAGCACGGGCCGCACACCCCTGTCCACACAAGAGGCCGCGTGGTCCCTGTTGGCAGCGCACGCGCTGGTGTCAGACCCTTCCGGGTCCGGCCTGACGGTCAATGGCGTATCAGTTTCCGGCCCCTTTGTTCAGGTTCTGCAATCCGGGCAAGCGGAAGAGGTCAACATCACTGCGACCGACGGTCAGGCAACCGATATCACCCTGACGGTGACCGGAATCCCCGAAGATCCGCCTGAGGCCGGTGGCACCGGCTATGCTATCGAACGGCAGTATTATTCGATGGACGGCGACCTGATTGACGCTAGCCGCTTTGCCGTGGGGGACCGGTTTGTCACGGTTCTGACGGTCACGCCGTTTGAAAGCGGTGGGGCGCGTCTGATGGTGGACGATCCTCTTGCCGCCGGGATCGAGATCGATAACCCGAACCTGCTGCGATCGGGCGATGTGCGGTCGCTGGACTGGTTGGATCTGTCTGACGCCACGCATACCGAGTTCCGCTCGGACAGGTTCTTGGCTGCGGTTGACCTGTCGGGGCGCCAGACCGTGACACTGGCTTATGTCGCCCGTGCCGTCACACCGGGCGTGTTCCACCATCCGGCGGCCTCGGTCGAAGATATGTACCGCCCCCAGAACCGTGCGCGAACGGCGACGGGACGGGTCGAGGTGCAGTGACCGGACATCTTTCATATCCCTGTTTGGGCGGCTCTCATGCCTAGGGTGCCGCGCCTGTTATTTGCGTTGGCCGGTGCTCTCTATCTGGCGGCGTTGGCGCGGGATGGTGTTGACCGCTGGGTCGACGGCATGGTGCTGCCGCCCGTTCTGACTGAAACTTCGGTCGAGATGCGGGATCGTAACGGCGACCTCCTGCGTGTGTTTCCGGTTGCAGATGGCATCTGGAGGCTGCTACCCGGTTCGGTCGATCCCAACTTCACCGCTATGCTGATCCGGTACGAAGATAAACGTTTCTGGACCCACGCGGGCGTGGACCCTGTCGCGTTGCTGCGCGCAGCCGGGCAAAGCCTTTGGAATGGGCGCGCTGTTTCAGGCGGGTCAACCCTGACCATGCAGGTTGCGCGGCTGATCGAAGATGGATCGACCGGACGCTGGAATGGCAAGTTTCGCCAGATTAGGGTCGCATTGGCGCTGGAGCGACAGCTGAGCAAGACACAGATCCTGAACCTCTACCTGACCCATGCTCCCTATGGCGGCAATCTGGAAGGTATCCGTGCCGGTGCCCGCGCCTGGTTCGGCAAGGAAGCAACCCGGTTGACCGACGCACAGGCGGCCCTTCTGGTCGCATTGCCGCAATCCCCGGAGGCGCGACGCCCGGATCGCAGACCCGAGGCAGCCCAAATTGCCCGTGATCGGATTTTGCGCAGGTTGGAGCGCTACGGTGTATTGACCAAGGCTGAAATGCACGCTGCCCTGACGGAAACCATTCCTGATCGAATGATCCCGTTTCCGCGCCTTGCACCCCATCTGACCGACCGCGTGAAAGGCCAAACCCGTGCAACCGGTGTATTTGATCTGACCCTGGATGCAGGGGTGCAAGCCCGGTTGGAAACTGTGGTCGCTCGGGCCGCCGCGCGCATCGGGCCACGCGTGTCCGGTGCGCTGATCGTGGCAGATCATCGCAACGGTAAGATTTTGGCCTCGGTCGGGTCAGCCGGGTATCAGGATGCACGACAAGGGTTCGTGGATATGACCCAAGCCGTGCGGTCGCCCGGATCGACGCTGAAACCTCTGGTTTACGGGCTGGCATTCGATCAGGGGCTGGCCCATCCGGAAACCCTGATCAGCGATAGCCCGGTGATGTTCGGGCGTTACGCCCCGCGAAACTTCGATGGCGTTTTCCGAGGCGATGTAAGGGTTCGGGACGCGCTGCAATTGTCGCTGAATATCCCTGTCGTGCGCCTGACGCACGAGCTGGGCCCTGCGCGCGTGATGGCAGCACTGCGGACAGCAGGATCAGAACCGCGCCTGAGCAGTGGTACACCCGGATTGGCAATATCCTTGGGTGGCGTCGGGCTGAGCCTGCATGATCTTGTGCAGATCTACGTGACGCTGGCCGCTGGTGGGCAAGGCCCAATTCTGCGCCATGACGCCTTGGCTGATGCACGGCTCACCTCTCGTGTTTTGTCCGAAACCTCAGTATGGCAGATTGCGGATATTCTATCCGGGATCACACCACCCACGGGCAGCACTTCAGGGGCGCTGGCCTTCAAAACGGGAACCTCTTATGGGCACCGCGATGCCTGGGCCATTGGTTTTGACGGGCAGCATGTCATCGGGGTCTGGCTGGGACGCGCGGATGGCACACCTATTCCCGGCGCATTCGGAGGGGACGTTGCCGCGCCGCTTCTGACCGAGGCTTTCGGCCTGCTGAAACCCGAACTCACGCCCCTGCGCCCACCGCCACCATCAACACTGTTGGTTGGCGCCGCGCAATTGCCGCAACCGTTGCAACGTTTCCGGCCCCGCGCGGCGGCTTTCGAAACGGACCAAACCGCACCTGATCTGTTGTTTCCACCAGAAAACGCTGTGTTAGAGACTTTCGGGAGCCCTCTGACGGTGAAACTACGCGGTGGTGTCGGGCCGTTTTCCGTTCTGACCAACGGCGTGCCTGTCTTGACCGGGCAACGGCAGCGAGAATTCGAAATTCCCAATCCCGGACCCGGATTTACCTCACTTGTGGTGGTGGATGCACAGGGCCAATCCGACCGGGCCTCGTTCCGGATCGACCAGAGCGCGCCCGGTTCCCGTTAAAGAACAGCAACGGGCCAGCGTTAACGCCGCCCTTCCCGCAGCCAACCGCCCAGCAAAAAGCCCCCAGCCAGTAGCAAGACAAGCCAGGGCGGCAGCAACCCGGCCTGCGTGACATCCCGCGTCTCATACGCGTTGCGTGGGGTCAAACCGATCCAGCCCCGCCCGGCGGCGGGGCGTCCGGCGCGCACGTTGCGGATCGACGGCAGCCCATCTTCCAGTTGGATCACACCGCCCCGCATCCCGGCCAGCACCGGTTCAAGGACATCACCAGTCGCGATGGTGCGCTCGAACTCCTTCGGTGCAGCAGGGCCAAGGCCGATCACAGCCATGTGGTCGCCTTCCTGCAAACGATAAAGGCCGATCTCGGGGCCGTAATACTGCGCTTCAAACCGACCCGGAGAAACCTCTTTCAAAGTAACCTCCAACGTCTCACCATTCGGCAAGGTGACTGTTACCGGGCCGACTTCTGTCCCGAGCGTCTGACGAATGATACGCATGGACTGACCGTTGGCCTCGGCCCACAACGCCTCTTCTTCCAGTTCCGGTTCTTTCATCATCCAATGGGCCAGCCTGCGCAACAGCTCCAGCTGCGGACCCCCTCCTTCGAAGCCACGACTCCAAAGCCAGGCATGGTCAGACGCAAGCATCGCAACGCGCCCTTCGCCGACACGGTTCAGGACAAGCAGCGGACGATCCTCGACCCCGGTCATCAGCACGTCGCCCGAGCGATGTTTCACGTCGATCTGTCGCAACCACGCCCCCCAATCCTCGGATTCTCCAAGGTTGGTCGTGACCGGGTGACGATGCCCCAGATCACTGACCATCGGCACATATCGTTCCTCGATCACCCGCGCGGTTGGCTGAGCAGGCAGAACTGGCGCCAAGGGCGAGCGGAAGATGCTGTCGGCACCGGCGAAATCAGGTCCGGCGGCAACCAGGACCGCGCCGCCTTCGTTGATGTAGCTTGTGACATTGTCCAAATAAATCGCAGGCAGAATCCCGCGCCGCTTGTAGCGGTCAAAGATGATCAGGTCGAAATCGTTGATCTTTTCTAAAAACAACTCACGCGTCGGAAAGGCGATCAGCGACAGCTCGTCCACAGGCACACCGTCCTGCTTTTCAGGCGGGCGCAGGATGGTGAAATGCACCAGATCAACAGAACTGTCAGATTTCAACAGGTTACGCCACGTGCGACCGCCCGGATGCGGTTCACCCGAGACCAGCAGCACACGCAGGCGGTCCCTTACGCCGTTCATCTGGATCAGGGCCGTGTTGTTACGGTCGGTCAACTCGCCCTCAGCCTGAGGGACGGAAAACTGGATCACGTTGCGCCCGCCATGGGGCAATGTGACGGGCAGTTCGACATCGCGACCGACTGGAATGCTGAACTGCTCGGGCTCGCCCCCATCCACCGAAATTTCCAACGGTGCAGATGTTGCACCAGCGGGGGCAGCTCCGCTGTCTTCGACGCGCAGGGTCAAGGTCACCGATTCACCAATGATGGCGAAAGCAGGGGCGTTTCGGACAATAAGCCTGCGATCCCAGTCGCTTTCCCGCCCGGTTTGCAGCAGGTGCATCGGTGCGGGCAGATCCGGGGCCTGATCGACATCATGCACTATCCCGTCGGACACCACGAGGATACCGGCAATACGCGCACGCGGCTCTTCGGCTAGGGCCTCGTTCAGGGCTGCCATGATCTGCGTGCCCTCATCGCCTTCACCATCGCCGACCCGGATGCGGCGCAGTTCTGTATTGTCGCGTGCCTCGATCTCGGTGGCCAAATCCTCTGCGGCCATAGCCGTTTGTTCCACCCGGTCTGAAAGCGCCTGGCTGGCGCTTTCATCCTCGAACATCAGAACGATATCTGTCAGAGGTGCACGATCCTCGATCTGATAGACCGGGCCGGACAGCGCAGCGATGATCACCAGCGCCGCCAACCCACGCAAGGCCCATCCCGACAATCCGCGCCACAAGGCCATCACGACCCCGGCCACGGCAATCATACCCACGACAAGCAGCATCGCCCACGGGATCAGCGGATCAAAGATCACGGTTCCTGTCATTGTCCCAACCTGTCCAGAAGGGCGGGCACGTGAACCTGATCGGATTTGTAGTTCCCCGTCAGCACATGCATCACCAGATTGACACCAAAACGATTGGCCAATTCGCGTTGCCGTTCCCCGGCATAACCGCGCCCGACGGGTAACAGCGCCTGCCCGTTGCGATCCACCGCCCAGGCACCGGCCCAGTCATTGCCGCCAATGACCACCGGCGTCACATTGTCGTTCAGATTGCGGAAAGGCATCCCGTCGATTTGTTCTGCATCCAGCGGCGCAGCTTCGACCCAAACCTCGGTGCCTGAATATCGGCCCGGAAAATCCTGTAACAGGTAGAACGTGCGTGTCAGAACATGATCGCGCGGAATCGGCTCTAATGCGGGGATATTCAGCGGTCCGGCCATTTGTTGCAGTTTGCGGCCATTTGGGCTGGAGGCACCGAAACCGGCGATATCCGCATCACGCGTGTCAAACAGGATCATCCCCCCGGACCGCAGATAGGCATTCAGCTTGACATAGGCCTCGGCCGAAGGTTGCGACTGGTTCGCTGAGATCGGCCAGTAAAGCAACGGAAAAAACGCCAGCTCATCCCGTTCCAGATCAACACCGATGGGGTCTGCGGGTTCAACCGATGTGCGATAGAGCAGGGTTTGGCCAAGCCCGCGCAACCCGGCTTGCGCAATATCATCTACCTGCGCATCGCCAGTCAGGACATGCGCCAATACCAGTTCGTGAGTCGCAGCCAATGCAAACTCGGTATCCTCAGGCGTTTGCGCGTGACCTTCGGGGACCAACAGTAAACCGGCCAGCGCAGCGGCCGTTGTTCGGGTCAAACCCAACCTGCCCGACAAAGCAAGCGAAGCAATAACATCGACTGTCAGCAAAATCAGTGCAAGGCTGAGCAACAGACCGCCCAGTGGCGTTTCCGTACTGACCTCCTGCCCTTTGATCGGCACGTTCGCGGGCCAGACAACAGGGCGCAGCTGGGTTTCTTCCGAAACGACGTTCAACGCCAACTTCTGCTTGCCACTTTCATAAAGACCCGGACGAAGTTCCGACCCGATTTGGCCCGATATTAGTTCAACCCCGTCGACACCTGCCAGGGTTCCGGCATCTGACAAGGTGCCAAACCCGTCCATGATTTGTACCGGCTCCCATGTTGTTCCCAGTAACTGAGCCTCTTGCCGGGACTTTGCAGCCGAAGCCACGGCCAGCCGATCCAGCATTTCAACGAACAGGCCCGACAGTGGCAGGCTGGACCATTCTGCATCGGCGGTCACATGGAACAACACCACCTGCCCCAACCCCAACGCCTTACGAGTCACCAAAGGCGTGCCGTCAGTCAGTGAGGCAATTACGCGATCCGCCAAGTTAGGGTCTGGTTGTGCCATGACCTGAGTGGAAACGACCACGTCATCAGGGATGTCCAATCCATAGAAAGGCGAGGTTTCGGGGAATGGTGCCAAGGTCTTGGCCTCACCCCAGCTCATCGCGCCGCCGACAGATCGCCCACCGCTGCGCAGCCGTGCAGGCAGCAGGGTGTCTTCGGTGTCGCGCCCAAGATCGCTGGCCGCCATGCGCGGGCCGGCAAAGCGCAGCAACAAACCGCCCTGTTCGACCCATTCAATCAGGTCCGCCTTTTCCGGTTCCGACATCTGGGCCACATCGGACAGAACAATGACATCCGGATTGGCGGGCAGAACCTCGGGTAGGCCACCATCGACGAAATCCGCCGTGGGGCTCAGGACCTGAGTCAGATAATGCAGGGGTGACAGCAGCTCCAGACCTTCGCGGTTCAAACTCCCGGCAATCAGCGCGACCTCGCGCCGACGCAGGCTGTCATCGGTCAGGGTCACGGCCCCGGCAGACCTTTGGTCCTGGATTTCGAACCGCGTGATCCGGGCGCGGAGTTCGGATAGCAGCGCCAGATCGACCTGCGCCGAAGCGTTCCCGGCTTCAAGGGTCAGTTCCACTGAATGTAGCACACGCGCCGTTCCGGCCGGGTCGCGCCCTTGTGCCAATACTGTCACACGTTCCTCGGGTCCGGGGCCCGCGCGCTGCACTGTCAATTGGATCAACCCGTCCTGATAAGCGGCTGGCAGGATCGCCATGGGCCGGGACGCCGCCTGAAACACCACCACATCGCCACGAGCCTGCAAGCTGGAGACCAGCGCCGCATGATCTGCATAATCCAGCCGGTCGCTGAACCAATGAGTATCAAACCCGCCATCAATTGAATTTAGTGCCGCAATGGTCTGTTCGATCTGAGGTTCTGTCGGCTGCCATGGGTTGGGCATCAATCCCGGCAAATGTCCCCGCCAAGCCTCGGCCGCCTGAAAAACGGGTGTTTCCGGTTCGGTCAGGCGCAGGATAGCCACCGTGCGCCCTGCGCGGCCAGCCTCGGTCAGTTGCGCATCGATCTGATCCAGCGTATCCGACCATCGGGTCGCGCCAGCCCAACTGGCGTCCAGCACCATCAGCAGCGGCCCGGACCCGATCTCATCCCGCGACGGGTTCAGAACCGGACCGGCCAGACCTATGATCACCGCCGCAGCTGCCAGCATCCGCAGCAGCAACAGCCACCACGGCGTGCGGTCCGAAACGCTTTCGTCATCCTTCAGGCCCAGCAGCAACGTCACCGCCGGGAACATCCGACGGATCGGCGCGGGCGGCACAGCGCGCAGGATCAGCCACAGGATCGGCAGGGTCAGAAGACCCAGCAGCACCCATGGAGCGGTAAAGCCGATGCCCGCCAGAACCGTCATCGCGTTCCCCCGTCCAGCGCACGATATATCCACAACAGAGCCGCTTGCGCGCTATCACCCGTGTGATGCAGGCCCATTTGCCAGCCAGTCGCCCGGCAAAGCTGCGTCAGCGCATCCTTACGGTGGGCGAGGCGTTGCAGATAGCGGTCCCGCAGCTCTGCCGCCTTGAGCGTTTCGTGCCGGACGGACCCCCCGACGCTTTCGAAAATCGTACGCCCACGATAAGGAAATGTCTCTTCGCCCGGGTCCAGCACCTGAAGGATTACGCCGCGAACACCACGGTCTGCGGCTTTGGTCAGGGCCAGTTCAACTTCGTCCATTGGACCAAGAAAATCCGAAATGAACACGGCACGGGCATGCGGGATCATGGCGCGATGTTCAGGCGGGGCGTAATCCGTTTGATCATCTTCAGACCAGGCTTGCGCCAGCCGGATGATCTGCGCATTGCCACGCCGGGGTGGCAAGGTCGTGCCTGTCAGGCCAACACGCTCTCCACCGCGGACCAGCAGGATGGACGTTGCCAGTCCCAAAAGCCGGGCGCGATCCGCCTTGGTCGGCAACGATTTGTCGGACGCAAACCGCATCGACGCCCCCTGATCGACCCAAAGCATTACCGATTGCGCGATCTGCCATTCGCGTTCCCGCACATATTGCTGATCTCCACGCGCCGAGCGGCGGTGGTCGATCATCCGTCGGCTGTCCCCGATCTGCGCGGGGCGGTATTGCCAGAAATCATCCCCCATGCCAGAGCGTCGCCGTCCATGGTCACCCAGCAGAACGGTACCCGCCAGATGCTCGGCCCGCGCCAAAAGGGGCGGCAGCCGCGATGCCTCGGCCTCGGATCTTTCGCGAAGGGTCAGCGCGGCATTCACGCTGCCGCCTCGGTCCGGATCAACCCGACAGCGGTCGAGTCGATCAGGTCAGCCAAACTGTCGCCGCGTGCCCGTGCCGCAAAGTTGAGAGCCATCCTGTGGCTAAGCACCGGGCGTGCCATATCCAGCACATCCTCGGCATTGGGTGCCAGACGCCCCTGCAACATCGCACGTGCCCGAACCGTCATCATCAGCGCCTGCGCAGCGCGTGGCCCAGCACCCCACGCGACGGTTTCAGCAACCCGTTCGGATACACCCGCTTCTTCTGGGCGGAAGGCCCGCACCAGATCAAGGATCAACTCGACAACCGAGTCCCCGACCGGCATCCGACGCAGCAGGACCTGTGCAGCCAGCAACTCTTCCTTGCTGAAAATCTGATGTGCTTCGTCTTCGTCAACACCGGTCGTGGCCAGCAGAATATCCCGCTCGGTCTGGCGATCGGGGTATTCTACATCGATCTGCACCAGAAACCGGTCCAGCTGCGCTTCGGGCAGGGGATAGGTGCCTTCCTGTTCGATCGGGTTTTGCGTGGCCAGAACATGGAATGGCACACCAAGGGAACGGTCCTCACCGGCCACTGTCACCGTACGCTCCTGCATCGCCTGCAGCAGCGCAGATTGCGTTCGCGGGCTTGCCCGGTTGATTTCATCCGCCATCAGCAGCTGACAGAAGATCGGGCCTGGAATGAAACGGAAATGGCGGCTGCCATCGTCGGCCGTATCCAAAACCTCAGATCCAAGAATATCGGCGGGCATCAGGTCGGGCGTAAACTGAATGCGATTGCCATGCAGGCCCATCACGGTCGACAACGTCTCGACCAACCGTGTCTTGCCCAAGCCCGGCAGACCGATCAGAAGGGCATGACCACCGCACAACAGCGCTGTCAGGGTCAGGTCCACGACCCTTTCCTGCCCGATGAAGCGGCGGGTGATCGAGGCCTTGGCCTCTTGCAGCTTGTTTTCCAGCGCTTCGATCTCGGCTACGAGGTCGGCAGGTTCGTTCATGACTTTCCCTTCCGTGGACGAATATGATTGAAGTGTATCGCGCTGAGAGGAAATGGCAAAAGCAATGAGCGGACAAAAACCTGTGAAACCCTCGCCCGACGGATTGGCCGCATCGGTAAAAGCCGCCAAAACTCGGGGTTTACCACCCGTTCACCTGTGGAATCCTCCGTTTTGTGGCGATCTGGACATCCGTGTCGCAAAAGATGGTACATGGAGTTATTTAGGCTCGCCCATCAATCGGTTCGAGCTTGTGAGGCTTTTTTCCTCAATTCTTAAGAAAGAAGACGGGAAATACTATCTGGTCACGCCGGTTGAAAAGGTGGGAATCACTGTCGAGGACGCGCCGTTCATCGCCGTGGATTTCGAGCAAACCGGCGAAGGTCAGACGCAAGACCTGACCTTTCGCACACAAGTGGACGACATCGCTGTTGCAGGTCCTGGGCATCCGATCCGGATTGTAATCGATCCTGAAACAGAAGAACCGTCACCCTACATACTGATCCGCACGAACCTCGAAGCGCGCATAGATCGCAAAAGCTTCTATCGCCTTGTCGAGATTGGCGGCCACCATGAGGGCTGGTTTGGTGTCTGGTCAGGTGGGCAATTCTTCCCGCTGATCCCTTCAGCCGATCTTGGCTGACCGCGGTGCGCGATCCTGAGCCAGCACGACGGCCAAGGCGACTACGCCCGCGCCCAGCGCACGGGTCCAGTTCCAGTCCTCCCCCAGCATCAGCATGATCAGCATCACGTAAAACGGGGCGATATTGATGTGAAACGAAGCCAGCGCCACGCCCAGCTTTCCCACGGCCGAGATGAACAACACTTGGCTGAGCCCCAGTGATATCAAGGCATAGATCCCAAGCATCCCCCATTGCTGCCCATCAATGGCGGCGGTTGGCAGCACATCCATGCCCAGTTGGGCCGCCCCAAAACTCAGCACCGCGGCCATGAGCAACCCACCGACGAACGTAATCGTACAGCGCCCGATCTGACTGAGTTCGGGGAAGTCGCGCGCAGTGGCCATGCTACCCCAGCAAAACAGGCCCGTTGCAAGGATCGCCAGAACCGCGCCCAGCCCCAGCTGTTCGGGCGCGGCGGTGCTGGTTGCAATCAGCCCACCCAGAACCGACACCAGAACACCCAACGCAAAGGTCCACTTTAGCCGTCGGGTTCCTGCCATCAGCTCCAGTACCGTTGCAAGCAAAGGCGCGCAGGATGCAATGATCGCGACTGTCACCGGGTCCGTCATTTTCTGCGCGACGATCAGCAGAAACATGGCAAAGCCAAAACCAAAGCCGCCGACAACCATCGCCCGGCCCCATCTTGCGCGTAACACTCTGCTGGGGCCATCCAGCAGGATCCAGACCGGTATCAGAACGGCAATCGCCAGCGCCAGGCGCGCGGTCAGCAATGCAACAGGGGGCCAGGTTTCCAGCAGAACTTCCGCCGCGGGGAAACCCGCTGCCCAGGTAATCATGGAGGCAACCGCCAACCCATTCCCTGACAACGCAGGGTTTTGGCCACCAGACATAGCGGTAGTTGCCCCGCGTACGGGTTCCGGGCTCATCGCCATTGGATTCGGACCTTTTGTTAAGACGGCACCCATAATGACGCGCCGCGCTGTGCGGACCCTTGCTGATTCGGTGCAAGCGATCTGGTCGATTTTCGACAATCTGTCGTTTTCGATCCCTTCCCCGAAAATCATCCCTTGGTTATGGTCGGATCACCACAACCACTGACCGCTCATGCCCAGATTTGCTGCCAACCTTTCACTGCTATTTACCGAAATGCCTTACCTGGAGCGGTTTCAGGCTGCATCAGATGCCGGGTTCACTGCCGTCGAGGTCTTGTTTCCTTACGACATCGCCGCGACGGAAACCCGCCGCGCCTTGCTTGCCAACGGGTTGGAGCTTGTGCTGATCAACGCGCCACCGCCGAACTACACCGGCGGTGCGCCGGGTTACGCAGCAATCCCCGATGGTCAATCGCGGTTCCAGTCGGACATTCGCCGTGTCCTGCGATATGCAGGGGTGCTACGCCCCGGTCTGATCCACATCATGTCCGGATACGCCACCGGGCCGGATGCATTGAGTTGTTTTGTGCAAAATCTGCGATGGGCCGCCGATTTCGCCCCACAGCAACAATTCACCATCGAGCCGCTCAACCTGGTTTCACAGCCCGGGTATTTTTTGAACGATTACGATCTGGCAGCAGAGGTGCTCAACCAGGTGAATCGCCCGAATGTCGGCCTGCAATATGACAGCTTTCACGCTCATATGATCCATGGCGACGCGCTGGCTGTCTGGGACCGCTTTCATCCGCAGGTGGTCCATGCCCAAGTTGGCGCAGCCCCGGATCGCACGGAACCGGGTCGCGGACCAACGGATTTCAAGGCCTTGTTCTCGGCCATGGACGCAGCAGGTTATAGCGGCTGGATCAGCGCGGAATACACTCCTTCAACTCAACGCACCTGCGACACACTTGACTGGATGCGGGACTTGCACTGGTAATTTTCATTCAGATACCACACATCAAGGGCATTGCGACCATTAGGATGCCTGCCTTGATACCAGCCCGCTATGCCCGTGCCATTTTCAGCCTGATCATGTCCGGCCTCATGTCCTTGATTGTAACGGGGATCGCGACGGTCAAAGCAATCGGGTTTAACCCCGGCACAGTTGGCGACTGGATGGCGTCCTGGGCATTTTGCTGGCCCATCGCCTTCACCGTAATCCTCCTGTTTGGCCCGTCCGTGCAACGAATGGTGAACCGTATGGTCAGGCCGCAGGGCTGACCCGCTGCAAGGACAGCCCGCCGAGGCCTGATGAACAACGCCGCTAGTGCGCCTCGGCCCAGTTCGCCCCCTTCCCGGCATCCACGACCAGCTTCACATCCAGTTTGACCGCAGGATCCGAGGCGCCCTCCATCACGTCTCGGGCCACGTCGATCACCTGATCCACTGCATCTTCGGCCACTTCGAACAGCAACTCGTCGTGAACCTGCAACAGCATCCTGGCAGGCAATCCGGCGATCGCGTCCGGCATTCGCACCATCGCGCGCCGGATCACATCCGCCGCCGTACCTTGAATTGGCGCATTGATCGCTGCGCGGCGCGAGAACCCGGCATGTGGCCCTTTGGCATTGATCTCGGGCGTGTGAATCTTGCGCCCGAACAGGGTTTGCACATAGCCGTGCTCTTTCGCGAATTCGACTGTGTCGTCCATATAACGGCGAATGCCTGGGAACCGTTCGAAATAACGATCAATAAAGCCCTGCGCCTCGGCCCGCGGAATGCGCAGGTTTCGGGCCAGACCAAAGCCCGAGATGCCGTAGATCACACCGAAATTGATTGCCTTTGCCTGACGGCGGATATCAGGCGTCATCTCATCCAACGGCACATCAAACATCTCGGACGCAGTCATGGCGTGAATGTCCAAACCGTCCGAAAACGCCTGTTTCAGAGCCGAAATATCGGCGATATGGGCCAGAATCCGCAACTCGATCTGGCTGTAGTCGAGACTTACCAACACATTGCCCGGCTCGGCGATGAAAGCCTCACGAATACGCCGCCCTTCTTCTGTCCGCACCGGAATGTTTTGCAGGTTCGGATCGGTCGAGGCCAGACGCCCTGTATTTGCTCCGGTGATCGAATAAGACGTATGCACCCGACCTGTGTCGGGGTTGATATGGGTCTGCAGCGCGTCGGTATAGGTCGATTTCAGCTTGCTCAGCTGCCGCCAGTCCAGAACACGGCGCGGCAGTTCATGCTCGGTTGCGAGGTCTTCCAGAATATCAGCGCCGGTCGAGTATTTGCCGGTCTTGCCTTTCTTGCCACCTTCCAGACCCATTTTGTCGAACAGGATTTCGCCCAGCTGAGCAGGCGACCCGACATTAAAGCTTCCCCCGGCCAGCTCGTGAATTTCAGCCTCTAACCCGGCCATTTTCTGGGCAAATGCGTTGGACATCCGGCTCAGGACATCACGGTCGACCTTGATGCCATGCATCTCCATCTCGGCTAGAACCGGCACAAGCGGCCGTTCCAGTGTCTCATAGACCGTGGTCACCTGCGCCCGGTGCAATTGCGGCTTGAACAGCTGCCAAAAACGCAAGGTGATGTCCGCATCTTCGGCGGCATAAGCCGTGGCCTCGTCAATCGCGACCTTGTCGAAGGTAATTGCCGATTTTCCCGACCCCAGCAGCGGTTTGATCGGGATTGGTGTGTGGCCCAGATAACGCTCGGACAGGGTGTCCATCCCATGCCCATGTTCACCGCCATGCATGGCGTAGGACATCAGCATCGTATCGTCGATGGGTGCCACGTCGATGCCATACCGCCTGAAGATCTTGGCATCATATTTCATGTTCTGCCCGATCTTGAGGACCGACAGGTCCTCGAGCATCGGTTTCAAAAGCCTCAAGGCCTCATCCAATGGCATCTGCCCTTCTGCCAAAGCATCCGAGCCAAACAGATCATCCGCTGATCCATCGCGGTGGGTCAACGGGATGTAACAGGCTTCTCCGGCCTCGACACACAGCGAAATACCCACCAGACCGGCAATCATCTCGTTCAGGCCCGTGGTCTCTGTGTCTACAGCAACCCAACCACGCTCATAGGCCTGGTCAATCCACTTTTGCAGGGCCGCTGCATCACGCACGCATTCGTATTTCGAGCTGTCAAACGGGATCACCTCGGCCTCGACCTCTGCCACCGCTGGCGCAGGGGCGTCGGCAATCACCGGAGCCTCAACTCCCAGCTTGTCAGCGATACGCTTGGTGAGGGTGCGGAACTCCATCTCAGCCAGAAACGCCAACAGTGTGTCAGCATCGGGGTCCTTCACCTCAAGGTCGTCCAAGGTGAAATCCAGCGGAGTATTCTCGTCCAGTTGAACCAGTTTCTTCGAAAGCTCGATCTGGTCTCGCATTTCGATCAGGGTCTGGCGGCGTTTGGGCTGCTTGATCTCATCTGCCCGGTCCAGCAGGGTCTCCAGGTCGCCGAATTCGTTGATCAGCAAAGCCGCCGTCTTGACCCCGATCCCCGGCGCCCCCGGAACATTGTCGACGCTGTCACCGGCCAACGCCTGAACATCGACCACACGTTCCGGTCCGACCCCGAACTTCTCGACCACGCCATCCCGGTCAATGCGTTTGTTCTTCATCGCATCCAGCATTTCGACGCCGTCCCCGACCAGCTGCATCAAGTCCTTGTCGGAACTCACGATGGTCACACGGCCACCTGCATCGCGCGCCTGAACGGCGAGCGTCGCAATAATGTCGTCAGCCTCATAACCCTCCATCTCCTTGCAGGCGATGTTGAACGCTTTTGTCGCCTCGCGGGTCAGCGGCATCTGTGGGCGCAAATCCTCGGGCATCGCCTCGCGGTTGGCTTTGTAGAGGTCGTAAAGATCGTTCCGGAAAGTATGGGAACCCTTATCAAAGATCACCGCCACATGGGTCGGCGCATCTGCCCCGGTGTTTCCCTCGACATATTTCTGCAGCATGTTGCAAAAGCCCGAAACAGCCCCAATCGGTAACCCATCCGACTTGCGGGTCAGTGGCGGCAGCGCATGATAGGCCCGGAAAATAAAGGCCGATCCGTCGATCAGATGCAGGTGACACCCTTTTCCGAAATTCGTGGTCATTTCGCGCCCTCTCTGATCGTTTGCGAAAACACTAATGCCACGGGCGCAACGATAGAGCCACCCGCACCGCAGCCGCAAACTTCATCTTTTCATAAATACTCAATGCCCACACAGGGCAACACAGGCTCAGGCGTCAGTCTGATGCCCGGCCAGAACATATTTGCAGTCGCAATAGGGGCATTCGACCCAGCCTGCGTCTTCTGGAATTTGCAGCCACACGCGCGGATGGCCCAACGCACCTTCGCCGCCATCACAGGCAACACGGGCGGTTTCGACGATCTTGGTTTCCGGCGCTTCGATGGTCACGGCTGGCGATCCTTCTTCGGTTGTCGGCCACGCGGGCATGTATTAGGTGCGTTTATGAGCGATGATCAAACCGGGGGCAAGTGCCACATGTGCGACGCGGCAATCAGGATCGAAGGGCTGCGCAAAACCTATCGCGGTGGCAAAGGTCAGCCCGAAAAGCATGCGCTGAAAGGCATTGACCTGACCGTCCCGCGCGGCTCGGTTTTTGGTCTGCTGGGTCCGAACGGTGCCGGAAAATCGACCCTGATCAATATCCTGGCTGGTCTGGCGGTGAAATCAGCGGGTCGCGTGGCGATCTGGGGCTTCGATCAGGATCAGAGTCCACGCCAGTCGCGATCGGCCATCGGTGTAATGCCACAAGAGCTCAACCTCGACCCGTTTTTCACCCCGCGCGGCGCGCTTGAGGTTCAGGCCGGTCTCTATGGCGTTCCGAAATCCCAACGGCGCAGTGATCAGATTCTGGAATTGGTCGGTCTCAGCGACAAGGCCGAGGCCTATGCACGCACTCTTTCGGGCGGGATGCGGCGGCGGTTGCTGCTGGCCAAAGCACTGGTGCATCACCCGAAAATCCTTGTGCTTGATGAGCCCACAGCAGGTGTGGATATCGAACTGCGCCAGATGCTCTGGGCCAATGTGCGCAAGCTGAACGAACGGGGCATGACCATCATCCTGACCACCCACTACTTGGAAGAAGCGCAGGAGATGTGCGACGAGATCGCCATTATCAACCACGGCGAAAAGGTCGCGCAGGACAGCACGGCCAACTTGCTGGGCCGCATGGACAGCCGCACCATGGTGATTGTGCCCGACAGCCCGATCATTGATCTGCCTGTGTCAGAAGGCGTCGAGGCAGCTCTCCGCGATGATGGCAGCCTTGTCCTGCAATACCGAAACATTCAGACCAGTGCCGAGCAGGTTCTGGAATCGGTGCGCGCCGCGAATATCCGCATCCGCGACGTCCGCACCGAAGAGGCCGATCTTGAGGATGTATTCCTTGCCCTGACCTCGTCCCGTACCGAGGATCACCCAGCGGATGATCAGGATCAGCCACGCCGGGGCATCCACCGGGTCAAGCTTTAGGCGCGGTCTATTCGTGCCTGATAGCAGTTATTCCGCGCAGACCGCACGTGAATATAGGCGACGTCGGATCGGGAAAGGATTTCCCTGACTTTTGCGCCGATCCTGTCCGTCGGTGTGACCGCCCCGGTGCCATAGACGATCCTGTCATCCGCACCGTAGCCCTTGATCAGATAGTCGGGCGAGGTGGTCAGAATTTCGGGCAGCGCGTCTTCCTCGTATCGCTCGCATGGTGTTGCACACAGAAAGATCGGGCCGGTTTCTGCATAAGGATGTGTCTTTGAAAAAGGTCGATGTGCCAATATCAGCATCTCATCGCCCTCTGGAATATGTCGCAGGCAGTGGCGGCACGGGTTACCTGCACCCGTCGAAACAGCACGTTCCGGCGTTGAACCATATGCATCCGCGCCACCTGCCTGAAGGGCGCGTACATCGTTGGTGGGCAAAGCGGTGATTTTGAACATCTCGGATCTCCTTTTTTGCTGACCATGCCTGTGCGACCGGACCCAATCGACCCGTTTCCTGCGCAAAGGACTCGAAAAAGAACAAAACGTGAATATAATGTGGAATCGCCATGTATGCCGAGCTGTCGATCACGTCGAATTTTACCTTCCTCACCGGGGCGTCGCACCCCGAGGAGTATATGGAGCGTGCCGTCACCCTGGGCCTACCCGCCATTGCGATTGCCGATGACAACTCGGTCGCCGGGATCGTCCGCGCCCACACTCAGGCGCGCGAGATCGCCCGCAAGGTCCGCGAACGGCTGGCGTGGGAGGCACAGAATACCTCAATCGGTCCACCCTGCCCCGATCATATCCCCAAGCCGCCCTCCTATCCCATCCACGCGGTTCCCCGCCTGATCCCGGCGGCGCGACTGATCTTCACCGATGCGCCCATGGTCACCGCTCTGCCCCTGAACCGGCAGGGCTGGGCCAACCTGTGTCGCATCCTCTCCAAAGGCCGCCTGCGCGCCGATAAGGGCGACTGCATCCTGCACCTGTCTGACCTGCTCGAATTTTCCGATGGCCTCCACCTGCTGCTGTGGCCACAGGCGGCGGGCTCTCCGGGCGGCGCGGGCGCGTGGCGGACACAGGCGCAGCAGCTGACGCGCCGCTTTGCCGGGCGGATGCATCTGTTGATGCACCCCCGGTATGATGGCGCCGATGGTTCGTATTTCTCTTTATTAGAGACCGAAGCAAAACAGCTTGGCATCCTCACGCTCGCCAGCGCGACACCGATGATGCACCACGGCACCCGCCGCAAACTGGGCGATGTGCTGACCGCCATCCGCCTGCGTCGCAAAGTGGATGCATTGGGCCGGGACGCTTTGGCCAATGGTGAACAGCGCCTGCGCTCCGAGGCCGAGATGCTACGCATCTTCAAAGGTCATGAGGGGGCCGTTGCCCGCGCTTATGCGCTCAGCGAACAACTCACGTTCTCGCTGGACGAGCTGCGTTATGAATACCCCAACGAGGGCAGCACGCAAGAAACCCCGACCCAGCGCCTGCACCGTCTGGCGCATGAGGGGTTGAAATGGCGTTATCCCGCCGGGGCGTCCGAAAAGGCGAAAAAAATGCTGGCGCATGAGCTGACGCTGATCGGCAAGCTGAAATACGAACCCTACTTCCTGACCGTCCGCGATATCGTCCATTTCGCCCGTTCGCGCAGCATCCTCTGCCAGGGGCGTGGATCGGCTGCCAACTCGGTCGTTTGCTTTTGCCTCGGCATCACCGAAGTCAGCCCCGAGATGGGCACCATGGTGTTTGAACGCTTCGTCTCCGAGGCGCGCGATGAACCGCCAGACATAGACGTCGATTTCGAACATGAACGCCGCGAAGAGGTGATCCAGCACATCTATGACCGCTATGGCCGCGAACGCGCAGGCCTTTGCGCCACTGTCGTGCATTATCGCGGCAAACGCGCAATTCGCGAGGTTGGACGCGCCATGGGTCTGACCGAAGATACGATCTCGGCGCTTTCCTCACAGCTTTGGGGCTTTTTCTCGGCCTCGGGGCTTGAGGCGCAACGGATGCGCGAAATTGGCCTCGACCCCGAAGATCGGCGCCTGAAACAGACTCTAATACTGGTTTATGAGATCGACGGCTTTCCCCGCCACCTCTCGCAGCATGTGGGAGGATTCATCATCACCGAGGGTCGGCTGGATGAGCTTGTCCCCATCGAAAACGCCACGATGGAGGGTCGCACGGTCATCTGCTGGGACAAGGACGATATCGACAGCCTTGGCATCCTCAAGGTCGATGTCCTCAGCCTCGGGATGCTCACCTGCATCCGCAAGGCATTCGAACTGATCGGCCAGCACCACCAGACCAGCTATACCCTTGCCACCCTGCCACCCGAGGATCCGGCAGTCTATGACATGCTCTGCAAGGCGGACAGCATCGGCGTGTTTCAGGTGGAATCACGTGCACAGATGAACTTCCTGCCGCGGATGCGGCCGCGTAATTTCTATGATCTGGTGATCGAGGTTGCCATCATCCGCCCCGGCCCCATTCAGGGCGACATGGTCCACCCCTATATTCGCCGCCGGAACGGAGAGGAGGAGGTCAGCTTCCCCTCGGACGCGCTGGGCGAGGTGCTGGGCAAAACGCTGGGCGTGCCGTTGTTTCAGGAACAGGCGATGCAGATCGCCATTGTCGGCGCGGGCTTCACCCCGGAACAGGCCGATCGGCTGCGCCGCTCGCTGGCGACCTTCAAGAAACATGGCAATGTCAGCGAGTTCCGCGCGCTCTTTTTGCGCGGGATGAAGCGCAACGGGTATGAACAGGATTTCGCGGAACGTTGCTTTTCCCAGATCGAAGGCTTCGGCTCGTACGGTTTCCCCGAAAGCCACGCGGCCAGTTTTGCGCTGCTGGTCTATGCCTCGGCATGGATCAAATGCCACCATCCGGGCATCTTCGCCTGCGCCCTGCTGAATTCGCAGCCGATGGGGTTCTACGCGCCGGCCCAGATTGTGCGGGATGCGCGCGAACATGGGGTACAGGTGCGCCCGGTCTGCATCAATGCCAGCTTTTGGGACAATGTGATGGAGCCTGATGGCCATGGCGGGCTGGCGCTGCGGCTGGGCTTTCGCCAGATCAAGGGCCTGAGCGAGGAAGACGCCAGCTGGCTGACCGCCGCGCGCGGCAACGGCTACACCCAGGTCGACGATGTCTGGCGCCGCGCAGGCCTTGGACCATCGGTGATCGAACGGCTGGCCGAGGCTGATGCCTTCGCCGCCTGCGACCTGACCCGGCGCGAGGCGCTGTGGCAGGCCAAGGCAATTGCCACAGCCAAGCCTCTGCCCCTGTTTTCGCAAGATCTGGAGGGCGAGGCGCTGGACGAACCCGAGGCTTATCTGCCGCAAATGACGCTGGGCGAACAGGTGGTCGAAGATTACGTCGCCACCCGCCTCAGCCTACGGGCGCACCCGGTGGCCCTGCTGCGGCATCTGCTGACGCCGGATGGGCGCGACAAAACCACCTCTGTTCCGTAACCCCGGAACACCCTATCTGCCGAAAACAGAGTCGAAATTCAGGCCGTCATGACCAGACCCATCCTTCCCCCGCGCTTTCCCGCGACGCCCGCGCAGATCAACGCGCAAGTTCGCGCCTTTTATGCCCGTGTCCGGCAAGACGCGGTTCTTGGGCCCGTATTTGCCAACCACGTCACCGACTGGCCCGCGCATGAGGACAAGATCGCCGCCTTCTGGCGCAATGCCATCCTGTATGAGCGCTGCTATGACGGCAATCCGCAACGGGTCCATATCGAACGGCCCGATGTGAAACCGGAATTCTTTGCCCATTGGCTGGATCTGTTCGAAGAGGTCGCCACCCGGACCCTGCCCGCGGAAACGGCCACACCGTGGGTCGCCTTAGCCCGCCGCATCGGTGTCGGCATGAAGGCAGGTGTCCAATCCGCACGACAGCCCAAAGACGCGCCGCCGATCCTGCGATGATCCCGGATCATGGCGGCCATGCGTTTTTAGCGATAAAATAAGGGCTATTCGCGCCCTCGGAATAGGGTTAAGCAGCACTACGGACAGCCGGGAACCCTGCCTGCGCTGCTATGATGTATCGTCACCATACCAACATAGGCCGAGGCCGGATCGATGAGTGCTCAAAACAACACCCTGCGGGGGCTTGGCTATGCATTTCTGGGATTTGCCGTCTTTGCCAGCCACGACGCGCTGATCAAGGTGCTGGGCGGCACCTATTCAGTGATGCAGATCATCTTTTTCGCCACGCTGTTTTCGTTCGTTCCAATGGCCGTCACGATCCTGACCGACCGCACGACGGGAAACTTTCTGCCGCATCACCCATGGCTGGTGTTGCTGCGCTCGGGCCTGATGGTAACGGCCATGTCCTGCGCGTTTTACGCGTTTTCGGTTCTGCCACTGGCCGAGGTCTATTCCTTGCTGTTTTCATTCCCGTTGATCGTCACGGTGCTGTCGATCCCGATACTGGGTGAAGTGGTCCGCGTTCAGCGCTGGGCTGCGGTTGGTGTCGGCCTGATCGGCGTCCTGATCGTTCTGCGCCCCGGTGCAACGGATATCACACTGGGCCATATGGCCGCCCTGATGGCCGCCTTTTGCAGCGCCTTTGCCTCGGTCCTTGTGCGCAAGATCGGGAATGAGGAGCGCTCGGCCGTGCTGATCCTCTATCCGATGCTGCTGGCTATCGTCGTGATGAGCCTTGCCCAACCGGCTGTATACCAGCCGCCTTCCCTGCTTCATCTGGCGATGATGGCGCTGGTTGGAGTGTTCTCGGTCATCGCGCAACACCTGATCATTCTGGCCTACCGCGCCGCACCCGCCGGTGTCGTCGCCCCCAGCCAATACAGCCAGATCATCTGGGCGACGCTGTTTGGCATGATCTTCTTCGACGAGCGCCCTGACATCTGGGTCGCCGTCGGTGCCAGCATCATCATCGCGTCCGGCGTCTATGTTGTTTGGCGAGAAAGCCGGGCCAACACCACCTCGGTCAACACCCCGGTTCTGCGGGTTCGGTCGCCGCGTTCAGATACCGGGGCGTCACGGCCTGGAAAGTAGGTCCAACGAAAACGGCGCGCCGATCAGCGCGCCGTGGTTGGAAAATGTGGATTTTACTCTTAGTAGATAACCACCGACCGAATGCTTTCGCCCTTATGCATCAGGTCAAAGCCGTGGTTGATGTCGTCCAGACCCATGGTGTGGGTGATCATCGGGTCGATCTCGATTTTGCCTTCCATGTACCAGTCGACGATCTTGGGCACGTCCGTGCGCCCACGTGCGCCGCCAAAGGCAGTGCCGCGCCACGACCGGCCGGTGACCAGCTGGAATGGCCGGGTCGAGATTTCGGCCCCTGCAGGTGCCACGCCGATGATGATCGACTCACCCCAGCCCTTATGAGCCGATTCAAGTGCTGCGCGCATCACGCCGACATTGCCTGTGGCGTCAAACGTATAATCCGCTCCGCCCTTGGTCAGGTTGACGAGATACGGCACCAGATCGCCTTCAACTTCGGACGGGTTCACGAAGTCGGTCATGCCGAACCTGGTGGCCATTTCCACTTTGGAGGGGTTCAGGTCGACGCCGACGATCTGGTCTGCTCCGGCCAGACGCAGGCCCTGAATCACGTTCAGACCGATACCGCCCAGACCGAACACGATGGCGCGGCTGCCGATTTCGACCTTGGCGGTGTTGATCACCGCGCCAATGCCGGTGGTCACGCCGCAGCCGATATAGCAGATCTTGTCGAACGGCGCGTCCTCGCGCACCTTGGCCAGCGCGATTTCAGGCAGAACCGTGTGGTTCGAGAAGGTCGAGCAGCCCATGTAATGCAGGATCGGATCGCCATCCAAGGTCGAGAAACGAGAGGTGCCATCGGGCATCAGACCCTTGCCCTGGGTTTCCCGGATCGCCTGACACAGGTTGGTCTTGGGGTGCAGACAGTATTCACACTCGCGACATTCCGGCGTGTAAAGCGGGATCACATGATCGCCCGGCTTCAGGCTGGTTACGCCCGGACCCACTTCGACCACCACGCCTGCGCCTTCATGGCCCAGAATGGCCGGGAACAAGCCTTCGGGGTCTGCACCCGACAGGGTGAATTCGTCGGTATGACAGATACCGGTGGCCTTGATCTCGACCAGAACCTCGCCCGCCTTGGGGCCTTCGAGGTTCACATCCATCACTTCCAAAGGTTTGCCTGCCTGAATGGCGACGGCGGCACGGGTACGCATGCTACTTATCTCCCTGTCACTTTTGCCCCGACCCTGCGTCAATTACAGGGTGTTTTCAACCGTGCTTTCATGGCAGGTTGGCTAATTAATTGATATTGCAGAAACGACATTGCCAGAATGAGGAACGCCAATGCACCGATTTTTCTCGATCCTGTTCTTTCTGGCGGCCTGTGCTGAAACCCCGCCCGCGCCCGAAGACGCTTTGCTGCCGCCGGAACCTGCCCCGGTCGATCTGGCCTTTTGTCAGGGAGAAGATTTTTCCGATACCGTTGGCCAGCCGGTTTCGAACATTCAGGCAAACCTGCCCGCACGGTCGCGCGTGCTGGGCCCGGATGGCATCGCCACACAGGATTACCGCATCGACCGGCTGAACGTGTACGTGAATGGCGACGGGATCATCCTGCGGCTGACCTGCGGATAAGGGCGGACTCGACTCAGGCATCGATTCTCACTTAAGAACAAAGTAAGAACATTGTGATGCCTGCAAATGCCCAAACGCCGAATACTTTCGCTATGGTTCCCCCGTCTGGGGGCTGAACGGCTGATCCGCGCTGCGCGGGGACTGCATACCGGGCCTTTGGCCATCGTGGCCGAGCAGTCGAACATGCAGGTTATTACCTCGGTGAATGCCGATGCGCAGGCTGTCGGGCTACGTGTAGGCCAGCCGGTGCGGGATGCTCATGCCATGTGCTCCAACCTGATCACGCGCCACCGTAACGCCCCGGCCGAAGCCGCGTTCCTGGCCGCGTTGCGTCGCTGGGCGGGAAAGTTCAGCCCATGGGTGGCCGAAGAGGCCCCGGACGGGCTGATCGTCGATCTGTCAGGTTGCGCCCATCTGTTTGGCGGAGAGGAGGCGTTGCTGAACGTTCTTGAAACCGATTGCGCGGATATGGGCCTCAGCGTACAGATTGGCATCGCCGACACGCTGGGCGCAGCCTGGGCTTTGGCGCGCTATGCGGGGCAGGCGGCCACATCCGACCGCAATGGCGACGCCATCAGTCAGGAGGCCCGTGCCACCCGCGCCCGGGCGGGTAAACGGCGGCACTGGACCAAAGGCGGCACCGCGCCGCAAGTGAGGGCCCTGGGCGGAGGCGCGCGGATCGCGCCGCCGGGGCAATCTTATGGCGCACTCAGCCCCCTGCCTATCGCCGCGCTGCGGTTGGAAGATCAGGTTGTCGTGCAGCTGAACCGTCTGGGCCTGCGCCGCATCGGCGATCTGCTGGGTCAACCCCGCGCCAGCCTAGCGCGGAGGTTTGGACGCGGGCTGGTTCTGCGGTTGGATCAGGCCATGGGCAGCGCGCCCGAGCCTGTCTCGCCCGCCCGCCCGCCGCACCATTTCGCGGTGCGGATGACCCTGCCCAACCCAATTGGTCTGGTTGAGGATGTCATGGCTGCGGTTGATCGGGTTCTGCCAACGCTTTGCACCAAGCTGGAAGAAAAGGGGCGCGGTGCCCGCACCCTGCGGCTGGAGGCGCACCGCGCCGATCAGGCAGCTGAGGTTATCGAGGTCGGCCTGGCCCGCCCAACTTACGATAAATACCGCATTCGCCCTTTGTTAGAGATGAAAATCGACAAGATCGACGCAGGCTACGGCATCGACATGCTGCGGCTTGAGGCGGTTCAGACAGAACCCATCCACGCCCGTACCGTGGCCGGCCATGCCGAAGCCCGCCGTGTGGCCCGCAACCGGCTGGCGGGCAACACCGCCGTGGATGATCTGATCGGCAAGCTGGGCGCGCGGGTGGGGCTTGAGGCAATCACCCGGCGCCATCCCGCGGCCTCGCACATCCCTGAGAAAACGGCGCAAACGCTGGCGGCCGCATGGTCGGAACCTGCCCGCGACTGGCCTGCGCCGCCACGCCCCCGCCCCCTGCTGATGTGGCAGCCTGAGCCGGTGATGGCACCGGAAACCCCTGACGTGCCCAGCGCCTTTCGCTGGCGCGGGCGTAACTGGCAGCTGGCGCAGGCCACCGGCCCGGAACGGATCGCACCGGAATGGTGGCTGGATGACCCGAACTGGCGCAGCGGCGTGCGGGACTACTGGGTTGTGGTGACACAGCAGGGCGAGCGGTTGTGGCTGTTTTACGGCCATGGCGGAACCATGTCTGCAGGCTGGTTCTGTCACGGGCAGTTTGGTTAGGGTCTATTTCCCTCGGTACACCAACAGATCCGGCAGATAGTCAATCAGACGGATAAACCACGAGAATGGTGCAGGAAAATCCGTACGAAAACGGCGCCGCGACATCGCCTTGACCACACGACCCGCCGCATCCTCGGGGCTCATCAGCATGGGCATCCTGAAGCTGTTTTTCTCAGTCAGTCGGGTCTTGATGAAGCCGGGATTAATGATCCGCACGGTCACGCCGGTGCCTGCCAGATCATGGCGCATCGTTTCCGCCAGGGAAATCAGCGCCGCCTTGCTGGCCCCATATCCGATGGCCGCTGGCAACCCGTGATAGCCCGCGAGCGACCCGATCAGCGTAATATCCCCCCGACCTGCCTTGACAAGGTCCGGAACGGTTTCACCCAACACACGCAAAGCACCCAGATAGTTCACATCACCCATCCTGAGCGACGCTTCTGTATCCCAATCCGCCGAGCGCACGGGGTCATACGCGCCGGCATTGTAAACCAGCCCATCGACCAGACCCGCCTCGGCCACAGCCCCGCGAACAGAGTCTAAATCAGTGACATCGCACCGGATCGCGCGGGCATAGGGAAGCTCGGAACAAATGTCAGCCAAACGTTCAGAACTACGCGCCGACAAGATCAAATGCGCGCCCCTGTCGCTTAGCGCATCAGCCAAAGCACGACCCAAGCCTTCGCTTGCGCCGATGATCCAATAGGTTTTTCCGTCAAAGCTGCTCATGCGCGGGCCGATTCAGTCATGTTTCATATTTTACGGGCCCGTGACGCAATTGGATCAAACGGGATTGCACCTCTGGTAAAACTTCCAACCGGATTGATCCAACTGCACCTACCCCGCGTATTTCATTCTAAGAACCACATAACGAGGCTGGAATGTTCGACGAAACCCAGGGTGTACGGAAGAAAATCGCAGTTATTGGTGCAGGTATTTCAGGCCTTTCAGCCGCCTACTACCTTTCAGAAAACAACGACGTGACCCTCTATGAGGCGGAACCGCGTTTAGGTGGCCATGCCCGCACAATCATGGCCGGAAAGAACGGCGATCAACCAGTGGATACCGGTTTCATCGTCTTCAACTACGCAACCTATCCTTTTCTGACCCGACTTTTTAATGAGCTCAATGTTCCCGTTATCGAAAGCGAAATGAGTTTTGGCGCGACAATCGACAATGGTCGTATCGAATATGGGTTGAACAATCTGCGCACCCTGACCGCGCAGAGACGCAATCTTGCGCGCCCCGCCTATTACAAGATGATTGCCGACATTCTGCGCTTTGGCAAAATGGCTCCGGAGGCTGCAAAAGACGACGACACCACGATTGGTGAGCTGGTGGATCAGCTTCGGCTGGGACACTGGTTCCGCCACAACTATCTGATGCCCATGTGTGGGGCGATCTGGTCAACTCCGGTTGAGCTGGTGGATCAGTTCCCTGCACGCTCATTGGTACAGTTCTTTCGAAATCACGCCCTTCTGGCCAGTGGCCGCGCAAATCAACACCAGTGGTACACAGTAAAAGGTGGCAGTATCGAATATGTCCGCCGGATCGATGCCGCCCTGCGGACACGAGGGGCGGCAATCCGTTTGGCCAGTCCGGTTCAGAACATTTCCCGGAGTGAGACGGGTGTTACGGTCCGCAGTCAGGGTGCGGTGGATCAGTTTGATGAGATCATCCTGGCCACCCATTCTGACCAGTCGCTTGCCATTTTGGGCAGGAATGCCACCCCGGCGGAAACCGCTGCGCTGGGCGCAATTCGGTACCAACCCAACACCGCCACCCTGCATTGCGATCCTGGCCAGATGCCAAAGCGGCGTGCGTGCTGGTCCAGCTGGACCTATCGATCACAGGCCGGAGAGGTAGGCGTTACATATTGGATGAACCGACTGCAGAGCATCCCGGACAACGACCCGCTTTTTGTGACGCTGAACGCCTCGACAGAGGTTCCTGAGGATAAAATCTATGATCAGGTCGAATTTGCCCACCCGGTATTCGACAAAGCCGCCCTGAAAGCACAGGGGCATATTCGCGAGATACAGGGACAGAACCGAACTTGGTTCGCCGGTGCGTATAACCGGCACGGATTTCACGAAGACGGGATTGCCAGCGCGATGCATGTTGTTGAGCGGATAAATGGCACCCCGCAAATGATCGGAGCTGATTATGCCATTCTTGGACAAGATCCGGCCATCTCTGTTGCCGCCGAATAGCGGGATGCTGCGCGCGACCCTTCTGAGCCTTTCCTTGCTGGCCCCCACTGGGTTGATTGCCTCGCATGTGACGGAAGAGTTGGATGGTGCACAGCTTCTTGGCACTGCAACCTTCCGCTATCTCGGGTTTCCGATCTACGACGCCAAACTTTACACACCCAAAGGTGCGTCATTTAGTTGGAGTGAAGATTTCGGGCTTCAGCTGACATACCGTAAAAGCATCAAGAAGAATGCGCTGGTCAACTCGACGCTCGACGAGATGAAACGCGTCGGCCACCCTGCCCCGATTGGCGACCAACTGGATGTATGTTTTAAAGGTGTCACCAAGGGTGACAGCTATCTGGCGGTGTCCGACGGGCCAGACAAGGTCAGTTTCTGGCTGAACGGTCGAAAGACCTGCACAATGGCATATCCGGGCATCAAACGCAGTTTCATGTCGGTTTTCCTTGGCGAAAACACGCGGTCGGCGTCCTTCACCCAAATGCTTCAGGGAAAGTGATGCTTTACCCTCGGGTCAGCTTATACGCGCTGATGCTCGCTGCGGCGGGCATCCCGCTATACATTCATCTACCGCGTTTTGCGGCGGTGAATCTGGGCATTGGACTGGGGGTGATTGGCACCGTCTTGCTGATGATCCGATTGGTCGATCTGGTACAGGACCCACTGATCGGTTGGGCGATAGATAGATGGCCCGGTGGCCAGCTTGTCTTTGCGTCCATGGCAGCACTCGGCCTTGCCATTGGATTCCCGGTGCTGTTCAGCCTGCAACAAGGAACAGATGTGCTGACGCTGGTTGTTCTTCTGATGCTGTTGTTTTCGGCTTATAGCCTGGGGACTATCCTGCTCTACGGGCGAAGTGCGACGCTGGCGAAACGCGCTGACGCGAAGGAGTTGATGACCCTCGCCGCTTATCGGGAAGGCGGACAACTGACAGGCGTTATCATCGCGGCAAGTGCCCCTGCCCTTTTTGTTGCTGCCGGAGCCCACGCGCAAGGCTATCCCGCGTTTGGTCTGTTTCTGGGTCTGCTATCGGTCGCAACCCTTTTGTTGACCGTTCCGATCTGGCGGCGGCCCGCAATCACCGGATCCGGTCTGTCTTTCTCAAGCCTGGGCCAGGCCGGAGGTTTGCGTCTTTTGGTGCTGGCTTTGATCAACAGCCTACCCGTGGCCATTACATCGACCCTGTTTCTATTTTTCGTAGAGGACCGATTGCAATTGCCGGGTAAAGCCGGGCCACTGTTGATCCTGTTTTTCCTCAGCGCAGGCGTAAGCGTGCCGCTTTGGGCAAAACTCAGTAACCAAATTGGCCCGAAACAGACACTGATGATTGCAATGCCGCTTTCCATCGCGGGATTTATCGGTGCCGCCACACTGAGCGCTGGGAACCTCACCGGTTTTGCAGTGATTTGCCTCGCCTCGGGTGCCGCTCTGGGCGCGGATATGGTCGTGCTGCCCGCCATGTTTTCGGTCACATTGACCCGAGCCGGTCTTAACGCGTCCACAGCGTTTGGTATCTGGTCCTTTGCTGGCAAGCTGGGCCTGGCCCTGGCAGCCTTTTTTACCCTGCCATTGCTGGAGCGCAGTGGCTTCACCCCCGGTCAAACCAATTCCGCCCAAGCGCTTGATACACTCAATCTCGCCTACGCGGTGCTGCCCTGCATCCTGAAACTTGGGGCCTTTGGAATGGTCCTGACCCTGCCAACCGAGGTCACAAGCAAATGAATGCTTTCGTCATCATCCTGCTGGCTCTGCTGATTGCAATGTTTGTCCGCGCCCGACTGCTGAGCTTTCGTGCGCAGAGCCCGTCAGACTATGCCGGTACCGGGCCCACTTTTTCGCTGAAGAAGCATCTGAACGGTGAAATCCTGTCCGAAGGTCTGATCTATGGCCCCAATGGCAGGATGTCGAACAGCTTTGTGGCCCGCATGGTTGGTGAGTGGAATGGGAACACAGGCACACTTTCCGAGTTTTTCACGTACTCAAATGGCAAAAAGATGAACCGTAAGTGGTATCTGACGCTGGGCACCAGAAATACGTTTACGGCAACGGCAGAGGATATCGTTGGCGAAGGTCACGGCACGATATCCGGCGCAACGATCAAGCTGACCTACAGGATCATTCTGCCCAAGGACGCAGGAGGACACACGCTGGATGTTACAGACTGGATGTATTTGACAGAACAGGGCGTTATCATGAATCGCTCCGAGATGCGTAAGTTTGGCATCAAGGTTGCTGAGCTCGTTGCAACAATGCGCCCGACCCCCAAATCACATCCGATCCACGTAGGTGGCGCAAATGAGTATAGCATCACTTCAGAAAGGCGGCTGATGCAATGATCACAGGTCGCTCTCTGATTACATGCGTTTCCGTCGCAAGCTTTGCACTTCTGGTTGCCTGCTCTGGCAAACCCAAGGTTCCGACAACCTTTCTGTCTGAACGGCAACTGAACCTCGAGGAATTCTTCGACGGAAAGACCGTGGCTTACGGGCAGTTTCAGGATGTACTGGGGAACGTTCCACGCAGATTTGAAGTCGATATCGACGGCACATGGGACGGGAAAACCCTGACACTGGTCGAGAATTTTGTCTACAACGACGGCGCAACCGAACAGCGCATCTGGACGTTGACAAAGACTGGCGATGACACGTGGACTGGTACTGCGCCCGGTGTGCTGGGAACCGCCAGCGGGACCGAGAGGGGCGACACCTTCAACTGGAAATACAAAATAGACCTGCCTGTCAAAGATGGCACGATGCGCGTCAGCTTTGACGACTGGATGTGGTTGCTGACCAAGGACCGTCTGTTAAACCGCGCTTACGTCTCACGCTTTGGCATACGCCTCGGCGAAGTTATCCTGATCTTTGAAAAAGAATAGATCCCGCTATTCCCATCCAGACGTTGCTCATCAATAAAATATGAACTCGTCCACCGGCACCTGTAGCAGTCGCCTTGCTGCGCCAGCCATGTTTGCACTTTGCCCATCTTGCGTTGCAGAGTCGTGGTGGGCTCCGTCTTCAATTTTCAAACGGGCACGCTCAATCTCGCCCCACAAGAAAAAAAGACCGTCTCGTTTGCCGACAAGACCGGCAGGTATCGTGGTCCGCAAAACACGAGTTTTTGCCTGTGACATCTGCTCTCTTACTGCCTCCGGTGTTTTCCACCTTTTGCAGAAAATCTACCGGTTATTTCGGGAAAAGCCAATTTTTTATGGGCAGAACCCGATTTTCAACCCCCCGTTGACAGGGGTGTTTGCAGCTCTCGCTGAAGGGTGTTGTCCTGACTGAGTTTTTGCAGTCACCGCCGATTGCCACACTTCGGTTGATGGCGGGTCCCCCGCCTTGTCGACAGTGGTCCGTGCTTTGACAAACTCTCGGCCCCGGATCATGCAGCCGACTGCTCTGACACGATCTCTCCGAACCGCGAAAAAAACTTTGCCGACAACTTCTTGGCGGTTCCCGCAATCAGCCGACTGCCGAGCTGAGCAATCTTGCCACCAACATCAACCTTCGCCGTGTATTTCAGTACGGTTTCGTCCCCTTCTTCGGTCAACGAAACGTCTGCGCCGCCTTTGGCAAATCCAGCCGCCCCGCCCTTGCCTTCACCCATCAAAGAGAACCCGTTTGGTGCATTGGCCGTGTCCAATGTGACCTCACCCGCAAAGCGCGCTTTGACCGGGCCAATTTTCAGAATAACTTTCGCCTCAAGCTCGGTTGGTGATTTCTGCGTCAGTTCCTCACATCCCGGGATGCATTCCATCAAAATGTCGGGATCGTTAAGCGCGCGGTAAACGACGTCGCGTGGCGCTGCGATACGGATTTCATCAGTCAGTTCCATTCAGGTCTTTCCTTTGTTCAACAACATCTTGGAAATAGGCGCATTGCAGCCGTTTCTATCCTTTGAGCCAGCAACGCAGGCCACATGTGGCAAAGGTGTTCAAGCAAGCTTTTCATCATGCGACACCTTTGCTGCCTTTTCACCGTTCCGCCACATCACAATCTCGGCCAAAATCGACAGGGCGATCTCATGTGGGTCTATGGCATGTATGTCCAACCCCGCCGGGGATTTCAGGCGCGCAACTTTCAAAGGGTCCAATCCCTGGGCGATAAGCTTTGCAGTCAGCGTTGCTGCCTTGCGGCGACTGGCCACCATCGACACGCGTGCCGCATCGGTTTCCAATGCAGCCTTCAAAGCGGATGCGTCGCTGCGCCCCTGCGCAGCCACCACGACATAGTCCCGCGGCTCCACGCCCAGCGCATCGACCTGAGCCAAAGCGAACCGCACATGGTTTCCAGCAATATCAAGCCCATCCTCGACAGCCGTGCGAAATCCGGCCAGCGATCCATGCGCTGCCAGAGCTTTGGCAATCAACCCCTCGCCGAAAATCACCAGCCGGGGCGCGTGTTGATAGGGTTCGACCAAAAGATCAACTGTACCACCGGACGGGCACCCACTTTTGAACGTTTGAACACCATCGGGATCCGTCATGTTCACCACCTTTTCCGAAGGTTTGACACGGATAATCTGCGGCGCCCCGGACGCCCAAGCCTGTTGCGCCGCGGCCCGCACCGCGCGTTGCACACAAGCCCCGCCTAGATGCCCCAGGATTTCACCCGCCTGGGTAATCGCCGCCTTCCCTCCAGCTTTGGCCGAGGTCGCATCCGCCGTGCGCAAAACCGTCGCCACACAAAAGGCCTCTCCGGTTCCGCGCAGCTGATCGATGGTGTCAAAAATGTCGAAATTCGCCAAGGTCAGACTCCTTTCACAGCTTTTGGAACTGCGGCTCAAGCGCCGCCAATGCATCCAGCGTATTGGCCGGCAAATGCGCATCCAGATAGGGTTCAGCCGCCAGCATCGCTGCCGCAATAGGTTGATAGTCCTTCCAGCCCTTCAAGGGGTTCAGCCAGACGATCCGGCGTGCCTTGCGCCTGATACGCGCCAGCATATCCCCCAGAGCCTGCGGATCAGAACTGCAATATCCGTCCGACAGGATCAGGACGACAGTACGCCCGTTCAGTGCCCGCGCGCCGTATCCCGACAGAAATCGCTCCAGACTGCCGGAAATATCGGTACCGCCGCCGAAGCCTTCGGCCATCAGAGACAACCGACCCGCAGCCCGGAGGGTGTCATGGTCGCGCAACGCATCTGTAACCCGCATCAATCGTGTGTGAAACAAATACGCATCCGCCTTGATCCCGCTGCCGATCAACCCTTTCAGGAAGGCCAAAAACACGCGTGAGTACGCGGTCATCGAACCACTAACGTCGCACAATGCTACAATCCGCATCGGACGCGGTGGCCGCGCTCGGCGATACAGGTCCAGCGGCTCACCACCACGCGCCAGACTGGCGCGCTGTATTCGGCGCATATCCAGAACAGCCCCGCGCAACGCCCGTTTCCGGCGGCGCGATCGCCTGTCCCGAAATGCCCGCGCCAAGGTCAGCGCGGCTGTTTCAGCCTGTTTTAGGGCCTCTTCGTCCATCAACTCTCGCAAGTCCCGGCGTGACAGGTTGGCCGTTCGCGTGGCGATCAACTTGCCGTCCACCCCTTCGGCTTCCCCTTCACCGCAGTCAGGCAGAGTGGCCTCTTGCTCCGACCCGGATCGTGGTTCGTCCTCACCCTGAGTTCTGGTCTGCCAGATCATTGGCTTGGCGGACTGCACCCGCACATGCTTGTTTTTCGCTTTTCCCGAACGCTGTGCGCCAGCGTTGAACCAATAGGCGTCAAACAGTTCATCAAACCGGCGCCAATCCTCTGCATCTCCGGTCAATATCGCGCACATGGCTTGCCGGGCCTGTTTGGCATCCGTTGCATCCACTTCGGACAAGGCGGCAAGCACGTCCCCCGCATCCGACGCCCCCAATTGCATACCGTTCATTCGCAAATGCGCTATGAAGCCCGACATACGGTCGGCAAGACCCGAGGCCCGAGAGGGAAAGCGCGTAACCTGCATCACGCGACCTTTCCGATCAGACGATCCATCACCTCGGGCGGTGCCGCATTGTAATCTGAGGCAGTTTTCAGCAAACACACCAGTGTCGCCTGCACGTTTTCGCGGGATTTGGCCAGATCATTGACACCCAACCCGGACAGGGCTGCTGCCCAATCCAGCATTTCGGCGATGCCCGGTTTCTTCTCAAGATCTTCCTGACGCAGCGCCTGTACAACACCGATGATCTGACGCGCCATAATCCCCTCGATTTCAGGCAGTCGCGCCCGCAGTATTGCCAGTTCGGTCTCCCTCGAAGGATAGTCAAGAAAGCTGTACAAACACCTTCTGCGCAGCGCATCCGACAAATCCCGCGTCCCGTTGGCCGTCAGAATGACAACAGGCCGCACATGTGCCTGCACCGTTCCCAACTCGGGTATGGTGATCTGAAAGTCTGACAGGATTTCCAGAAGATAGGCTTCGAACTCCTCATCCGCCCGATCAATCTCATCAATCAACAGAACCGGAGGTTTCGTTTCCGAGATAGCCTCTAACAAAGGCCTTTTCAGCAAATATTCATCCGAAAACAGCTGCGCCTCCGCGACGCCGCCTTGCGCTTCGCTCGCCCGGATCGCCAATAGCTGTCGCTGATAGTTCCATTCATAGATGGCATGACTGGCATCCAGACCTTCGTAGCATTGCAGACGTATCAATCGCGTATCGCGCCAGGCTGCCACCGCTTTCGCAACTTCGGTTTTCCCCACACCCGCCGGCCCCTCCAGCAACAAAGGGCGCCCAAGTTGCTGCGCCAGATGCAACGCCATGGCCAACCGATCATCGGCAACATAGCCCTGCGCGGCCAACCCGTTCTGCACGTCGTTCAAGGTCAAAACCAGGATCCTATCTTCATCTGGCCCCAAATATCCCGGGGGAGGTTCGGAGGGGGCAGAGCCCCCTCCATCCAGTCGGACCGGCAACAGCCGGTCCGATCCCAATCACCCATGCATCCCCAGACCATTGGCAATCTTCCAAATCCGCCAGTGATCGTGCGGCATATGGCTCTGCACCAACCCAAAAGGCCGGAACGCGTCATGCACTGCGTTCGAGAACGCAGGCACACCGCCGACATTCGGGCTTTCCCCGACACCCTTTGCGCCAATCGGATGGTGCGGGGATGGGGTCACCGTATGGTCAGTGGTATAGTTCGGCGTCTCCCACGCGGTTGGCAGGAAAAAGTCCATCAGCGTACCGGTTTTCACATTGCCCATGTCATCATAGGCAATCTCCTGACCCATCGCGATGGCCAGTGCCTCGGTCACACCCCCATGGACCTGCCCCTCGATGATCATCGGGTTGATCCGAGTGCCACAGTCATCCAGCGCATAGAACTGCCGGACTTCCCATTCACCAGTATCCACGTCAATCTCCATGACACAGATATAGGCTCCGAACGGATAAGTCATATTGGGCGGGTCATAGTAACTGACGGCCTCCAGACCCGGCTCCAGCCCAGGAATGGCCTGATTATAGGCGGCGAATGCGATTTCCTTCATGGTCTTGAACCGCTCAGGCGCGCCTTTCACAGCAAAGCGATCCACGTCCCATTCGACGTCATTGTCGTGTACCTCCAGCAGATAGGCCGCGATCATCTGGGCTTTTGCCCGAATTTTGCGGGCCGCCATTGCCGTGGCCGCGCCAGCCACCGGAGTGGACCGGGATCCATAGGTCCCAAGCCCGTAAGGCGCGGTATCCGTGTCACCCTCTTCCAGCGTGATGTCATCGGCGGGCAGGCCGATTTCACTGGCGATGATCTGGGCAAAGGTTGTGGCGTGGCCCTGCCCTTGACTGATCGTCCCCAGCCGCGCAATCGCTGATCCGGTCGGATGAATGCGAATCTCGCAGCTGTCGAACATCCCCAGCCCGAGGATATCGCAGTTCTTCACCGGTCCGGCTCCGACGATTTCCGTGAAATGCGTCAGGCCGATGCCCAGCAGCTTGCGCGTTTTTCCTTCCTTGAAATCCGCGATCCGCTGCGCCTGTTCCGCCCGCAGACCCTCATAGTTCACAGCCTTCAGCGCTTTGTCCCAAGCGGTGTGATAATCGCCCGAGTCATATTCCCAGCCCAGCGCGGATTGATAGGGAAACTGATCTGCCTTGATGAAGTTGATCCGACGCAACTCGGCCGCGTCCATGTTCAACTTGATGGCCAGAACCTCGATCATGCGTTCGATGAAATAGGCGGCTTCGGTCACGCGGAAGGAACAGCGATAGGCCACACCGCCCGGCGCCTTGTTGGTATAGACGCCATCCACCGCCAAATAGGCAGTCGGGATGTCATAAGACCCGGTGCAGATATTCATGAACCCGGCAGGGAATTTGGTCGGGTCGGCACAAGCGTCGAAACCGCCATGATCCGCAGTGGTGTGACACCACAATCCAGTGATCTTGCCTTCCTTGGTGGCAGCAATCTTCCCCTGCATCCAGTAGTCACGGGCAAAGGCAGTGGACATCAGGTTTTCCATCCGGTCCTCGACCCATTTCACCGGCTTGCCGGTAACTATCGAGGCCACCACCGAACACACATAGCCTGCGTAGGCCCCCACCTTGTTGCCAAACCCACCACCGATATCGGGGCTGATCACGCGGATATTGTGCTCGGCCAGCCCCGAAATCAGCGACACAACCGTGCGGATCGCGTGCGGAGCCTGGAACGTCCCGTACAGAGTCAGCTTGCCAGTCACCTTGTCCATCGACGCCACGCAACCGCAGGTCTCAAGCGGGCACGGGTGGGTGCGGTGGTAATAGATCATCTCTTCGGCGACCACGTCCGCCTCGGCCAGCACGGCTTCGGTCGCGTCCTTGTCGCCCTGTTCCCACGTGAAGATGTGGTTGTGATGTTTACGCGGTCCATGTGCGCCTTCGGTCTGACCTTCCAGGTCTTCGCGGAGCACCACGTCCGACTTCAACGATTCGAACGGGTCCGTGATGACAGGAAGCTCTTCGTATTCGACCTCGATCAATTCAACGGCATCCGCCGCGACATAGCGGTCTTCGGCGACGACATAGGCAACTTCCTGGCCCTGGAACAGCACCTTGCCATCGGCCAGCACCATCTGCTTGTCACCGGCCAATGTCGGCATCCAGTGCAATCCCAAAGGCGACAGGTCTTCGGCGGTCAAAACGGCGATCACGCCGGGCAGTGCCAAAGCGGCCTCTTTGTTCACGCTGACGACACGGGCATGTGCGTAGGGGGATCGCACAAAATCGCCAAACAGCATCCCGTCCAGCTTGATGTCATCGACGTAATTACCCTTGCCTTGGGTGAAACGCACGTCCTCGACGCGCTTTCGGGCGCAGCCCATACCTTTGAGGTTGGCAGCGCGTTCTTCGGGGGTCAGAGTCTGGTCGTTCATTCCGCGGCCTCCTTCTGAGCATTGAGCAAATCAGCCGAAGCCGAGATCGCCTTGACGATATTCTGGTATCCGGTGCAGCGGCACAGGTTTCCGGCCATGCCGAAACGGATTTCCTCCTCGGTCGGGTTCGGGTTTTCCTGAAGCAGACGATGCGCCCGGGTGATCATGCCCGGCGTGCAGAACCCACATTGCAGCCCGTGATGTTCGCGAAACATTTCCTGCAACACTCCAAGGCTGCCATCATCATTGGTCAGGCCTTCAACGGTTGTGATCTCAGCACCGTTTACCTGCGCTACAAAGGCGGTGCAGGATTTGACCGACTTGCCGTCGATATCCACGGTGCAGGCACCGCAGTGGCTGGTTTCACACCCGATATGTGGGCCGGTGATTTTCAGGTCTTCCCGCAGGAAGTGGATCAGCAGCGTGCGCGGCTCGGCCAGACCTTCAACCTGCTTGCCGTTTACGGTCAGTTTGACATGCATTTTCGACATTGGTTCCCTCCCCCTCAGCCCGCGCGGCTTTGCGCACGGTCGATGGCGCGGCGCAGCACCACGGCTGCCACGTGTTTCTTGAATTCGACAGGGCCGCGGTTGTCAGCGACCGGATCGATCGCGTCTAGCATTGCGGCAACGCACCCTTCGACATCGCCCGCAGCCAGCGCGGTGCTTGCCTCATCCGACCAGATGGGCGTGTCGGCCAGATTGGTCATCGCAACCGAGGCCTGACCGTTGCCAACCATCACAGCCGCGGCGGCGGTCGCATAATCTCCTATCTTGCGCTTTTGCTTTTGATAGGCCTGCCCCACGCCTGCACCCGGTACAGGGATCGAAATCCGGATCAGGATTTCTTCGTCTTCGCGGGCGGTGAAATACGCGGCCTCATAAAAATCACGCGCGGCAACTGTCCGGTTCCCGTCCGAGCCGGACAACTCGAACGCGGCGTTCAAGCATTGCATCAGACCCGGCATGTCATTGCCCGGGTCACCATTGGCTACATTGCCACCGACAGTGCCCATGTACCGCACTTGCGGATCCGCAATCTGAAGCGCCGCCTCGCGGATCAGCGGAATGGCTTCGGCCAGACTGCTGTGGGTGATCAGCTCGTGCTGCGTGACCATCGCACCCAAAGTAACGGTGTCAGACCCGACCTCAATCCCCTTGAGTTCTTCAATGGCCTGAAGATCGACCAGATGACCCATCTCGGCCATCCGAAGCTTCATCATCGGGATCAGGCTGTGCCCGCCCGCGATCACGCGCGCCTCGTCGCCATGTTCCTGTAGAATGCCGATGGCCGAGGCAATGTCGCCTGGCCGGTGATACTCAAAGCCGGCTGGTATCATGTTTTTCCTCCCTGGGTCCGGGCGATATGCCTTGGGGGACCTGAGGTAAGGAAAGAACGGCGGATTTAACTGATCCAGTTAAGGAAAACGGAGCGCGCGGCTTGTTTCACGAAATGCGAAAGAACTGCACGAGTTGCGCCTAGACCCCCAGTGCTTCGCGAATATCTGTCAGGCGGGACCGGCTGACCGGCACCTTGCTCAGTGCGTCAACGCCATCGAAATAACAGGTGCCGTTGTCCTTGTGGCGTTCAAATCGCGAGACGTGTTTCGGGTTCACCAGATAGCTGCGATGCGCCCGCAGGAAACCTTCGGGCAAAAGCCGCGTTTCCGCATCGGTGATCGACCAGGGGCAGAACAGTTTCTCTGCATCCATATAGAGAACCGTATAATGCCCCTCGGCCCGAATGGCGGCGATCCGCGCGGGATGCGCAAAAAAAGTCTGGCCTTCGCGCTCATACGGAACACCAGCGCGCATTGGGGCGGGTTCCGACACAGGTCCTGAGGCAGGTGCAGTCACGGGCTTTGGCTCTATGAACGTAATACCGGTCAACAGGAAAGCACCACAGATCAGAAAGACGGATACCGTCACCCCCATTGCCAAAACTTGGTTATCCAGCGCAGGACCCGCACCACCGAGGCTGTCGCTCGCGACGAAATCCGTAAGGCCTGTGGCGACAAAATGCATGGTGAACACCGCCAGCCCGAAACAAACCGTGCCGAGCAGGATGTTTCGTTGAGTCCGGTTGCCATAAGCCACCCAGATTGCAGACACCGACAAGATTACCGATGCCAGCGCTGACAGAGCAACATCGAAAATGTCATAGACAGGGCGGCAAAGCTGCATTCCAGCCATCCCGACATAGTGCATCGCGACGATACCCAGCCCGACAATCACACCGGACCCGATCATCGTCTGAACCGAACGAGGCCGGAAATGCAGCAGCAGCAACGCCAGCCCGACCATCAGGATCGCAACCAGTGCCGACATCAGGGTAATCAGGGCATCATAGTAGAACAGGATTGGCAGTTGCAGCCCCAGCATCGCTACGAAATGCATCGACCAGATGCCGCCGCCCAGAATGACAGCGGCCAATGCCACCACGAACTTGCGCTGCTGGCTATCCAGCCTTGACGCGCCATGCGTCAGGTACAGACCCGTGAACCCGGCCATGAGCGCCACGGCAAGCGAAGCCACCACCAACCAAGTGTTGTGAGAGTAGTCCAGCATTTGGATTTGAACGCCCTCCCCGACGCGAGGATGACGTTAGCAAACCGAATTGATTGCGACAATTCACAGTTAGCAACAGCAGGGCTCAGACCTGTTTCTGAGCCTCTGCATCGTCCGCGACCTCTACGGCATCCACTGAGACTTCAACCACATCATCGTCCACCGCAGGCTCGACTGTTTCGGGTTCTTCGGTCTGGTTTTCAAGTGCGCCGACGATCAGGGGCAACATGTGAACCCCGGTTGCTGTTGCAATCTCGGGTGTCTGTGGTGTCTGCCAGCTGAGCGTATCGAAGCTGTGGCAGTTCTGACAGACAGGCCCCCATTCGGGTTGAATGTCATGACAGTTGTCGCACACCCATTGCGGGCCGCGCGGCGCGTTCAGTGCCTTGGCAAGCCAACCTTGGACAACGGCGTCCGTGGCACCCTCGCCGCGCTCAACAGCAGCCATCAATGTATAGGCGCGCGCATCACCCCGTTTTTCGACAACATCACCCAAGGCACGGCGGGCTTCGGGAAAGTCTTCGGCCACAATGTTCAGCTCGGCCAGGATCAAACGAGTTTCCATGTTTTCAGGATGAATGCGGGTCAGTGCCGTGAATCGTCTGACCCGTTGTTCGGGAGTTTCATCCGGCGCGATCTCGGCAAAGGCATGGGCCAGATCCGGATGTGGGCGAACCTCCCACGCTTTTTTCAGGATCTTTGTCGCCGCCCGGGACTTGCCCTTGGCGATATACGCGCGGGCCGCCATGGCGGCGGCGGGAACCAGATCGGGCGACAGGCGATTGGCTTCGATTGCGCGCTCTTGTTGCTCGACAGTTGCGCCTTCATCCAGGATTCCCTTGGCTTCTGACAGCGCCAGAACCGCATCGCGGCGTTTGAAGACGTCGCGCGGCAGATACCCTGCTTTCAACTTGGAAGTCAGCGTCGACCGGGCACCGGCCCAATCCTGCGCCTTGGTCTGCAAATTCAGCAGAACATCCTGTGTCTCTTCGTGACGCGGTTTGATGGCCAGTGCCTTTTCGGCCAGCTTGCGGGCGGTTTCATCATCTCCCTCGGCAAGCTTCTGTTTCATGATACCGCGCACCCCGACAAATCGGGTCGCACTGTTTGTCACCAGTTTCTTGTAGGTGTCCGAAGCTTTCTTGGTGTCACCCGTCATCTCGGCAGCCTGCGCCACCAGTAGATCCGTCAGTTCCGGCTTGTTCAACAGCTTTTCGGCTTTACTGGCCTTGGTCATGGCAATGCGCCCCTCGCCCGAGGCCAACGCCATCAACCCATCGGCAAGCGCCTGATAGCCGCGCTGTTCCCGGCTGCGGTCGAAATAACGCGACAGGGCGGTTTCGTCGCCGTTGAGGAATTTGAGCGTCGCAACCAAAAGGCTGAGCAGTTTGAAGAACAACCAGACCGCAAATACCAGAACACCCAGCGCAATCACCGACTGAAGCGGCCCAAGGGTGAATTCCGTGCCCGCGACCGTGATCTGCACCCCACCACTGGTTTGCATCAGGAAGTGACCGCCCAGCGCCAGCAGGCCGATAATCGCAACAAAAACGAGGATCTTAAACAATGACCACAGCATGGCAGGTCCTTCAGTTCGAGTTCAGGCTGGAAGCCAGCGTATTCACGGCGTCAACGGCGGCGGCTCGTATCCCGGCCGCCTGCTCCCAATCGGCCATCGCAGCCTGCGCCACTTCGGGAAGTGATTTCAGTTCATTCAACGCTTTGGTCAGGTCGCCATCTGCCAGCGCAGCCTGCGCGCGCGACAGAACAGCGTCTGGACCATCACCTTCCTGAGGCGTGACGGAACGGGCGCCCGTTTGGCGTTGCAGGAAGGCGACCAAACCCGTTCCTTTTTCAGCCTCGCGCGCCTCGGCCAATGCATTTCGCGCCGCAGGCTCGAACGACGCCCGAAGCGCGGTCAGCGTTTCCACGCCTTTTTCCGACGGGCCGGACAGGGCGTCCGGCACATTCACGCCGCCTGCCTTCAATTCAGCAACCAGTTCCGAAAAAGGCTGGCCGGTATCCAGCTGCCCACGCAGGCGCGCCAGAGTGGCAGCATTCGTTGCGGCTTGTGCTTCTGCCGAGGCTTTCGCTTCAAGGGCCTGAGCGTCCGAAACCATTTTTTCGACTTCAGCCCGTTGCGCTGCCAGCGAATCCTGAAGTTTCTTCAGTTCCGCCTCAAACGCGGCGGTTGCCTCGGGCGAGGCAGTGGAGGCAATCGGGGCTTTTTCCAGCGCAGCGATCCGTTCCGTCAATGGCGCGACCTGACCGGACAGCGCATCAACCGAGGATTTTACCGTGCTCAGGTCGCCTTCAACCGGTGTCAGCTTGTCCGACAACGTTTTGACCTGATCTGCCAGTCCAGACACATCAGGGCTGTTTGCAAGCGCCTGTGACAGTTTGGCGATCTGGTCCGACTGCTCTGTCAGCTTTGCTTCCAGCTCTGCCAGCGCTCCCGAGTTGTCCGGGCTGGTTGGCAGCAGCCCTCCGTTGCCCAGCGCGAAAACTGCAACGGCAGCCAGCGCGCCCCCCAACAGGGCCGGAACGAAACCGCCACGTTTTTCAACTACGCGTTCGACGGTCTTTTCAGTGACCGGGGCTTCGGCTTCGGCTTCGGCTTCGGCTTCGGCTTCGGCTTCGGCTTCGGCTTCGGCTTCGGCTTCGGCTTCGGCTTCGGCTT
>NZ_JBXWQP010000014.1:0-1974 GCF_059612445.1 Ruegeria sp. TASC047
GAAAAACAAATGGGACGAGAAAAACTCAATCAACTCCTCAACCTGCTCGAAGAACTACAAGCCGTCAAAGTCTGACCCCGCCTTGTAACGGCGAGGTCAGGGAAGATTTAAAGGCTCGCCAAACCGGTATCCAGCGCCGACAGGATCTTGGACACATCGTCAGACGTGATGATCAGTGGTGGCGACAGAATAATGTTGTTACCCGACACCCGGACCATGACACCGTCATCATATGCTGCGTTCTGAACCTGCAACGGAAGATGCTTGGCAATCGGTGCTTTGGTGCTGCGATCCGAGACCAGTTCCATCGCGCACATCAGACCCTCACCGCCGCGCACGTCGCCGACCACGTCGTACTTGTCGGCCAGCCTTTTCAGACCGGAAAAAAGCTCATCCCCACGAGCGGCGGCGTTCTCCCACACCCGCAGGCGGTTAATTTCCGCAAGTGCTGCCAAGGCTGCTGCCGCTCCGACCGGATGGCCGGAATAGGTGTAGCCCTGATCGACGGAGGCTTTGCCAGTGGTGTCGCGTTCGAACACTTCGGCAACTTGACCGGAAATCATCGCAGCGCCGAATGGGAAGTACCCGTTCGTAATAGCCTTGGCCGTCGTCATAATGTCCGGCTGCACACCCCAGTGCCGGGCTCCGCTTTCGCTGCCGGTGCGGCCAAAGGCTGTGATAATTTCATCCGAGATCAACAGAACGCCGTGTTTCGAGCAGACCTCGCGCACCAACGGCATGAAGCTCTCGTGCGGTGGAATTACACCACCAGCACCCAAAACAGGTTCCATGATGAACGCTGCAACAGTATTTGCGCCCTGGAACGCAATCTCAGCTTCCAATGCTTTGACGCAAAGCTGTGCCAAACGCTCGGGATCGGTCTCGTCGAAGGGATTGCGATAAGTCCATGGTGCCGGGATGTGGAAACATCCAGGCATCATCGGTTCGTAGGCAGCACGGAACTTCTGGTTGCCATTGACCGACGCTGCAGCGAAATGGGTCCCGTGGTACCCCTGTTTCAAGCTTATGAATTTGGTGCGCCCATCCTCGCCGCGTACCTTGTGGTACTGTCGTGCCAATTTCAGTGCGATTTCAACCGAATCGGAGCCGCCCGAAGTGAAGAACGCGCGGGTCAATCCATCTGGCTCGAAGAACCGGGCCAGCTCGAATGACAATTCGATCGCCTTATCGTTGCTGGTGCCACGGAAAGTTGAATAATAGGGCAAAGCGTTCAGTTGGTCGGCAATCGCCTGCTTCACTGGCTCGCAGGAATAGCCCAGATTGACGTTCCACAACCCTCCCACGGCGTCGATGGCCTTGTGGCCGTCCACATCGATGATGCTAACCCCTTCGCCGCCGACCAAAATGGTTGGTAGGTTCTTTTGGCTGTCGGCAGGGTGCGCCATCGGGTGCCAAAAATAGCGGGCGTTGTTTTCCTTAAGGAAGTTGGAATCCTTCATTTCAAAATTCTCCGGGAAATTCGTCCGACCGAACACTCGGTCGAAACTCAGTTGGAAAGTTTGCAGGAGCCTGGCCACCAAAGATTGCCGTAAGCTCTTGCGAAACTTGTTTCAGGGTATTCAGTAGGGGCGGCTGCCGGTCGCCTGCGGTTCTGATTTCAGGAACCGCGAATGAAACCGTCCCAAGCGCCAGTTGATCAATTCCGAAAACCGGGGCTGCAAAGCCATGAACACCGGTTTCGAAACTTCCGTTACTATAGGACCAACCGGTTTCCTTTACTTCGACGAGACGTTCTTGAATGAGTTCAAGGTTCGTTAGCGTAGAGGCAGTAATACGGGGCAAGTCGCGATTTTTGAGGCCTTCCAAAAGTGCAGGAGGGCCAAAACAAAGCATGCACAATCCTGAGGCTGTGGCGTTGAGCGGAAGGACTTCCGTATGAGCAGCCTCATCTGACTGGTCCAAGTTGATTGTTAGTGCATCATTGGCCTGTGATCCATTGAGATGATGGTTTCG
>NZ_JBXWQP010000015.1:0-14340 GCF_059612445.1 Ruegeria sp. TASC047
GACATTGATGAAGTGGCTGACCGTTGGCGCAGAAGCGGACGTTCGAGCGGACAACGGCGAAGGACCGTATCGAGCCCAAAGGAGCCAAAGCGAAGTCGCAACCTTCGCTCACGCAGCAAATCAAACGCCCAGTTACTCGCTGCTTCGCAGCCTAAAAAGCGGACGTTCGTTGTGGCCGCAGCGAAGTCTCAAAGGTCTATTTCCGAGTTGCGGACAAAGCAGGCCTTTGCGGACATCCTGGCAGGCGGCGGGTTTCAACGCGATGCGGTCACTTCACCGCTATCGAGACTTTGAGGCGCGATACTCCATCGGGCTGGTTTCATACGCATTCCTGAACGCGCGCGCGAAATGCCCAGCCGTAGAGTAGCCAAGCTGCAACCCGATTTCTGAAACGGTCAGCGGGCTGGACGCCAGGAGTTCCCTGGCCCTGCTCATTTTCACCCGTCCGACCAGCATTCGAAACTCGGCACCCTCTCTGTCCAGATGCCGCTGAAGGGTTCTTCGGCTGATGGACATCGATTTCGCCACGTCGTCAATAACGACCCCGTCAACACCAATTCGTTGGCGGATGAGGTGTTCGACAATCTGAACGAGACCAGTGGGCGGCCCACCGCGGCAAGCCCGTGTCACATCTTCAATCGTTGTCCAAGACCGCTGGTTGGCGGGGTTTCCCGTTTCAATGTCGCGATTGGCAATTTCCATGGCGACACAGTTACGGTCCGTCCTAACCTGCAGGTCCAGAACGGCTTCGATGCGGCGGGCCGAACCGTTTTCACCCAGGTCGAGATCGATGGAAAGCGGGAGCCAGGACTTGCCCAGAAAGTGACGCGGAATACTAAACATCGGCCCGAGGGCAGCCAGCGCGATTTGCCGGTATCCGTGCCCGGTGCGTTCTGCAAACATGTATTCCAGCCGGCATGAGACGGCTCCCTCGCGAAAAACGAGGGTGTCCCGATCCGCATGCAGGTGAATAGCATCGGATGCCCGTCGCAAGGCGTGACGCAATGTCCGGGCGCCCAGAACATAGTCGCCCCACACTCCATACTCCCTTATCGAGAGATGCGGAAACAGGCTCAGGCCGAACAGATCGTCACCTGCTTGCTGTGCTGCGCGGGCCAAAAGCCTCTCAATCGATGCCTCGGTGACGTAGTTTCCTTGGCGATCGGAAACATCCATCGGCAACCCGGCCGATGAGAGACATCTTTCCAGACTGCGTTCACCGAGCGACGAACGGATCAGGTCCGGAATGCTGCCGAGGGCTTCAGCGGCGGTCAGAGCTGGTGACGACGACATGTGGCAATCCTAAGACTCATCCGGAGAGTGGCGCGAAATGGTGCAACAATCAACACGCGCGCCGCTACTGTTGCCGTATTGCCCGGATGGCCTGCCGCTTCAGAGTTGGAGGAGAGAAAAAATGCCTTTGCCCCGATCGTCAGCGTTGCCGTTGGTTCTGCTGATGGTGCTTGCCCAAACGCCGGTCCAAGCCGGTGAAGGCGCGTTCTCAAACTACTTTCCCGGTGCTTACGGAAGCCTTCTTCCGGGCTTCGCCCCGGAACCCGGGCCCGTTTTTTCCAATGTGAACCTGCTCTACCGCAGCGAAGCCAGCCGGGCCGTCAGCGAAGGGAAGATACAAACAGCGATTGAAAGCAAAGCTTTCTACTCCCTCCTGCAGGGCTTGTATGTGTGGGATGCGCCTTCGATTGGCGGCCGGTTCGCCGTGGGCGGGTACATACCCATTGGATACGCCTCCTACCAGTCTTCGATCGCTGCGCTTGCCCGGTCTCAGAGCGACACTGCGCTGGGTGACATCGGGATTATTCCCGCCTCGTTCTTCTGGTCGTCGGGAAACCTTCACACCAACCTGTACTCTTTGATCGTGGCGCCGACTGGCAGATACAGCACGACCAGCGCGGTAAATATCGGCCGCAATCACTGGAGCCTTGATCTGGTCGCCGCATTGACTTGGTTCGATCCGAACGCCGGCACCGAGTTTTCGGTCGTTCCAGGTTTAATGTTCAACACGGAAAACCCCGATACGAATTACCGCACCGGGACAGAATTCCACATGGACTTCATGTTCAATCAATTCGTTTCCGAGGATCTGGCCATCGGCCTGCACGGATACGCCTACAAGCAATTGACCGGGGACTCCGGCGTTGGGGCGCTGTTAGGGGATTTCAAGGGCGAAGCTGTCGGGATCGGACCGGCCATATCTTGGATTCCGAAGTCGGCGGGAGGGGCCGTCGCATTGTCCGCCACGTGGGTTCATGACGTTCATGCGAAAAACCGCCTGTCCGGCGACTATGGATCTTTGTCTTTCAGCATTCAGTTTTGAACTGCTCTGTCCCTGAGGTGGCAGATCAATGTAACCGTTAGAGGAGCACAAATGAGGAACATCATATATTCTGCGCTGGCGACATTTGGATTGCTAACAGGGGCAGGACCCGCACTCTCAGAAGTCAAACCGAACATAATTCTGATAAATCTCGACAATTTTGGATGGGGCGACCCCGGTTTCAACGGGGGCGGCATCATCCGCGGCGCTGCGACCCCGGCAATGGACACGCTCGCGGCAGAGGGCATGCGCCTGACAAACTTCAACGTCGAGGCGCAGTGCACACCATCTCGCGCAGCGCTCATGACAGGGCGCTACGGAATCAGGTCCGGCAACCACACGATCCCCGGTGGCGGCGGCGTATACGGCTTGACCCAGTGGGAAGTTACGATAGCAGAAATGCTGAAGGAGGTTGGCTACAGCACGGCGATGTACGGCAAGTGGCATCTGGGATGGAGCGATGGTCGCTTTCCGAAAGATCAGGGATTTGACGAGTTCTACGGTGTCGAAAGCACCGACCAGACAATGTGGACATCGTCACCTCGCTGGCAGGCATTGGATCTCGAGCCTCCCCATGTCATGGAAGGAATTGCTGGCGAAGACGCTTCGGTCGCGCGCGTCTACGATCTTAAGTACCGTGCACTGATAGACGCCGACCTTACCGACAAAGCAATTGACTTTATCGATCGCAAAGCAGGTGAAGAGAGCCCGTTCTTCATCTATCTGGCGATGACAAACATGCACACACCCTCAATCGCCCACCCCGATTTTGATGGGGCAACCGGAATGGGTCTTTTCGCGGACCTTCTGAAACAAACCGACACGTATGTTGGGCGCGTGTTGGAAGCCATAGACAGCAAAGGTATTCGCGAGAACACCATCGTGATTTTTACCGCAGACAATGGACCAGAAACAGCGGCAAAGGGTGGCAATGACATTGCTCCGCAGGCCCACGCACAGGGCAGCTCAGGTCCGTGGCGTGGAACGTTGTTTACACCTTTTGAAGGCAGCTTGCGCGTGCCGTTTGCTATCCGCTGGCCTGGCCGCATCTCCGCGGGCAGTGCCAGCAATGAAATTGTTCATCAGATGGACCTCTACCCAACTCTGGCGGCAATTGTTGGTGGCAAAGTTCCAGAAGACCGGGCCTTCGACGGCATTGATCAGTCCGCCTTTTTCCTTGGCGAACAGGAAAACTCGAACCGCGAAAGCGTGATCGTTTACATGGGCGCGCAAATTTACGGTGTGAAGTGGCTCAATTGGAAGCTGGTCTCGAGGGAAAACGAAAGTACCTGGCAGAACACAGTAAACTACTCAACGCCGCGGGTATACGATCTAATCAATGATCCGGGCGAATTGAAAGACGTACTTCTGCCAAATACGTGGGTCGCTGAACAAGCCGCTCCACTCGTTGGCCAGCATCTGGCCACGTTTGAAAAATACCCTGCAATTCCCCCAGGTACCCCTGATCCTTACACGCCGCCGGATCAATAACCAAAAGATTGAAATCTGGACGGCCGCTTCAGCTTTGATTGCGGCTTGCTGCGGCTGATTGAAGTGTCCGCATCGGGCTCTGAGCAGACATGCGGCGGTGCTGCGGTCGAAGGTTGAACCCTCTCCTTAAAGCAGACTTTGGAAAAAATTGAGATAACCCGCCGATTTCACCGGCTTGGCCAGTCGCGCTGACATTCGTCTTACACAAGCCGGCCATCGCACAAACCGGGCTGACCGACGGCTCAGAGCCCATGATTGCCATCGCAATTTCGTGCTGCGTGCGCACGTCGCTGTTTTTTTGCTGCACGAGCAAATCACCTCTCGTTGTTCTGCAGAAGGGAATGCGGACATTCAATCCAAGAGACCCGGGCTTCCATTAGGAAAAGACAATCTGGACGGCTTTCACCCGCCTTGGAGCACCAAGAGACTCCGAAAACCTCGTTGCCTACTTTGAGTCTGCAAGGGGGTGGTAGCAGGCCGTCCACACACCATCTGACTGCTTTTCAAGACGCGGTGCTTCGCGCTTGCATTGATCGCTGGCAAAGGCGCATCGCGCACGAAAAGCACACCCTTCTGGCGGGTTCAGCGGGTCGGGCAATTCGGTTTCGCGGCCTTCTGGCGCGGTCAATGGACGTCCGACCACTGGCGCACTGTCGGCCAGAAGCTTGGTGTAGGGATGTCGGGGGTGCGCAAAAACCTCATCCGCCGGCCCCACCTCGACCACCGCGCCAAAATAAAGCACCGCGACCCGATCACTAACCGCCTCGACCACGGCAAGATCGTGGCTGATGAACAGATAGGTCAGTCCGAATTGCTGCTTCAGATCGGCCAGCAGGTTCAACACCTGCGCCTGCACCGACACGTCCAGCGCCGAAACGGGTTCGTCGAGGATGAGGATACGCGCATCCGCCGCCAGCGCGCGGGCAATGCCGATCCGCTGCGCCTGCCCGCCGGAAAACTCGTGCGGGTAGCGGTCCAGGAATTCCTCGCGCAGGTTCACTGCGGCGAAGATCTCCCGAATGCGGTCCGCACGGGCCGCCGCGGGCATGTTGTGCAGGTGTTTCAGCGGCGCTTCCATGATCTGACGGATGGTCTTGCGCGGGTTGAGGCTGCTGATCGGGTCCTGGAACACATACTGGATCTTGCGCCCGAACAGGGCGGGATCGGCATTGTCCAGGGGTTCGCCGTTGATCTCGATCGTGCCGGAGCTGGGCGGCAGGAGGCCAACCAGCATTCGCGCTAATGTCGACTTGCCGCAGCCTGACTCGCCGACGATGCCAAGGGTTTCGCCTTCTTCGACGCTCAGCGACAACGGTTGAACGGCGCACACCAGTGCGCGTGGAGGACCGAACATGTGCTTGCCCACTGGAAAGACCTTGCTCAGCCCAGTCAATTTGAGAGCAGTGGTCATTGGCTTACCTCCTGCGCTGAAGTCTCTGGAGCAATGCAGCGCACATGGTTATCGACGCCGTGCCGCGCAAGCTCGATATTCCCCCGCCGACAGGTATCACTTGCCTTGTGGCAACGCTCTGCAAAGGCGCATCCCTCGGGCAGCTTGTCCACGACAGGCGGCAGCCCGGGAATGGCTGCAAGTTCACGGCGACCGTGCCCCAATTCAGGCACACAGGCAATTAGGCGCGACGTGTAGGGATGGGCCGGTGCGTTCAGGATGGTTTTTGTTGGGCCTTCCTCAACAATCCGGCCCGCATACATCACCGCGACCCGGTCACAAAGTTGGGCAACCACGCCGAAATCGTGGGTGATGAAGATGATGGCCAAGCCACGCTCGCGCCGCAGGTCATCCAGCAGAGACAGAATTTGCGCCTGTACGGTCACATCCAGCGCCGTGGTCGGTTCATCGGCGATGATGACCTCGGGGTCGTTGGCCAACGCCATGGCGATCCCCACGCGCTGCCGCATGCCTCCCGACATCTCGTGTGGGTAGCTGTCGACGCGCTGTTCCGCATTGGGAATACGCACCGATTTCAGCAGGTCTATGGCGTGGGCACGGGCTTCGGTCTTGTCAAACGGGTGATGTGCCCGAACCGCTTCGATCAACTGATCGCCAACTGTGTAGAGTGGGTGCAGCGTGGCCAGCGGATCCTGAAAGATGTAGGCGATCCTGTTGCCCCTGAGCGATCGCAGTTTTTCATAGGGCGCGCCAATCAGATCTTCACCCTTGTAGTGGACCGCACCACCGGTGATGATACCCGGGGGCGAGGCAACCAGCCCCATGATGCTGAGCGCGGTCACCGATTTACCAGAGCCGCTTTCGCCGATCACCCCTAGGCATTCGCCTGGGTTCACCTGCAAGTCGACACCGCCGACCGCCTTGTAGACTCGATCTTTGACATGGAACTGGGTCTTCAATCCACGCAGTGCCAATAAGGTGTCGGCTTTGGCCTCAGGGACCGGCCCAGTCCGGTTGACCATTGTTGTAGGCATCGGGCGCGACAGGGCGCCAGACTTCAGGCGAGGATCAAGTGCGTCACGCACGCCGTCACCCAAGAGGTTGATGGCCATGACAATGATCAGGATCATCGCACCGGGCACAATCGAAGTGTGCGGATTGGTGATCAGAGCCGAGCGCGCCTCGCCCAGCATGGAGCCCAGATCGGCTTGCGGTGGCTGCGATCCGAGGCCCAGAAAGCTGAGACCTGCGGTCTCTAAGATCATCCAGCCAATGGTCGTCGACATGGCGATCACGATCACCGGGATCACGTTTGGAAGCACTTCGGTCAGGATAATGCGCGCATCAGTCATGCCTGACAACCGTGCCGCGTCGACGAATTCCTTATGGGCAATGCCCACGGTGATCCCGCGAATGTTACGGGCAAAGAAGGGGATGTTAACGGCAGCCACCGCGATAAGCGCATTCATCAGTCCCGGTCCCAACGCTGCGACAATCGCCAGTGCCAGCAGGATATAGGGGAATGCCATCAGCATATCGACGCCGCGCATGATGATGTTGTCCGTGCGTCCACCATAAAATCCGGCGATGATACCAATGGCTGCGCCGAGGGTCGCCGCAACAATCGCGGCGGCGAAGCCAACGGCCAGCGACAGGCGCGTACCCCAGAGCAGACGGCTGAGCAGGTCGCGCCCCAGGTGGTCTGTGCCCAAGAGCGCGCCTTCGGAAAACGGTTTCTTGAAACGGTCTGCCGTGTTGGTCACGTCTGGATCGGCCAGCGGCAGAAGCGGAGTGATCAGCGTGAGCAAAACGACCAACCCCATCACAATCAGACCGCCAAGTGCAAGCCGGTTGCGCGCGAGAAGCGAAAGGAAACTCTTCATGTCTTGATCCTCGGGTCCAGCAGGCTTTGCGCGACATCGACGGCGATGTTGAACAGCACGTAACAGGCCGCGACGAAGACGACGCCGCCCTGCACCAGCAAAATGTCTCGTTTCAGAATGGCATCGACCAGCATGCGCCCGACACCGGGCCACTGAAACACCATTTCGATATAGACGGCCCCGGACAGAACGAACCCGGCCTGCACCCCTAGCACCGGAATAATGCTGACCATCGCGGCGCGCAGGGCATGGCGCCAAATGACCGAGCGTTCATGCACGCCCTTGGCCCGCGCGGTACGGATGAAGTCCTGTCTCAGCACCTCAAGCATGGCAGAGCGCGAAAGCCGTGCGATGACGCCGGTCGCCACTACGGCCAGCGCCAACGCGGGCAAAGTCAGGTGACTGACCAGTGCCGACAGGTCGCGCGCGCCATAGATAGGCCACATGCCCGACACCGGAAACCAGCGCAGTTTCACAGCAAAGATGAGGATCATCATCATGCCAAGGAAAAAGGAGGGGATGGAAATACCCAGAAGAACGGCGAAAGTGATGGCCTTGTCGGCCAAACCGTATTGCCGGGCGGCCGATACAACACCGGCGACGATGCCGAGGATTGAGCACAGGACAAATGCCGTGCCCGCAAGGATCAACGTCGCCCCGAAGCGGTCAAGCACCTCGTCCAAAACAGCCCGGTTCAGTGAGAAACTGCGCCCAAAATCGCCCTGGAGCATGTTTCCGAGCCAGATGAAATATCGCTGCACCATCGGCTTGTCCAAGCCAAGGTCGCGGTTCAGCTTTTCCACGTTTTCCGGGGTCGCGTAAGACCCAAGGATAGCCGTGGCAGGGTCGCCGGGGATCATAGCCATGATCACAAAGACAATAATCGAAATACCGAACAGAACCGGAAACGCAGAGATCAATCTTTTTAAAATATAGCCTGCCATTGCCCCCTCCCGAAATGGTGCAGCCGCACAATGCGCGCGGCTGCACGGGTCGTTTTAGTTTTTGACAACGTCGTCCAGCAGCAGGAAGAACGACGGCTGAAGCGAGAAGTTCTCGACACGGTCGGATGTAACCGCATTCTGCTTCCAGTTGGCTACGAAAACCCAAGGCGCGTCTTCCTGCACGATGACCTGCATCTCCTGATAGAGACGCGCACGCTCTGCCTGATCGGTCGCCGCGCGGGCTGCCTCAAGCAGTTCGTCAACTTTTGGGTTGGAATAGTAACCCGAGTTGAAACCGCCCTGATCCGGCCAGGCGTTGGTACGCAGTGCAAGGAACGGCAACGTGTCGGGATCGTTGGTCATCCACGCCATTTCGGCCATGTCTGCCTTGCCTTCCAGACCCGGGTTCACTTCGCCAAGGAAGGTGTTCCATTCATAGGTCTCGATTTTCACGTCGAACCCAACAGCACTCAGATCGGCCTGAATGGCGGTCCCCATGGCTACCGGATCAAGCATGCCCGAGCCGCCTTCGGTGACAAAGAACGTCAGCTCGGCACCTTCAGCACCCGCCTCGGCAATCAACTCACGCGCCTTGTCGGGGTTATACGGATAAGGCTCCAGGCTTTCATTGTAGGCCCATGCAAAAGCAGGCGGTGTTGGACCTGCTGCCACTTCGGCTGTGCCTTCCAGCACGTCATTGACGATCGCTTCTTTGTTGATCGCATAGTTGGCGGCCTGACGGACGCGGACATCGGCAAAGGGGCCTTCCTTGGCGTTCAGGATCAGGAACCAGACATGTGGACCAGCCTGTTCGTGAACCGTGTAGGTCTCACCCTGAAACTCGCTCAGCGCAACCGGGGGGACCTCGACCATCAGGTCAATGCCACCCGCCAGCATTTCGGCAGTCCGGGTGTTGGCGTCAGTGATCGGACGGAAGACAACGGCCTGCAATTCGGGTGCGCCGTCCCAGTGATCGGGATTGGCCTCGACCACCACCGCTTCGTTCGAGCGCCATTCCGCGAATTTGAAAGCGCCGGTGCCTGATGGGTTGCGACCAAACTCGGCCCCATGTTGCTCAACCGCTGCTGGCGACACAATCAGACCCGTGGGGTAGGCCAGGTTTGACAGGAACGGGGCATAGGGCGCGTTCAGCGTGAAACGCACGGTCATATCATCCACAACTTCAACATTCTCCACTGCTGAAAAGAAGAATGACAGCGGAAACGGGCCGGTGTTGTGGAAGGGGTGGTTTTCGTCAAGCATCCGGTCAAAGTTGAACTTGACCGCATCAGCGTTGAAGGCGCTGCCATCATGGAAAGTCACACCGTCGCGCAGGGCAAAGGTGTAAACCGTGCCGTCTTCGCTGATGTCCCAGGATGTTGCCAGCGAGGGTTCAACTTCAAGCGTGCCGTCTTTGTAGCGGACAAGACCGTCATAAACATTCATCAGAATCCGGAAGTCGTTGACCGCTGTGACAGCAGCCGGATCAAGCGCCTTCGGCTCGGCGATCTGTCCAACGATCAGCACGTCGGTCGGCGTTTGTGCCGATACCGCAATCGGAGACAGAGCGAGTGCCGTTGCAGCGCTGGCAACCAACATCGCCCTGCGGGTGAGTTTCAGCAGTGTCATGAGTAGGTCCTCTCCCTGTTTATTTATCATGATGAATTGTATTTATGCAAATTATCATGATAAATTCAAGAAAAATGTGATAGGCCCATGGAATGACCTTCTCGATTCTGACATTTGACAAGAAAACAGGCGTTTTTGCTGCCGCCGCAGCAACTGGAAGCCTCTGCGTGGGCGGTTGGGTTCTGCGCGGCGATATCGAATCAGGCCTCGTGGCGTCGCAGGGAACAGCGCCCAGTACGTTCTGGCGGGATGACGTTTTGCGGGCCATGCATCAGGGGCAATCGGCAAAAGAGGCTGTTGAGGCGGTGACCAAGAGTGATCCAGGGCGCGGGCATCGTCAGTTGACTGCAGTTGACAGTCAGGGCCGCGCCCACGGATTCACTGGGGCCGATAGCGTTGCTTTTGCAAACCACATCACGGAACCCGGGATCGCCATAGCCGGAAACATGCTGGAAGGGCCAGAGGTGCTGGAGGCCATGATGTCTGCTACCCGGACAGATGACATTTCAGTTGCCGAACGAATGCTTCGCATTCTGGGTGCCGCTAAACAGGCCGGGGGCGACAGTCGGGGGTTGCTGTCCGCTGCGCTGTTGGTTCTTGCCCCGGATCGACCCCCGTTGGATTTGCGCATCGATCACAGCGACGATCCAATCTCGGAATTGGAGAGCTTATACCACCGGACCCGTCAATCCCCGTATTTCGATTGGTTGTCCGAGGTTCCCGTTCTCTTGGATAAAACCCGCGCCCCGGAGTAAGCGCTGCAGCTCTAGAACACCGACCATCCCGTCGCCTGGGTGAGCATCGCCGCTGCGCGGGTTCCTGCATGGGAGTTTCCGTAATGGTTGAGACCGGGCGACCAAATCGCAATGGATGCGACACGAGGCGCGATCACCAATATGCCGCCCCCAACCCCGCTTTTGCCAGGCAGCCCGACCTGATACGCAAATTCTCCGGAGCCATCATAGTGACCACATGTCATCATCAAGGCATTGATCCGCTTTGCATGGGCGCGCGAAATCACACCCGGCGCAGCCTCCAGCCGGGCCAAGGCTCGCCCGGCCAATGCCAGCTGCCGGGTAGACATCTCGATGGCACATTGATGAAAGTAAGTGCCCAGAGTTAAATCCGGGTCATTTTGCAGATTGCCGTGTGATTTCAGGTAGTGCGCCAATGCCTTGTTGCGCGCGCCCGTCGCTTTTTCCGACGCGGCAACCTTGGCGTTGATGAAAACGTCTTCAGTCTCGGCCATTGCACGAACCAGACCCAACGTTTCAGCGAGTGCCTGTTTCGGCTCGCGTCCCGACAAAAGGGCATCGGTTGTGACGATCGCCCCGGCATTTACAAACGGGTTACGGGGGCGGCCCTTTTCGCGTTCCAGCAATACTACCGAGTCAAATGACGTCCCTGAGGGTTCACGGCCAACACGACCCCACAACTGATCACCAATTCGTCCCAATGTGGCGGCCAGTGTGAAAACTTTGGACACGCTTTGGACGGAAAACAGTTTATCCGCTGCCCCGGCGGTCAGGCACTGACCATCGGCAAGACACACACTGATTGCGAATTGCTCCGGCGAAACGGTGGCCAGTTCCGGTATGTACTGCGCGGGCACGCCCCAATCATCCTGACGAAACACTTCGTCATGGATGTCACGCAAAATGCATTCGATGGTTGGCAAGTTACTCCCCCATGAACCGTCGCATCAGATGAGCTTCCTGCACGCGCATAAGCTCCTCGGCAACCTGCATATGCGAGATCATGACTTCGTGGGCTTTGTCGGGTTCTGCATTGCGCAACGCATCAACCAGCTGCAACTGATGTTCGCGCCCCTTGCGCCAAAGCTCGACGTTGGGAGGGTCATAAAGCCTGCGATAGACCGTCAGGTCCGTCAGAATCCGCACCATGAACCCAATGACAAACCCAAGCAACCGGTTCCCTGCGAAATCTGACAAACGGGCGTGGAAAACAAGCGAGGCAATGTGCTGCTCTTTTTCTTCTTCCGCTGATTTTGCCGGTTCTGGGTGGCGCTCGGCCAGGTCTTGCAACTCATCCAGTTGCGCCTTGCTGAGGTGCCCGGCAAGACTCGCCGCAAGCTCAGGTTCAAGTGCTTTTCGCACTTGGTAAATGTCGGTGATTGACAGGTCCTGAAAGTAAAAATAGTTGGCCAACAAGGATCGCGCACGCTCCGCAGAAACCTCGCCGACAATGCTGCCACCACCCGGTCCGGTCTTGGTCATGATCAGGCCCTGCGCCTCAAGAATGCGCAGCGCCTCACGGACAGTACCCTTGGATACACCGAACTGTTCAATCATCGCGCTTTCATTGGGCAGCTTGTCACCTGCCTTCAGGTCACGTTCTACGACCCATTGCTTGATTTCATCAGCAACCCGAACCGGACGCGATCGTTTTAGCTTGGGCGATGGTGTGCCGCTACCGTCCATTCTACACCTCAAATTTTATCATGATAAAATTATAGACACCTCAAGCGCCTATGTGTAGAGAGTAATTTATCATGATAAATAGGAGGCCATCATGAACTGGGGGCAGTGCGCACAAGACCGTTTATCAGACATCGCGAGATGCAGCCTCGACAGAGTGGGTGTTACGCGGTTTCCCTTTACGCCCCAGCATGAGGCTGCGTTGGGGGTCATACGCTCATGGATGTCACAGGCTGGCCTGCAAATGCATATGGACGCGGCCGGCACACTCATCGGTCGCAAGGAAGGGCCAGCGGGCGCGCCAACTTTTCTGATCGGATCTCATCAGGATTCTGTGAGGAACGGCGGACGATACGACGGGATCATGGGCGTTGTCCTGGGATGCCTCGCGCTTGAGAAACTTGTGGCAGACGGGATCGAACTGCCCTTTTCAGTCGAAATCCTCGCCTTTGCCGACGAAGAAGGCGTCCGTTTCCCTACCGCTCTGATGGGTCCACGCGCGCTGGCGGGCACGTTTGATCCCGCTGTATTGGCAATGACCGATAGCGACGGGGTGTCCCTGCGGGACGCGCTGGCGGGCTTTGGTGGCGACCCGGATCGCGTCACATCGTTGGCACGCGACGCAGCAAAGACATTGGGCTATCTGGAGGTCCATATCGAACAAGGCCCGGTTCTGGAGGCGCAGGATAGCGCGCTCGGACTTGTGACGGGCATTTGTGGCATCGAGCGGAACACAGTCACATTCACCGGCGATACGGGTCATGCCGGGACAGTTCCCATGGATAGCCGCCGCGATGCGCTGGTGGCCGCCTCGGATTTCATTTCAGCAATCCATGACTCGGCAAAAAAGATCACCGATCTACGCGCAACCATTGGTGCGTTGTCCTTGCATCCCAACGTGGTGAACGCGATCCCGCGCGCGGTTGAATTGACCTTGGAGATCCGGGCGCTGAATGACACCGTCCGAGACAATTTCGCAAGATTGGCGCGGTCCCTGGGCGATAACATCTCGGGCGGGCGTCGCGTAGGGTTTTCGATGGAACGGACCTATGAACAACCCGCCGTACTATGTAATGGCGATCTGATTGACGCCCTGTCGACTGCGACAGGCGCAATCTGCCCAACCGCGCCACGCCTGCCGTCAGGTGCCACTCATGACGCATCGGCCATGGCAGACCTCTGTCCAATCTCGATGCTGTTTGTCCGCTGCGAAGACGGGGTTAGCCACAAACCAGAAGAATTCGCCGCGAGCGACGACATGGATGCTGCAATTCAATCTATTGCGGCCTTCCTTGTGGCTTTGGAAGTTTGAAGCAGACTGCGATATCTCTAAAAACAAGCGCGTATCACAACACTCTGTTCCGCGAACGTATGATACACGGCCTTGATCCACATGACGTCTTGCTCGAAGCCCAGAGTTCTGGGGCGAAAATTGCGAAGTATAGAATAGCTGCGTATGATGTGATTGAACGACAGGTCTGGTGTAGATTTCCGACTTTTCCAAAAAGACACCGCTGCAGGTGCGAGCGAATGCTGCAAAAGCGATAGCTGCATCAGCATAAGTTCGGTCTGTCCGCAACTCGGTCATGGTGTCTTCGAAGCACATACATTGATCAGACTGACGAATATTCAGTAAGTTTTGCTACAAGTTTCAACCAAAAAAATCTTGCAACGGGTTTGATCAATCTCCATGCGACTGAGTGAAAAACCTCACCCGTTCGCGAATCAATTCATCTGTGATCGGCAATTCGTCTGTGACTTGCACAACGCCGAGCGAGCTGTGGAAGAGAAAAAAGATCCGCGTTCGTTCGATCAAGTCGATCCCAACAAATCCAATCTCGGCGAAGATTGCCTTGATGGCTTCAAAACGGACAGCATCAACGCGCCGCACCACCTTTGCGACCGACATATCCTGCGCAGCCCAGCTGCGAAAAGCCGTATCGAACTTATTCAGCTGATCGTGCTCAATTCGGATCGCAAGCTGAAAGAGACGTTCGTGCGCCGGTGCTTTACTGGCCGCGAGTGCACGGAGTTGCTTTTGGGTAAATTCTTCCTCCCAAAAAGCAAGGAGCTTTTGTATAAAGTCTTGGCGGTTGTGGAAGTGATAGTAGAAACTTCCCTTGGTAACACCCTGAGCCTCCCCCACTGAACTGGTCCGACGCTATGTTTAGGAAACGGAGGACTAAGAATGGCAAACAAGCGACCGAAG
>NZ_JBXWQP010000016.1:0-3381 GCF_059612445.1 Ruegeria sp. TASC047
CTAATGACTGAGCAGGTTTTTGAGGTATTTACCGTATTCGTTTTTGCCGAATTTGCGGGCGCGGGCTTCGAGGTCCTGGTCGCTGATCCAGCCCAATGTATGGGCGATTTCGTCGGGTGATCCGGTTTGCAGGCCTTGCCTGTCCTGAAGCGTGCGCACGAAGTTTCCGGCGTCCAGCAGGCTTGCATGGGTTCCGGTATCCAGCCAGGCGTAACCGCGTCCCATGCGGTTGACGCTGAGCAACCCGGCCTCAAGGTACATTTCAAGCAAGGTGACAATCTCAAGCTCGCCGCGTGCAGACGGTTTTACGGCTCGGGCCCGTTCAGGGGCAGAGCCGTCCAGAAAATACAGTCCGGTCACGGCGTAGTTCGATGGCGGCACTTGGGGTTTCTCGACAATCTGGGTGACGGCGCCAGCCTCGTCATAGGCCACGACCCCGTAGCGTTCGGGGTCAGCGACCCGATAGCCGAAGACAGTGCCTCCGGTCTCTTTGGCGTCTGCCGATTGCAGGATCTCGGGCAGGCCGTGCCCAAAGAAAATGTTGTCGCCCAGCACCATGGCCGAGGGGGCACCATCCAGAAAATCTTCCGCCAGAATATAGGCTTGCGCCAACCCGTCAGGAGAAGGTTGAACAATCCAGGTCAGGGACAGGCCCCATTGGCTTCCGTCACCCAACAGGCGCTGAAACTGCTCCTGATCCTGCGGCGTCGTGATCATCGCGATGTCGCGGATCCCGGCCAGCATCAGCACCGAAAGGGGGTAATAGATCATCGGCTTGTCATAGATGGGCAAAAGCTGTTTCGAGACGCCCATCGTGATCGGATAAAGACGGGTGCCTGACCCGCCTGCCAGAATGATACCTTTGCGTTTCTTGCCGTTCCGGGTCGTCATGTGCCGAGCTCTCCAAGGTCTTCAAGTATGCTGTGCAGGCCCGCCTTCCAATCCGGACGGGGCACGCCCAGTTCCGTTGTCAACGTCGTGCAGTCCAGGCGGCTGTTCAGGGGGCGTTTCGCGGGGGTCGGGAATGCGCTGGACGGAATGTCTTCGACATTGCAGTCAATGCCGGCCTGATCGAAGATCTCGCGCGCAAAATCGGCCCAGCTGACATCAGGGCCACCGCTGCAATGGTAAATTCCGGTCTTTTCATCCGGGTTTGTCAAAAGGGAACGGGCCGCGCCGATACAGGCCTCGGCCAGTGCCGATGCCGGGGTTGGCCCGCCAATCTGGTCTGCGACGATCGTCAGGTGGTCACGCTCTTTGCCGAGGCGCAGCATGGTTTTGACGAAGTTATGTCCATGTGACGACACCACCCAAGAGGTTCGTATGATTGCATGGGGTCCGCCCGCCGCAATCACACCGGCCTCACCCGCCAGCTTGGTGCGCCCATAGGCGCCCAGCGGGCCGGTCGCGTGGTTGGGTAAGAACGGGGCCGTGCCCGCCCCGTCAAACACATAATCCGTCGAGACCTGAACAAACGGCAATCCGCGCCCGGCCGCAGCTTTGGCCAACGCCGTGGGCGTGGTTCCGTTGATCAGCAGGGCAAGGTCTTCCTCCGCTTCGGCCTTGTCGACGGCGGTATATGCGGCGGCGTTGATCACCGAATCCGCGTCGGTGTTGCGAACCAGGGCCGCGCACCCTTCAGGATCGGTAAAATCCGCCTTGTCGCGCCCAAGCGCTTCAACCGAGATATCCCCGCCACACCGGATCAGTTCCCGGCCCAGTTGACCGGTCGCCCCGAAGACCAGAAGTTTCACGCGCTGACCCCCAGCCGTTCGCCAACACCGGACCGGTTCTGTAAAGATCGCCACCAGTCTTCATTGTTCAGGTACCATTCAACCGTTCTGCGCAGACCTTCCTCTACCGTCACGGACGGGCGCCACTTCATTTCGCTGCGCATCCGCGAGGGATCGATGGCGTAACGCGCATCATGCCCGGGGCGGTCTGTGACAAAGGTGATCTGGTCCGCATAGACCCCCTGCGGTTTCGGGCGCAGGTCGTCCAGGATCGCGCAAAGCGTCTGCACCAGTTCCAGGTTGCTGCGCTCGTTCTCGCCACCGATGTTATAGGACCGGCCGACAGTCCCCTTTTGCACCACCAGCAAAAGCGCGTCGGCGTGATCCTCGACATACAGCCAGTCGCGGACATTCGAGCCGTCGCCATAAATCGGCAGCGCCTTGCCCGCGATTGCGTTCAGGATCACAACGGGGATCAGCTTTTCAGGGAAATGATAGGGCCCGTAATTGTTCGAACAGTTGGTCAGCACCACCGGCAGGCCATAGGTCTCGTGCCAGGCCCGGACCAGATGATCGCTGGAGGCTTTTGACGCGGAATAGGGTGACCGCGGATCATAGGGGGTATCCTCGGTGAACTGGCCGGTGGGGCCCAGGCTGCCAAAGACTTCATCGGTCGAGATATGGTGGAACCTGAAAGTGTCCGGTTTTCCTTGTCCGGCCCAATAGCTGCGCGCCGCCTCCAGCATGTTGTATGTGCCTAGGACATTGGTTTCGATGAAAGCCCCCGGCCCGTCGATGGACCGGTCAACATGGGATTCCGCCGCCAGGTGCATCACCGCATCAGGCGCATGTTGGGCAAACACCGCCTTCAGGGCTGCAGGGTTGCGGATATCTGCGTGAACAAAGGCATAGTTCGGGTTCTCTGCAACCTCGGCAACATTGTCGAGGCAGGCCGCATAGGTCAGCGCATCAAGGTTCACGACCTGATGTCCGTCCGCAATGGCACGCCGCACGACCGCGGACCCGATGAAACCCGCACCACCTGTCACCAACAGTTTCATATTCTATCCTTCGTAAACAAACGGGCTGTCAAAATCGGCCAGGGCAGGTGCAATCCTGTCCTTGTCGCTCAGCACCGGGTTCCCCTGCAAGGGCCAATCAATACCACAGCTGTCCCAGCGCACAGCCCCATCGGCATCCGCATTGTAAGAGCTGGTACATTTGTAGCAGATTTCGGTGTCGGGCTCTAACGTCACAAAACCATGGGCAAATCCCGCCGGCACCCAAAGCTGCCGCCCGTTCTCAAAGCTGAGCTCGATGCCGAAAGATTGCCCATAAGTTGGCGATCCCTTGCGGATATCGACGGCGACATCATAAAGCGCGCCCCGGCCCGCGCGCACCAATTTGCCCTGCGCATGCGGAGGCGCCTGAAAATGCAGGCCGCGCAATGTCCCCACCGAGGACGACAGCGAATGGTTGTCCTGCACAAATTCCGGCAACACAACCCCAGCCTCCTCCAGCCGCGCCTTGTTCCAGCTTTCGGAAAAAAACCCGCGCAAATCCCCATGCCGCTGCGGGCGAATAACCAACACACCCGACAACCCCGTCTGCTCAATCTCCATAACACCTAACCTCAACCGTCTGTTGC
>NZ_JBXWQP010000017.1:0-49982 GCF_059612445.1 Ruegeria sp. TASC047
GACCAACTCATGCAGAAAAACGGACCCTTCAAAAACCTCTTCGACCAACAGTTCAATAAACACAAACAAAAAGTCGCAGAATAATCGGGGAGGCAAGAACTGAGCGCAAAGCTCTTTTCAGGCCAAAAACCTCCTGATTGCCACGTGACATTGAACAGAGGGCTTCCACGCTTCACGTAATATGCGCATGTTTGACGCGCATATCGTGTGATGGTAAAATGGCGCAGTTCAGAGGGTAATCAAATGAATGCTCCATCTCGTAAACCGACAAATCTATCACTGGATGGCGATATGCTGTCCGAGGCGCGGGATCTGAAGATCAATCTTTCCCGCGCAGCCGAAGACGGCATTCGGGCCGCAGTCGCCAGTACAAAAGCTGAGCGCTGGAAAGCCGAAAACAAGGCCGCACTTGAGAGTTCCAACGCGTATGTCGAGCGTAATGGCTTACCGCTGGACACCTACCGACAGTTCTGATGCCAAAATACGACGTGTTCCCCAACCCGTCAGGTGACGGGTATCTTCTGGACATCCAGAGCGATCTGCTGAGCGGGTTGAACACACGCGTCGTCGTGCCCCTGCTTCCCGAAGCGACCGCGCCGATCCCAGCCACCCGGCTCAATCCCGTCTTTGATATCCAGGGCAAACCGTTTGTAATGGCAACCCAATTCATGGCTGCCGTTCCGGTGGGCATTCTGAAATCGCCGGTCGACAACCTTGATGATCACTTTGCGCAGATCACCGCCGGCGTCGACATGCTAATGCAGGGATTCTGACAAGCTTCTGGCCCTTGGAGAACCAAGAGCCAGGAACAAGTATGACAATGAAGATCAGTCGTACAGCACTGCCGCGATCTTTGGATCGTCGATGTTGGATGCGTCGTAATAGTAGAACCCGGTATCAATCAGGGCAGGAACTTCTTCGCCCTTCATCGCGGCCACAGCAGCCTTGACGGTTTCATACCCGATGCCCACGGGATTCTGAGTGATTGCACCCGCCATCAGCCCGCTTTTGATCGCATCTTTCTGGGCCTTGCCACTGTCATATCCGATGATGACTAGCCCCTCGGTCCCCAGTTCCTGCACCCCGTTCACCACACCGATGGCCGAGCCTTCGTTGGTGCCGAAGATGCCATTCAGATCGGGGTTCGCCGTCAGGATCGCTTTGGTCACCTCGGTCGATTTCAGGTGGTCACCCTGACCGTATTGAACCGTGACAACTTCGATGTCCGGGTATTTTTCGGCAATGCGATTGACGAAGCCGTCGCGCCGGTCGATGCCTGTGCGGCTGGTCTGGTCATGTGCAACAACGGCCACTTTGCCTTTGCCGCCGATCATCTCGGCCATCTTGTCCGCAGCTAGCGCAGCCGCGGCCTGATTGTCTGTTGTTGCTGTAGAAACCGGAATGTCGCTGTCAACGCCACTGTCAAAGGCAATGATCGGAATGCCCTTTTCATCAGCTTGCTTCAACAGTGGAATAGCGGCCTGGCTGTCCAGAGCGGCAAAACCGATGGCCTTGGGGTTATTGGCCAAGGCCGCCGCCAGCATGTCGATCTGACGATCCACCATGGTTTCGTTGTCCGGGCCTTCAAAGGTGATCGTGACACCGTATTCCTCGGCGGCCTGTTCCGCACCGGACTTTACCGCCTGCCAGAACTGGTGCTGAAACCCTTTGGACACCAGCGGAATATATATGTCTTCCGCTGATGACATAGTTGCAGGTATCGAAAGGCTGGCCGCACTCAGGGCCCCCAAAATGAAACGACGTGTTAGCATGTCTTCTCCTCCAGTTGGTCTTCGTTTCTGATTTTTGTGACTGTTCAACCTGTCTTCCTGCGCCGCGCCATATCGGCATAAACGGCCAGAATGATGATCGCGCCGGTGACAACGGTCTGCCATTCCTGCGCGACGGACAGCACCCGCAAACCATTGGTCAGAACTGCCATGATCAGGGCACCGATCAGGGTTCCAAGGATTGTACCACGCCCACCGGACAGGGACGTGCCCCCGATCACGACGGCAGCGATGGCTTCCAGCTCGTAGCCAAGCCCCAGTGCGGGCTGCGCCGAATTCAGTCGCGACGCGATCAGAATTCCACCGATACCGCAGATCCCACCTGCCAGAGCGTAAATGCGCATCTTCCAAAGATCGGTATTCACCCCCGATAGGCGCACCGCCTCTTCGTTTGATCCCAGCGCAAAGGTGTATCTGCCCAGAACCGTGCGCCCCAGAATGTACGAAGCTGCAATGGCAACAAGGAAAAGGATCAGCACGCCATTGGGGATCGGCAATGCGGGAAAAACCTCTCCGATCAGCGACCCGCGCGAAATCTGGTCAAAGCCCGGCGTGTCGTTGAAGTAGATGGGCCGCGTGCCGGATATCACCAGCGACAACCCTTTTAGGATCAGCATCATACCCAGCGTGGCAATGAAGGGCGGGATTTTCATCTTGGCGACAAAGGTGCCCGAGCACAGCCCGCAGAACGCACCCGCCGCAATCGCTGCCGTAACCCCCAACAACAGTGGCATTCCGAGATAGGTCAGCACGACACCGGCGATAACGGCACAGAACGTCATCAGAGTTCCCACGGAGAGGTCGATCCCGCCAGTTATGATGACCAGTGTTGCAGCAACCGCCAGCACCCCATTGACCGATGTCGCCTGCAAGATGGCGATCATGTTCGAAGTTTGCATGAAGTTCGGCGACGCGATTGAAAACCCGATCAGCAAGGCAATCAAGCTGGCGAAGGCCAGCAGCTTTTGGTAGGCGCCGCTTTCCGAGAGCCCCGCCAGCGGGCTTTTCTTTTCGATTTCCGTTGCTGAGGTCATTACGCTGTTCCTGTTATCTGCATCGCCGCCGCCCGCTGCGTCGCCAGATGCATGATGTCTTCCTGAGTGGTGGCTTTGCCGCCCGGCAAAATGCCGGTCAGTCGGCCTTCGCACATCACGGCAATGCGATGGCTTAGGCGCATGATCTCGGGCAGTTCCGACGAAATCACGATGATCGTCTTGCCTTGACCGGCCAGTTCTTCCAGCAGCTTGTAGATTTCAGATTTTGCGCCCACGTCGATACCGCGCGTGGGCTCATCGAAAATCAGGATATCGCAATCCCGCAGCAGCCATTTGGCAATGACAACTTTCTGCTGATTGCCGCCGGACAAAAGACGCACCTCCTGCGTGTCCGAAGGCGTGCGAATGCCCAGCTGCGTGATGTAACCCTTGGCCGTCGTGCTGATTTCACCATCGTTCAGAACACCGACACGTCCGGTGAACATATCCATCGACGCCAGGGCAACATTGTCGCGAACGCTCATCCCGGTGGCCAGGCCGAAATGCTTGCGATCCTCGGAAAGATAGCCAATGCCCGCCTTGACGGCATCGGATGGCGTGCGGATCGAGACCACCTGCCCATGCACCCGGATTTCTCCGCTATCCTTCGGATCTGCCCCGAAGATTGCCCGCGCAACTTCGGTACGTCCGGCACCCATCAACCCGGCAAAGCCCAATATCTCACCCTTCAGCACCGAGAAGCTGACATCGCGGATTTCGTGACCCCGACACAGTCCGGTCACTTCCAGCGAAACTTCCGCATCGCTCAGATCGGGGGGAACCAGCGGCTCTTCCTTGACTTCGCGACCTACCATCATCGCGATAATCTGGCTGATCGGCGTTGCTGCCGCGTCAACGGTGCCAACGTACTCTCCGTCGCGCATCACCGTAACCCGGTCAGCAATCTGCTTCAGCTCATCCATTTTGTGGCTGATATAGACAATGCCCACGCCTTCAGCCTTCAGACGGCGGATGATCACGAACAGCTCGGCAATTTCAGCATCGTTCAGGGCCGCGGTCGGTTCATCCATGATCAGAACCCTGGACCGGTAAGAAAGGGCCTTGGCGATCTCGACCATCTGTTGTTTCGCAATGGTCAGACTGCCGACCTGCGCCTTGGGGTCGAGGTTTAGGTTCATGGATGCGAAAATCTCGGCCGTCTGTACATTCAACGCAGCATCGTTCAGTCGGCCAAACCGTTTACGAGGTTCGCGGCCGATAAAAATATTCTGTGCCACCGTCAGATCATTCATCAGGCTCAGTTCCTGATGGATGATGCCGATACCCAAAGCCTGCGCCTCGCGTGGCGTGGTTGGGTTTGCATCACGCCCTTCGATTTGCAATGTGCCACCGTCGCGCTGATAAATCCCCGAGAGGATCTTCATCAGCGTGCTTTTTCCCGCGCCGTTCTCACCCATCAGCGCATGTACTTCACCGGGCACCAGATCGAACTGCACTGATTTCAGCGCATGGACTCCGGGAAAGTGTTTCTCGATCCCCGACATGTCGACCAGTTTTGTCATTTATCCTCCCAAACACCCCTCTCCCCAAGGGGTGGTGCCGCCTACATCACCGCGCCGATTTGCCAGGGCACAAATTCGACCCCACCAAAGCCAAGTTCTTCGCTTTTTGTTTGTTCACCCGATGCGACGCGGATCAGCATTTCGAACAGCTCTTCGCCTTTTGCCTCAATGCTCACACCGTCTGTGACGATATCCCCACAGTTCAGATCCATGTCTTCCGACATCCGGGCATACATTTCGGAGTTGGTTGCAAGCTTGATGCAGGGTGTTGGTTGATATCCCGAAACCGAGCCCCGCCCGGTGGTGAACACGATCAGGTTCGCGCCTGACGCTACCTGCCCCGTGACCGAGCATGGATCAAAACCGGGGCTGTCCATGAAAACAAAGCCGGCCTTGTCGATTTTCTCGCCGAACTTGTAAACACCGCGCAAGGGCGCGGTGCCGCCTTTGGCGACGGCGCCAAGCGATTTCTCAAGAATGGTCGTCAACCCGCCACGCTTGTTGCCGGGGCTTGGGTTGTTGTTCATCTCGCCGCCGTTGCGGTGAGTATATCCCTCCCACCAGCGAATGCGTTCGATCAGCTTTTCGCCGACCTCAACGGTCTCGGCCCGCCGGGTCAAAAGGTGTTCCGCGCCATAGATTTCCGAGGTTTCGGACAGGATCGTCGTACCGCCATGCCGCACCAACAGATCCGACGCATAGCCCAAAGCAGGATTGGCGGTGATCCCGGAATAGCCATCTGACCCGCCGCATTGCATTCCAACCGTTATCGCACTGATCGGCGCAGGTTTGCGTTCGGCCTTGTTCGCGAGGTCGGCAATCCCGCGCAGCTCGTTCAATCCACGTTCAATGGTACGGCGTGTGCCGCCCTCACTCTGAATGGTCATGTAACGCAGCACGCCATCAGGACGGATCGGACGACCCCCAACCAGATCGGCCACCTGCATCACTTCGCACCCCAAACCGATCAGCAGGATACCGGCGAAATTCGGGTGCTGGGCATACCCAGCCAATGTCCGAAACAGTGTGGCGTAGCCTTCATCTTTGCCCGACATGCCGCATCCAGTGCCATGAACGATCGGGACGATACCGTCCACATTCGGGTACGCGTCCAATAAGCCCCGTTTCTCGGCGGCTTCGGCGATGAACCGCGCCACGGAGCCTGAGCAATTCACCGTTGTCAAAATGCCGATGTAGTTGCGCGTGCCTACCTTGCCATCGGCGCGGTGGAAGCCCTGGAAGATACGGTCGCCTGAAATCTCGGGCAGCGGCGCGTTCGCGCTTGCATATGCGTAGTCCTGCTGATGCGCCCCCATACCCAGATTATGGACATGAACATGCTCGCCCGCGGCGATATCCGCTTTGGCCTGACCTATGATCTGTCCATAGCGGATCACATTCTCACCCGCCGCAATCGGGGCGGTGGCGATCTTGTGCCCGCGTGCGATGTCCGTGGGAAGCCGTATCGATATCCCATCCGGTTGCGCGTCGGCCTTCAGGTCGCGCAACGCGATGATCACGTTGTCATCCGGGTTCAGCCGGATTGTGTCACGGGCCGGGCCTCCCGGGGTTTTGATCTCTGAAACTGGGTGCATGGATTCCCCGCTTGTTCGCCACAGAGCTACGGGGATAATCCACTCTTGTCAACTAACATGTTAGTATGATAGTTCAGATTCATGAACGACCCATACGACATTGACGCCACCCGCCTGCCCGACATTTCAACATTTGAGGGATCGCTTGCGCAGAGGGTTTACCAATCCATCAAACAGGCGATCCTGGCACTGGATTTCCCACCCGGTGCCAATCTGAGAAAGGCACCGATCTGCACGCGCCTGGGTGTATCCCGCGCACCTGTCGCGGACGCCATCACCAGGCTTGCCGCAGAAGGGCTGGTGGATGTGGTGCCGCAATCGGGTACACGCGTGTCCTATTTCTCGATGGATGAGATCCGCGAAGGCGCCTTTCTGCGAGAGGCCCTGGAGCTGGCAACAGTGGCCAAGGTTGCGCGTGACCTGACCGATTATCAGCGCAAAAAGCTGAGCCGCAACGTGCGCCTGCAAGAGCTGTTGATCGAAGATGACGACATTGCCGGGTTCTATCACGCGGATGAGGAATTCCACGCCCTGTTGATGGCGTTCACCGGGATGCTGCGCCTGCCGGATGTAGCGCAGGCCGTGTCGCTGCAGGTCAGCCGCGCGCGGATGTTGCTGTTGCCGACACCCGGCCGCATCGCGGAAACACTGGCCGAACACCGGGCGATATTCGATGCCATCAGCGCCCATGATGAACGTGCAGCACAAGACGCCATGCGCCATCACCTTGGGCAACTGATGCCTCGGATCGAACGGCTACAACAGGAAAGACCGCAGCTGTTCAATTTAAACCCCCAAAACACCCGAGAGGCAGGATGACCGTTTCGCAAACCGCCCTTCTGAACAACAGGACGTCCTGGCCCGTGACACTAACCCGCATGGGGTTTGGCGGGGCGCCTTTGGGCAATCTTTATCGCAAGGTCTCGGATGCTGATGCGCAGGCTGCGTTGCAATCCGCTTTTGACGCAGGCATCCGGTTCTTCGACACCGCGCCGCAATACGGGTTGGGGCGGTCCGAGTATCGCTTTGGCGAAGCGATCAGGCGGTTTGGGCGTGAGAACATTCAGCTATCGACCAAAATCGGCCGCCTGCTGCTGGATTGCGAACCACATGAGGTGACGCCTGAAGCGTTTGTAGACGTACCACAGAAACGCATTGTGTTCGACTATACCTATGACGGCGTCATGCGGTCATATGAGGCAAGCCGGGACCGGATAGGTGTTGCCAATGCGGACATTCTTCTGGTGCATGACGTCTGCGCTTTCAGTCAGGGCAGTCAGGAAATGTCAGACGCCAAAGTACGTGAGTTGTTCGATGGCGGCGGGTACAAGGCGCTGGTTGAACTGCGCGATGCAGGTGAGATCGCTGCGATTGGCGCGGGTGTGAACGAATGGCAGGTTTGCGAAAAACTGCTGGGTCTTGGCGATTTCGACGGGTTCCTGCTGGCAGGTCGGTATACGCTTTTGGAGCAGCAAGCTTTGGACAGTTTTCTGCCACTTTGCGAGAAACGCGATGTGGGCATCATTCTGGGCGGGCCGTATAACTCAGGTATCCTCGCCACCGGAGCGGTGCCTGGGGCCAAGTATAACTACTCCGATGCGCCTGAGGATGTTCTTGAACGGGTGCGCAGGATCGAAACTGTCTGTGCGGCCCATGACACACCGTTGATCGCAGCCGCGCTGCAATTTGTTTTGGGACATCCCGCCGTGAAAACGGTTGTTCCGGGCGCTGTCAATGCGGCCGAGGTTCAAGCCAATGTCGCCCTGCTGGAGCGGACTATCCCCGCCCAGCTTTGGTCAGACCTGCGTACCGAAGGCCTGATCCGGCCAAATGCCCCCTCGCCCAAGGAACCTGTCAATGCTGCGTAACCTCGACCCGCTGTTGTCTCCTGAGTTGCTGTACGCCCTGCGCGCCATGGGCCATGGCGATGACATCGTTATTGCGGACGCCAATTTCCCAGGCTCCAGCCTTGGGCCTGACTGCATCCGTGCGGATGGTTCAACGGCAAGTGATCTGCTTGGCGCTGTGTTGTCTGTCATGCCGCTGGATACATTCGTGCCCGACCCCGTGCTGACCATGCAGGTTGTCGGTGATCCCGAAGCCGTGCCCGAGGCCGTCGCGGATTTCCAGAAGATCATCGACGCGCAGGCTGACAACCCCGCGCAAATTCAGGGTCTGGACCGGTTCGACTTCTACCAACGCGCGGCATCCGCATTTGCCATCATTCAGACCGGCGAGCGCAGGCTGTACGGCAACATCATCCTGAAGAAAGGCGTGATCGCGTGAAGATCGACGCCCATCAGCATTTTTGGGCACTGGCGCGTGGTGACTATGGGTGGCTGACACCGGACTTGAGCCAGATTTACCGGGACTTCGGGCCAGATGATCTTGCGCCGTTGTTGCAAGCACAGGGCATCGACGGGACAATTCTGGTTCAGGCAGCGCCGACCGTTGCCGAAACGGAGTACCTGTTGTCACTGGCGGACAAGACACCTTTTATCAAAGGTGTGGTTGGCTGGGTCAATTTTGACACTCCGGATGCGAGCGCGCAAATCGCCAAGCTTGCCGCTCATCCCGCTTTGGTTGGTCTGCGGCCAATGATTCAGGATATCGCTGATCCGAACTGGATGCTCGGCGCAGCACTGACGCCTGCCTTTGATGCCACCCAATCTAACGATCTGACTTTCGATGCCCTCACCCTGCCCCAGCACCTTGGGCCGTTGCGTCAACTTCTTGCGCGGCACCCGGACATGCGGGTTGTGATTGACCATGGCTCAAAACCTCTGATCCGGGAGGGTGTACTTGACGGGTGGGCCGAAGACATGGCCGCCATCGCGCGGGACACCAACGCGTTCTGCAAACTGTCCGGTCTTGTCACCGAAGCTGCGCCTGACTGGACGGTTCGGGACCTGTACCCCTATGTGGATCACCTACTGAACACGTTCGGACCATTGCGGTTGATCTGGGGCAGCGACTGGCCTGTCTGCACACTGGCCAGCAGCTATGAACGATGGATCGATGCAACCGATGAACTGCTAAACGCACTTTCCTCCAATGACCGTGCGGCCATCCTTGGAGGGAATGCGGCCAAGGCATATCACATCAGGATTTGACGGTGCTGCATTGAACCCCAAACAACCGACGCACAGCTTTGCGCCCGCTGATCCTGCCCAATCTTTTCCCTGAGGCGCGAACAACAAGGCAGTTATCCCCAACACACCACCCGGCTTCGGGAAAATCATGAGGACCAGAATGACATCGCATCAGCCTTCTGACCGACTAAAAGGCAAAACCGCATTCATCAGCGCCGCTGGACAGGGCATCGGACGTGCCACGGCCGAACTGTTCGCAGCCGAAGGCGCGCATGTCTTTGCCAGCGACATCAACGAAACCACTTTGGCCGGGCTTTCGGAGATCGACAGGATCTCTCCAATCCATCTCGACGTGACAGACGCGCATGCCGTGAAACGTGCCGTAGCTGAATTGCCACCGCTGGATATCCTGTTCAATTGCGCGGGTTACGTGGCAAACGGGACCATTCTTGAGTGCGAAGAGGACGACTGGGATTTCAGTTTCGATCTTAATGTGAAGGCCATGTATCGCCTGATCCGTCTGACCCTGCCCGCGATGTTGAACAACGGCGGGGGGTCGATCATCAATATGTCCTCGGTCGCCTCGTCGATGAAGGGTGTTCCGAACCGGTTTGTATATTGCGCATCAAAGGCTGCCGTAATTGGCCTGACCAAGTCGATCGCCGCCGATTTTGTCACGCAGGGCATCCGGTGTAATGCCATCTGCCCCGGCACCGTCGACAGCCCCAGCCTGCACGAGCGTTTGCGGGCGACGGGCGATTACGAAAAGGCGATGACGGATTTCATCGCCCGCCAGCCAATGGGGCGCATTGGGACTGCCGACGAGATTGCCGAACTGGCGCTCTACCTTGCGAGTGAAAGCAGCGCGTTTACCACAGGTCAGCCCTTTGCCATTGATGGCGGATGGGCGATTTAATCTGAAAGGGATCACAATATGAAACTACTGCGGTTTGGCGCCTTGGGTGCAGAAAAGCCCGGGTTGCTGCACGACGATGGCACAATTCGCGACCTGTCAGGCGTCATCGACGATATATCGGGTGATGTTCTCAACGACGAAGGGTTGGCGCGACTGCGCGCGCTGGATGCACAGGACTTGCCGATCGTTGAAGGCAACACCCGTTTAGGGGCTTGTGTCGGCCAAGTGGGCAAGTTCATTTGCATCGGCCTGAACTATGCCGACCACGCGGCAGAAAGCGGTATGGAATTGCCGCAGGAACCTGTGATCTTTTTCAAGGCGACATCGGCCATTATCGGGCCGAACGACACGGTGGAAATCCCGCGCGGGTCCGTCAAGACCGACTGGGAGGTCGAATTGGGCGTGGTGATCGGCAAGGAAGCGAAATACATCTCCGAGGCCGAAGCGATGGATCACGTCGCGGGCTATTGTGTGGTCAATGACCTGTCGGAACGTGATTTTCAGCTTCACCGCTCGGGGCAGTGGGTCAAGGGCAAGTCGGCAGACACATTCGGCCCCATCGGTCCATGGCTGGTGACGCGGGACGAGGTTGCAGACCCTCAGAACCTGCCGATGTATCTTGAGGTCAACGGCCACCGTTATCAGGATGGCTCGACCCGGACGATGCATTTCGGGGTGGCAACTGTGATCTCACACCTGTCGCAATTCATGTCCCTGCAACCGGGCGATGTGATCTCGACCGGAACTCCGCCAGGTGTGGGCATGGGGCAAAACCCGCAAGTCTATCTGAAACCCGGCGACACGATGGAATTGGGCATCGAAGGCCTGGGTGTTCAAAAACAGAATGTGATCGCGGGATAATCGGGCACTATCAGATGTCAGCCCGAACACAATATCAGGCGAGGTTTCCCTCGCCTGATAATTTTCGACTTAGGCTACCAGATCGAACCGGTCGTTGGTCATAATCTTGGTCCAGGCCGCCACGAAGTCGCGCACGAACTTCTGGGCATTATCGTCCTGGGCATAGACCTCGGCGTAGCCACGCAGGATCGAGTTCGAGCCGAAGACCAGATCCGCGCTGGTAGCGGTGAACCTGACCTCACCCGAGGCACGGTCACGCAGCTCATATGTGCCGCCGTCAACCGGGTGCCAGCTGAGCGACATATCCGTCAGGTTGACGAAGAAGTCGGTGGTCAACTGACCCACGCGATCCGTGAAGACCCCATGCGCCGAGCCGCCATGATTGGCGCCCAGCACACGCAGGCCACCCACCAGAACCGTCATTTCCGCAGCGGTCAGACCCAGCAGTTGCGCGCGGTCCAGCATCATCGCCTCGGGTGATACCGCGTATTCCTTCAGCTGCCAGTTTCTAAACCCGTCCGCCAACGGCTCCAGCACCGAGAAGCTATCGGCATCGGTCTGCTCATCCGTTGCGTCGCCGCGACCGGCCGAGAACGGAACCGTCACGTCAAAGCCTGCGGCTTTGATCGACTGTTCCAGACCGACGTTACCCGCCAGAACGATCACGTCGGCGATCGAGGCACCGGTTTCCGCTGCAATCGGCTCCAGCACGCCCAGCACTTTTGCCAGACGCTCGGGCTCGTTCCCTGCCCAGTCTTTCTGTGGTGCCAGACGGATACGCGCACCATTTGCGCCGCCGCGTTTGTCCGAGCCACGGAAGGTACGGGCACTGTCCCACGCGGTGGTGATCATCTCGACCGCGGTCAGACCACTGTCGGCGATCTTTGCTTTGACGGCATCGACGTCATACCCGGTCGAACCGACAGGGATCGGGTCCTGCCAGATCAGCTCTTCTGACGGGACGTCTGGGCCATAGTAATTGACACGTGGCCCCATATCGCGGTGGGTCAGCTTGAACCACGCGCGGGCAAAAGTGTCAGCAAAGTAATCCGGGTCAGCCATGAACTTCTGACAGATCGCGTTGTAAATAGGATCGATCTTCATTGCCATGTCCGCATCGGTCATGACCGGCATACGCCGAACCGAAGGGTCGGTCGGGTCGACCGGCTTTTCCTCTTCCGGCATGTCGATGGGCTGCCACTGTTGTGCACCCGCGGGCGATTTACCCAATTCCCACTCATAGCCGAACAGGTAATCGAAAAAGCCCATATCAAATTTGGTCGGGTTTTTCGTCCACGCACCCTCGATACCAGAAGTGAACGCGTTGGTTGCCTTGCCGTTTTGATCGGGGTTGTCCCATCCCAGACCCTGACCGGAGACCGGGCAGGCTTCGGGTTCGGCGCCGATATGATCGCCCGCCATCGCGCCATGCGCTTTGCCGACCGTGTGACCACCACAGGTCAACGCGGCGGTCTCTTCGTCATTCATCGCCATGCGGGCAAAGGTTTCGCGGATGTGCAGCGCAGTTCTTGCTGGATCCGGGTTGCCGTTCACACCTTCTGGGTTCACATAGATCAGGCCCATATGCACCGCGCCCAGCGGGTTTTCCAGCGTTCCGGGTGTTTCCAGATCGCCATAGCGGTTCTCGGACGGGGCCAACCACTGGTTTTCCGACCCCCAATAGACGTCTTTTTCCGGGCCCCAGATATCTTCGCGGCCAAAGCCAAAGCCAAAGGTCTTCAGACCCATGGATTCGTAGGCAACCGTTCCCGACAAAACAATCAGGTCTGCCCAGGACAGCGCGTTGCCGTATTTCTTTTTCACCGGCCAGAGCAGACGGCGCGCTTTATCAAGGCTGGCATTGTCCGGCCACGAGTTCAGCGGTGCAAAACGGATGTTGCCCGAACCTGCGCCGCCGCGACCATCCCCCAGGCGGTACGACCCGGCAGAGTGCCACGCCAGACGGATCATCAGGCCGCCATAGTGGCCCCAATCGGCTGGCCACCAGTCCTGACTGTCGGTCAGCAACGCTTCGACGTCAGCACGAACAGCATTGAAATCCAGCCCTTTGACCGCTTCGCGGTGGTTGTAATCCGCGTCCATCGGGTTGGTGCGGGTGTCGTGCTGGCTCAGAATGTCCAGGTTCAGCGCATCCGGCCACCATTTGGTGACAGAGTTGCCTGTGCCCGTGTTCCCGCCATGCAAGACTGGGCAGCCGCCGGATTGATGATTGTGGGGATTGCCGTCCATTGAAAATCTCCTGAGTATTTACTGAGGGGTTCAGATGTCTTGACTCGTATCCCAAAGTTTCGATAATTGGAAATTTGTAATTACTATCATTGTGATTAGTTTTTTCTATGAAGTCACTCACGCTTAAACACCTGCGCTACTTTGAAGCGCTTGCCACCTACCGCCATTTTGGCAAAGCCGCGGCGGCCAGCGCGATTTCGCAACCCGCGCTTTCCATACAAATCAAAGAGCTGGAGGCCATCATGGGTGGCCCCTTGGTCGAACGCGCAGCGCGCGAGACGCGCCTGACCGCGCTTGGCGAAGATGTCCTAAAACATGGCCGCGAAATCCTGACGCGGGTCGAAGATTTGGGGAATCTTGTGCAATCTTCCGCTGGTCCCTTGTCGGGTCGCATCAGAATCGGGGTCATCCCCACCGTCGCGCCTTACTTGCTGCCATCAATCATCAAGGCACTGTCGCAACGATTCCCACAGCTGACGATCGAGCCCAAAGAGACCATCACCCAAACCCTGATCGGCGAAATTTTGGACTCAAGACTGGATTTTGCCGTTGTCGCTTTGCCGGTATCGGAGCCCAGCCTTCGAGAATTTTCGTTGTTTAACGAAGACTTTCTGCTGGTTCGCCCGGCGCGGGACGCCGGGTTGCCAATGCCAAGTTCGTCACAGCTCAGAACGATGCGGCTGTTGTTGCTGGAAGAAGGGCACTGCTTCAGAGATCAGGCGCTTTCCTTCTGTTCGATCCGCAATATCGAACCGCAGCACATTATGGAGGGCAGTTCTCTGTCCACACTGGTGCAGATGGTCGGGGCGGGCATCGGTGTAACGCTGATACCGGAAATGGCCGTGGGACTGGAAACCCGGTCTGCCGATGTGTCCATCGCCCGCTTTCAGGACACCCCACCAACCCGAACCATCGGCCTGATCTGGCGAAAGACCAACCCGCTGGGCGAAAACCTTCTGAAAATCGGTGCAATTATTCGCAAAACCGCAGAAGAAAACGCGGGAGGCATGGGGCAAATGAAACCGGAACCAAACGGCTGATCACAATCCGCTTTGGTGATTTGCGCGGCAATTACCCGGAAAACACATCATAAGCCTTCAACGCTTTGGCGCTGTAAGCATAAGACGGCCCGCCGCCCATATAGGCCGCCATCGCCAATGCCTCGCACATTTCGTCTCGGGTTGCACCCAGCCGGACAAGGGAACGCACGTGAAACCCTATGCAGCTGTCGCAGCGGGTCGCAATGGCGATGCCAAGGGCCATAAATTCCTTGGTTTTCTCACTTAGTGCGCCATTGGTCTTGGCGGCCTTGCCCATGATGCCAAAGCCGCGCACGGTTTCGGGCACTTCCTTTGAAAAGGTTCCGATATTGGCCTCGGTCTCGGCCATGAAAGCTTTCCAGTCCATATCCATTCTCCTTATCCGCGCTCGTCCGCGCCCATACGACGCTCCAGCCAGCGCACACCCGCACTGATGATCAGAACCAGGATCAGGTATTCAAAGATCAACAGGGTATAGATTTCCAACGGGCGGTATTCCGTAACCACCAGCTCATTCGCGCGGCGGGTCAGTTCCTGCATCCCGATGACGCTGGCGAATGCACTCATCTTTACGATGTAGATGAACTGGTTTGCCAAGGGCGGCAGAATGCGCCGGATTGCCTGCGGCAGGATCACGTAGCGCATGGTCTGCACATAGTTCAGCCCGATGGTCTGCGCCGCTTCGCTTTGACCGCGCGCAATGGATTGAATGCCTGCACGGTAAATTTCCGCAGTGAAGGCGCTGTCGGAAATCGCCAGGGTGATGATTGCACCCCAGAACGGGTCAATTGGTACGTTCATGCCCATCGACTTGAACACGATGGGCAAGCCGTAAAAGACCCAAAACAGCATCGGCAGCAAGGGAATGGCCCGAATGAATTCAACGTAAACACGGTTGACCAGCCGCCAGCCACGTTTTTCGGACAATCCCGGCAGGGCCACCAGCAATCCGATGACGATCGACAGCACGGCGGCGATCAGTGAAATCTGAATCGTTGCACCCATCCCCGAGATCAGGAATTTCACATTGATCCACCCCGATGCTGTAGTCGGGTCGATCACATACCAGCCCCAGGTCTGGGATGAAGAACAGCCTGCCAGCAGCAAAGGTACGATTAGTAGAAGTTTTTTCATCTGCCCCTCTCAGTGCTGCAGTATCTGAGACAGGAATTTGCGACAGCGGTCAGACTGAGGGTTGGTAAAGAAATGCTCCGGCTTGCCTTCTTCGACAATCTCACCGGCATCCATGAAGATCATCTTGTCGGCAACTTTGCGGGCAAATCCCATCTCGTGGGTCACGACCACCATGGTCATGCCCTCATTCGCCAGCTCAACCATAACTTCCAACACTTCCGAGATCATCTCGGGGTCCAGAGCCGACGTGGGTTCATCGAACAACAGCACGCGCGGTTCCATGCATAAGGATCGCGCGATGGCCACGCGTTGCTGCTGACCGCCAGACAACTGCATGGGCTTTTTGTCCGCCTGATCGGGGATATGTACCCGATCCAGATAGTGGCGCGCTTTTTCTTCAGCCTCTTTGCGGCCAAGACCGCGCGCCTTGATCGGACCCAACGTCAGGTTTTCCAAAACGGTCAGATGCGGAAACAAGTTGAATTGCTGGAACACCATTCCGACCTCGGACCGTATGGTTGCCGCAGACTTAGCGTCATCCGTCAACTCGACCCCATCCACCCGAATAGTGCCTTTCTGGTGTTTTTCCAACCGATTGATACATCGAACGATCGTCGATTTTCCTGATCCAGAAGGCCCACAGATCACCACCTTTTCACCGCTGTTGACCGTCAAATTGATGTCCTTGAGAACGTGAAACGTGTCGAACCACTTGTTCACGTCCACAAGTTCGATTGCGGCGTCTGGCATAAGATGAACGGCCTCCGTTTTAGTCCCAGTATAATATTTTCTTGAGGTTATCTTTCCCTTTGCGCTTAAATCAATGAACAATACGGCCACAAGCTCGAAACATAACCAACAGGAGACGTTTATGAACACCTTTTTGAAAGTCGCGGCTGCGGCCGTGCTTGGACTTGCAATGTCAGGTGCCGCGCAGGCGCAATCTGCGCTGAACGAAGTGCTGGATTCCGGCGTGCTCAAAGTTGGGACCACAGGTGACTGGAACCCGATGACACTGCGCGACCCGGCAACAAACAGTTACAAAGGTTACGACATCGACATCATGAATGCATTGGCCGCTGATCTGGGGGTTGAGGTCGAATATGTGCCAACCGATTGGAAAACTTTGGTGAATGGCGTGGTCGCGGGTAAGTACCACCTGACCGGGTCGGCATCAATTTCACCACCGCGGATGAAAGTTGCGGGTTTTTCCGACAGCTATATTTCTGTGGAACTCTACCCCTACACCACCAAGGACAAGGCCGACAAATTCGACGGCTATGACTCGATCAACCAGGCTGATGTGAAGGTCGCCACGACTTTGGGCACCACGTTTGAAAAACGGGTCCGCGAATGGTTCCCGAACGCCGAGATCAAAGTGGTTGAGGCCCCGGCCCGCGGTTTTCAGGAAGTAATCGCCGGTCGTGCTGACGTGTTCATCACTTCGAACATCGAGGGCTCGACACTAGAGGAGAAGTTTCCTGTTATCCGCGTGAAAAACGCCGGCGCCCGTTCACCCTCGCCGATTGCAATGATTCTGCCACAAAGCGATCAGATCTGGATCAACTATGTGAACAACTGGATCGAGGTTAAAAAAGCAGAAGGCTTTTTTGAAGCAAACCGCGAGAAATGGGGGCTCTGACGCCTTCAAGGACGTGCGGACTTCCTGACGCCCGGTCCTATGGCCCGGGCGTTTTCGTCTGCCATCTGGTTCTTCAGAAAAGAGGGTGCAGACACGCGACCTGATGGGTTTCGTCATCCAGTTCAGGCAATGTTTGCCTGCACTGGTCCGTCGCAAGCCAGCATCGTTGCGCAAAAGCGCACCCTTTCGGGATATTCATCGGTGACGGCAATTCGCCTTCCAGCTTGATCCGCTCTTTCCGGGCATCCGGGTCGGCACGGGGCGTCGTGGAGAGCAACGCCTTGGAGTACGGATGTCGGGGTGCCGCGAACAGCTGCTCTTTCGGGCCTTTTTCAACCGCGCGCCCCAGATACATGACAATCACGTCGTCGGCGAAATGCCGGACAACCGACAAGTCATGTGAAATGAACAGGTAGGCCAGGTTCAGCCGTTCCTGAAGATCGACCAGCAGGTTCAGGATCTGCGATTGAATCGAAACATCCAGCGCCGAGACAGGTTCATCCAGAACCAGCACCTTGGGATCCAGCATAAGCGCTCGCGCAATGGCGATCCGCTGGCGCTGCCCACCCGAGAACATATGCGGATAGCGGTCATAATGTTCCGGGCGCAGACCCACCATCTCGATCATCTTGCGAGCGTGCTTTTCGCGATCGGCGGCTGTCATCTGTGGCCGGTTGATAATCAGCGGTTCCTGCAGGATCTGCCCGATGCGCTGACGCGGATTCAACGAGCTATAGGGGTCTTGAAAGACGATCTGTACCGTCTCTCGCATCTTGCTCCATTGCGAAGGGGTAATATCGACCCCGTTGATCGTCAGGCTGCCCGAGGTAGGTTCTTCGATCATTGTAATCAGTCTGGCCAGCGTAGACTTGCCACAGCCTGACTCTCCGACAATGGCCAGTGTTTTTCCTGGCAGCAGGTCGAAATCCACCCCCGACAGTGCCTTTACGGTAGCGGGTTTGGACAGCAACCCACCTTTGACCGTGTAAAACCGGGCCAGGTCTTTGGCCTGAACGATAGGTGCGGTCATACCAGCTCTCCGGCGGCAATCTTTTCAACATGGTGACAGCGCGCCTTGCCAAACGCCTCGGCATGAGGTCTCGGCGGGGTTTGTGCGCAGGTCGCATCGGCAAAGCGGCACCTTGGGCTGAAAAGGCATCCTTTTGGACGGTCGAATTGCCCCGGGACAACACCTGAAATCGTCGGCAGAATCTTGGACGTCGCCCGCTCCGGCAAAGCACTTAGCAGGGCCGTGGTATAGGGATGGCGGGGGGTTCGGAACAAATCCCTGACAGGCTGTTCTTCAACCTTTTGCCCAGCATATTGCACCTGAACCCGCTCGGCGGTTTCCGCAACGACACCCATGTCATGGGTGATCAGAACAAGACCCATGTCATGCTCATCACGCAACCGGATCAACAGGTCCAGAATCTGCGCCTGAATGGTCACGTCCAGCGCGGTGGTCGGTTCATCTGCAATCAGCAGCTTGGGCTTGCAGGCAATGGCCATCGCGATCACAACCCGTTGGTTCATGCCCCCTGACATTTGATGCGGAAAGGTATTCAGACGGCTTTCAGGCGCGGGAATGCCAACCTGATCGAACAATTCGACCGCACGCTCATGACGCTCTTTTCGGTTCAGGCCAAGGTGGATGCGCAATGCCTCTTTGATCTGGAACCCGACAGTAAAACAGGGGTTCAGCGAGGACATCGGTTCCTGAAAGATCATCGCCATGTCCTTGCCAATGATCTTGCGCCGTTCGCGGGCCGAGATACCGGACAGGTCACGGCCCTCAAAGCTCATCTCATCGGCGGTGATCGTGGCGGTCCAGGGCAGCAGGCCCATCAGTGCCAGCATCGACACGGACTTGCCCGAACCGCTTTCGCCAACGATGGCCAGCAACTCGCCTTTGTCGACCGACAGATCGACACCGTCCACGGCGCGAAAACTGCCGGAAGATGTGGCGAACTCGACAGTCAGATTACGGATCTGCAAAAGGCTCATGCGATCAGCTCCGCTTCAGTTTCGGGTCCAGCGCATCGCGCAACCCGTCGCCCATCAGGTTGATGGCAAGTACGGTGACCAGGATTGCGAGACCGGGGAAGGTTACAACCCACCATGCGCGCAGGATGAACTCGCGCGCTTCAGCCAGCATGGTGCCCCATTCCGGCGTGGGGGGCTGCGCGCCCATGCCCAGAAACCCAAGGGCCGCCGCGTCCAGAATGGCAGTCGAAAAAGACAGGGCCGCCTGCACGATGATCGGTGCCAGGCAATTGGGCAATACCGTGATGAACATCAGCCGCGACTTGCCAGCACCGGCCACACGGGCCGAGGTCACATAGTCTTTCTGCCGTTCCGCCAGAACCGACGCGCGGGTCAGGCGCACGTAATGCGGCTGGAACACGATGGCGATGGCGATCATCGCGTTGGTCAGTGATGGGCCCAGAATAGCGACCAGAACAAGGGCAAGCAGCAGAGACGGGAAAGCCAGGACGATGTCCATCACCCGCATGATCAATGTATCAACCCATTTGGGTGCAAACCCCGACAGAAGTCCGACCATTACGCCGCCCGTCACGGCAACACAGACCACAACGATCCCCACAAAGAAGGAATAGCGTGACCCCATGATCAGCCGCGACAGCATATCCCTGCCCAATGGATCGGTACCCAACGGGAAGGCCCAGCTTCCACCTTCCTGCCAGGCAGGGGGTTGCAGGATATGGTCCCGGAACTGTTCGGTCGGATCATAGGGGGCCAGCAATGGGGCAAAGGCCGCACAGAACACAAATCCTGCAAAGATCCACAACCCAATCACGGCACCCCTATTTTCGCTGAAATAGTACCAGAACTCTCGCAGTGCGCTGGGACGATTTTCGGCTATTGGCTGGGTCGAAGAAAACTCGGTCATCATCGTCTCCGGATTTTGGGGTTGATGATGCCGTACAGGACATCGACTAGCAGGTTTACCAACATCACGATCACCGCGATCATCAGCAAACCCCCTTGCACTACCGGGTAATCCCTGCGGAAAATACTATCGACCATCCACTTGCCGATGCCCGGCCAGCTGAAGATGGTTTCAGTAAGAATTGCCCCCGCCAGCAATGTACCAACCGACAACCCGATCACCGTGACAACCGGTATCAGCGCGTTACGTAGCGCATGCAGCCCGTTTACCCGGGTCGGCGACAACCCTTTGGCGCGTGCGGTGCGGATATAATCCTCACCCAGTACCTCTAGCATCGCCGACCGGGTCTGACGCGCGATCACGGCCAGCGGAATAGTGCCCAGCACAATCGTAGGAAGGACCAGATGACGAACGGCCGACCCGAATGCGCCTTCCTGCCCGGACAATAGACTGTCGATCAGCATAAAACCGGTGACACTTGGGAAGTAATAAAGCAGGTCGATCCGGCCGGACACCGGTGTCCAGCCAAGATTGCCCGAGAACACGATAATCAGCAGCAGCGCCCACCAGAAGATCGGCATCGAGTATCCGACCAATGCCGAGGACATCAGTGCCCTGTCAAAAAACTTCCCCCGGTTCACCGCCGCAATCACTCCGGCAGGCAGACCCAATGCAATGGCGAAGATCATGGCGCAGAGCGAAAGTTCCATTGTCGCGGGGAACAGCGAAAAGAACTCCTCCCAGACCGGTTTTTTGGTGACAAAGCTTTCGCCAAGATCGCCCTGCAATACCCCGGCAAGGTATTCCCAGTATTGCTGCAACACCGGTTTGTCGAAACCCAGCTTTTCCACCATTTCCTGATAGCGTTCTTCAGTCATGCCTCGCTCGCCGGCCATGACGATGATCGGATCACCCGGCAGCACCCGGATGAACATGAATGAGATCAACGTCACGCCCAGAAAAGTCGGGACGAACAGGCCAATGCGGGTGAGTAAGTAACCAAACATCAGCGACCTATGATTGTAAGCTCTTTGGAGAAATGGGTCAGCGACCGGCAACCATCCGCAGTGACAAGCACGTCATCTTCGATGCGAACGCCAAAACTTTCGAGCGCGTAGAGACCTGGTTCATTCGTCCAGACCATGCCCGGCAGAATTTTCTGGTGGTTTCCGCGCATGATATAAGGCGCCTCGTGCACATCCCGGCCAAGCCCGTGACCCGTTTTGGTACGTATACGATCCGCAAATGGCGAGGCCTCGAGCACGCTGATGACCGCATCGTCGATGTCATGGGCCGTTGCACCCGGGCGGCAGGCATCGAATCCGGCTTTGTTGGCGCGCAGAACGGTATCGTAGACTTCCCTACCCTCGTCCGATACGTCTTGAACAAAGAAGGTTCGCGTGATGTCAGCGGCAAAACCATCTTTGCAGGCGCCGAAATCGAACAGTAACGCGTCGCCTGCCCTGATCTGGTAGTCGCTGCGCGCTTTCCCATGCGGCCGTGCAGAATTGTCGGCAGCCGCCACGATGGGCGAAAACGCCAGAGACTCGGCTCCTTCTGCAAACAGTGCCTGTATCAGAGCCTGCTCGACCTGTTTTTCAGTCTGGCCGATGCGCACATCTGCAATCACACGACCCAGAGCACGTTCCGAGATATCGATGGCCGCCTGCATCGCAGCAATGTCTTCATCGGTTTTGATAATGCGCAGGCCCGAGATTTCGCGTTCACCGTCAACGATCCTCAAGTCCGGCATAGCACGGGTAAAAGCCGCAGAGACAAAAACCCGCATCACCTGACCTTCCACCGCAAGCGAGCGGATCGGCATATGTGCGGCCAAAACAGTAAACGCATCGTCATAACCGGTCTGATCGCGCCAATCGAAAACAGCGCCCTCGAACCCGACAAGATCCCATGACGCCAGTTCCAGATTGGGCACAATCGCTGCGGCCTGTCCCTCGGCTGGGACAACAACCACGAAGGGCCGTTCGTGGCTCATGAAAGCTTGTCCCAAAGCGCGGGTGAAGTTTGGGCCAGGTACAAGAGCTAATGCGTCGACTGACAGGTCCCGCGCCAGTTGACGATATTCGGACAGATCCGGCATTCAGGCCGACCTCCTCAATAAAAAAGCCGGAGCCGCCAAACAGGCAGCTCCGGTGAGTGAGTGATGGCTTACTCGACGCTCACACCATAGAAGATGTGGCCGCCCAGCGGGTGCACTTTGTAGCCTTGCACCTTGTTGCTCATCGGCATGAATACAACCGAGTGAGCAATGGTTGCCCATGGGGCCTGCTCTTTGAACACGACCTGCGCTTCTTCATACAGCTTGGTCCGCTCTGCCTGATCGGTGCTTTGCTTGGCTTTCAGGATCAGATCCTCGAACGGCTGGTGGCACCATTGTGCACGGTTCGATGCTTCGACCCCGTCACAGCCCAGCAGAACGGCCAGGAAGTTGTCCGGATCGCCGTTATCACCGGTCCAACCCAGCAGAACAGCACCGTCGCGGTTCAGTTCTTTCGAGCGTGACAGGTATTCGCCCCACTCGTATGAGACGATTTCGACGCCCACACCAATCTTGGCAAAATCAGCCTGGATCAGCTCGGCCATGCGGCGGGCATTGGGGTTATAGGGGCGCTGAACCGGCATCGCCCAGATCTTCATCGACAAGTCCGAGACACCTTCGGCATCAAGCATGGCTTTGGCCGCCTCGGGATCATATGGATCGTCCACGATAGCGTCGTTATAGCTCCACATGGTTGGCGGGATCGGGTTCTTGGCAGCCTGGCCCGAGCCCTGGAAAACCACGTCGATGATCGCCTGCTTGTCGATCGCCATGTTCAACGCTTTACGAACCTTGGGGTTGTCGAACGGCGCCATCGTGGTGTTGTAAGCCAGATACCCGACGTTCAGCCCTTCCTGCTCCATCATGTTGATGTCTGCATCATCCTTCATCGCTTGAATGTCAGCCGGGTTCGGGTAAGGCATCACATGGCATTCGCCAGCTTTCAGCTTTTGATAGCGAACAGACGCGTCCGGCGTAATGGCAAAGATCAGGTTTTCGACCTGCGCCGGTTCCTTCCAGTAGTCGCCATTGGCGGCATAGCGGATCACCGCGTCTTTCTGGTAGGCCACGAACGAGAAAGGCCCGGTCCCGATGGGCGCGGTATTCAGTTTTTCAGGCGTTCCGGCAGCCATCATAGCATCGCCATATTCGGCTGACATGATCGATGCAAAATCCATCGCCATGTTCGCAACAAAGGGTGCCTCTGGCTTGGACAGGGTGAACTTCACCGTGTAGTCATCAATCTTTTCGATAGAAGAGACCAGATCCGGCATCCCCATACCCTGGAAGTATTCCCACGTGCCACCAGACACTTGGTTATAGGGGTGGTTCTCGTCCTTTTGGCGCATGAACGAAAAGATTACGTCATCAGCGTTGAAGTCGCGGGTCGGGGTGAATTCGTCATTCGAATGGAATTTGACACCCTGGCGCAGCTTGAACGTGTATTCCAGGCCATCATCACTGGCCTCGACACTTTCAGCCAGACCGGGGATCACATTGGTTGTACCGGTTTCGAATTCAAGCAACCGGTTATAGATAGGATGCGACGAAGCATCAAAGGTAGTTCCCGCGGTAAACAGTGCAGGGTCAAACCCCTCGGGTGAACCTTCGGAACAATACACCAGGGTATTTGCCTGTGCCACGGCACCCGACAGGGCTATTGCCGTGGTTGCGGCCAGAAGATTGAGTTTCATGATTTTCTCCCAGAAATGGACTTGGCAAGACAATCGCAGGGCTCTTTGTCGTCAGAGCGTTCAGTGACAATACAGTTCGTTGCGATATCCCTGACAAATGTATCCAAAATACAAAACCTGTTGTCAACCGGCTCTGTCACTGACTTTCGTGAAAGATGCCTGTTGCCAGGGTGTGTCTTGAACCTGAAAGCGCCCCGCCCCAAGGAAATCACGAAGGGCAACACTTACATTCCACTGGGCCCGGCAGTTTGGCCACAGATATCGACTGTCATTGACCCGAAGTCATTCAGCTAAGAATGGATATCTAACTTTGACCGTTAGCTGATGAAGTATCCTTGCGCATATCGCGAATGCAATCGTAGCCCAGCCAGAATAAGACTGTCAGTGCAACCAGAAATACGTAGGGAAGCAGCGAGATATGCATAACCAACACGCCATAGAACATGGCGGCGTACGCAGCGATTTGGACTATCACCAACAAACCCCACGCAACCATTCCCCAAAGATTGCGCGCTTTCCTCTGACCGGTCGAGTTGCGCAGGCTCTGACACTCTGCCTCGTTCACCACAGGGGACGCGGCACGCGTTGAATTGAGAATGCCGTTGGTGTCGAGCGCGCTGGATCGACATGCATCGAAACAAGGGGCCGCCTCTCGACAGGTGGGCGCAGTGTGTAGCATTGATTGAGTCCTTGGACATCTGGGGTTTGGCAGCGAGCCTTCACTGTGCCCAAGACACCGACCCCCTGCACCATGCCGCGCGCGAGATCAGGTGCCACCGTTGCCGTCTTGCAATCATATCCAGCGGAGAAATGCCGATCCTCGCTCAGGCGCAGCATAAAACCGCACAAATAGTCGATTGGCCCGCGAAAACCGCGATCAGATGAGGTCTGAAGAAATTTCTCATGACCCTCGGTGGCTCATGACTTTTGGCGCGGTTTCGGAAACGCACTAACCGCCGAACAGGGACCTTCGCGTGCTTCCAGCGCTCTATTCTACGGCGTCCTTCGATGCTGAGGGTGAATACCCTGTACGCGTACCATGATCTCCTCGTTAGATAACCCAATAACTTCTAATAGGGGTTTCGGTTCAGGTATCGCTTACAAGTTCATTTGTGTACAAATTGGTAAGATTGCGCTCAAGTACGTGTCATATCCAGCCTCCGAGGATGCCATGCCGATTGAACACGCCCCTTTCAGCCAAGCGGAATATGACCGCAGGATCGCCAAGACCCGAAGCGCTATGGAAAAAGCGGGGCTAGAGCTACTTTTTGTCACCGACCCTTCGAACCAGGCTTGGCTGACTGGCTATGATGGTTGGTCCTTTTACGTGCATCAGGGCGTATTGCTCGGCATGGAAGGTGAGCCGATTTGGTGGGGACGCCAGATGGATGCATTGGGTGGGTTGCGCACATGCTGGATGTCCAAGGACAACATTCGCGGCTATGCAGACCACTACGTTCAATCAACCATACGCCATCCAATGCAGGATCTGGCTGGCCACATTCGCGCGCTTGGGCTGGACGCGGTCTGTATCGGCGTTGAGATGGAGAACTATTACTATTCCGCAAAGGCACACGAGGTTTTGGGCAAGGAATTGCCCGAAGCGACGCTGGTGGATGCGACGGCACTTGTAAACTGGCAGCGTCTGATCAAGTCGGAAGAAGAAATTGTCTTTATTAGCAAGGCGGCCCGGATCTCCGAAAAAGTAATCCAAACGGCCATTGATCGTGCAGCGGTGGGCGTGCGCAAGAACGACCTTGTCGCAGATATCTTTCATGCCGGGATTACCGGGGTTGAGGATGATTGGGGGGATTACCCGGCCATTGTCCCTTTGACACCCTCAGGGCTGGATGCCACTGCCGCGCACCTAACATGGAATGGCGCGCCGATGAAAGAAGGTGAGGCAACATTTTTCGAACTATCAGGCTGCTATCGGCGCTATCACGCTCCGCTTTGCCGCACGGTATTTCTTGGCACTCCGCCGCCAGAAATGCGGGACGCGGAACGCGCGCAGATCGAAGGGATAGCGGCGGGTTTAGAGGCTGCACGGGCTGGCAATCGGACCAGCGACATTGCAACCGCTTTTCTTAAGGTTCTTGCCCGTCACGGACTCGAACGGGAAGGGCGCATGGGATACCCTATCGGCCTGAGCTATCCGCCAGATTGGGGCGAACGGACAGCGTCGATCCGCGCCGAAGACGAGACCATTCTGCAACCGGGCATGGTTTTTCATTTCATGCCTGCGCTGTGGATGGACAGCTGGGGGCTTGAGACCACGGAAACCATTCTTATCACTGAAAACGGCCCCGCCGAAGCCCTATGCAATATCGAGCGAAAGCTCTTTGTGAAAGACTAAGCCTTGAGCATCCTCGAAGACGCCAAGACCCTGCTGGGCGAACTGATCAGCTTCCCCACGGTTTCGTCAGACAGCAACCTGGACATGATCAAGCACCTCGCGGGCCGGTTGAGCGATTGCGGTGCAGCGGTGGAAATATTGCATGACGAAACCGGCACCAAAGCCAATCTTTTTGCCACGTTGGGCCCAAAGCGCGACGGTGGTATCGTTCTGTCAGGCCATTCCGATGTAGTGCCTGTCGCCGATCAGGACTGGTCCTCGGACCCGTTCGTGATGGAGGAGCGGGACGGCAAGTGGTTTGGGCGCGGAACCTGCGATATGAAAGGGTTTATCGCGGCGGCAGTCGTCATGGCCCCGTATTACGCAAAGCTGGACCTTCAGCGCCCAGTGCATTTTGCCTTTACCTATGATGAAGAAATCGGCTGTTTTGGCGCGCAGGCTTTGGCCAAGACCCTGCGTGAGATAAAACCCGCTGTGGTCATCATCGGCGAGCCCACCTCGATGCGCATCATCGAAGGCCATAAGGGCTGCTTTGAATATACAACGCATTTTACCGGGTTCGAAGGCCATGGCTCGGCCCCCGAGCGCGGCGTTAACGCTGTCGAATACGCAGTGCAATACGTGTCGAAACTGCTGGCGCTGAAGGCAGATTTGCAAGGGCGAGCACCGGAAAACAGCCCGTTCGACCCACCATGGACAACAATCAATACCGGTACGCTGGTGGGCGGGGTGGCCCATAATGTGATCCCCGGCAAGGCGCGGGTCGATTGGGAGATGCGACCAGTGCAAAAGGCGGATGCGGATTACGTCAAAGACGAACTGCACCGGTTTTGCGCGCAAACCCTGATCCCGGCAATGCAGACTGTTCATCCCGATGCCGGTATCAAGACCGAAGTAATCGGTGAGGTTGACGGGCTGGAGCCAATGGACGACAACGAAGCGCGTGACCTTGTGATGGAACTGACAGGGGCAAATGGCGCCGACGTTGTACCTTTCGGCACCGAGGCCGGGATATTCCAGCAGTTGGGGATGAGCGTCGTTGTCTGCGGCCCCGGATCAATCGATCAGGCGCATAAACCGGATGAATACGTCTCGGTCGACCAGATGACCCAGTGCCTTGATATGCTTGGGCGATTATTTTCGAAGCTGGAATAGATGATGACCTCGGCCCGCGCGGTATCGATATTCTGGTTGGGTGCACCGGTTCTGTTCGTGCTGTTCTGGGCGGGTGGCTACAGTTTTGCCAAGCTGGGGCTGCCCTATGTGGAACCGATGACCATGCTTGCGATCCGTTATGGTCTGGCTGTTCTGTGTCTTCTGCCGCTGCTGGCGGTGTTCCGCCCTGCCCTGCCGCGTGATCCGGCGCACTGGGCCGCGATGGCGGCAAGTGGGTTTCTTATTCAGTGTGTTTACTTCGGTCTGGCCTATCAGGCGATGAAACAGGGGTTGGGTGCCGGCACCACTGCCATCGTGATGGCCTTGCAGCCCGCCCTTGTCGCCGCCCTCTCTCCCCTGGTCGGAGAAGCGCGTGGACGGCCCGTGATGTGGGTTGGCCTGGCGCTGGGTTTTGCGGGGGTTGCAATCAGCGTCTTTGACAAGACTAGCGCAGTGCCTCTTTCCGCCGGGCTGCTTGCGGTTAGTGCATTGGTCGGCCTGACCGCCGCCACTTTGCTGGAAAAACGTCACGGGCGGCGCAGCGACCCAGTGTTGGGTGGTGCTGTTCAATATGTGATCGGATTTGCCGTGCTGCTTCCCATCGCAATGGCGACCGAAACGATGGAAGTCACCTGGCATCCAAACCTGATCCTTTCCCTTGCGTATCTGGTCATCGCCAATTCCCTGATCTCGATCAGCCTCTATGTCGCACTTGTTCAGCGCGGCGACGCGACCCGCGTGTCCACATTGCTTTACCTTGTCACACCTTTGGCAATTGCACTGGCTTGGATGATCCTGGGCGAGCCGGTAACCTGGCGCATCGCCTTCGGTTTCGTTCTCTGCCTCGCAGGCGTATATATCGTGCGGAAATCCAAAGATTGACGCCTATGGCAGTTTTCGATCGGACAACCGGAAATTCAAAGCCTGCGACCAGTTCAATAATGGAAACCACCTGAACCGAGATCACAACCGTCAGGAAAGCGCATTCAGATAGCTTTTGATCGTCGTCCGGCATCCGTGCTGCCAGATCCGTGGCAACCAGCGTGTGAAGGCTTCTGCGAACTGGGCTTCACGACCAGTACTTCCGTACAGGTTTGCTGCCTCAAGCCACTTTTCGGGCTGTTCCCTGGCGGCAAGGGCCACACTCTGCAAATCGCTCCAGATGGGATCATTGGGCGCAATCTCTGATCCGTCCTCACGCAGACCGGCGCACATCCGGCACCAGAAAGCTTCAACCAGCGCCAGACCGGTGACAGATGTACCCGAGGCCAGTGCATCGCGAAGGGACGGGAGCAAGAATCCGGGGTGGCGTGCAGACCCATCAAAGGCCACGCGCCGCGTGGTGTCGTGAATAGCCGTGTTCGAAAACCTGCGTTTGACCAGATCCAGATACTGTTCCGGTGTCATCCCGGGAACTGCAATGGCGTGCGGAAGAATTTCTTCGCTCTGTACTTTCAGGAAGAATGCCGAAATTTCCCGGTCGTTCATGCAGTCCGAGATTGTGGGGATGTTCAGAACCTCGCCCACATTCGCCAGAATCTGGTGCCCGCCGTTCAGAATACGCAGTTTCAGGGTTTCATATGCGTGTACGTCTTTGGTGATCGTAACGCCGACTTTCTCCAACATCGGCCGCCCGGCGCAGAAATCATCTTCAATCACCCATTGGCGAAAGTTCTCGTGTGAAACCGGAACGCTGTCTTCAATTCCAAGGGCGCGGGTCTGGGTTCGGACATGATCAGTGGTTGCGGGAACAATGCAATCCACCATCGAATTCGGGAACGCCCCGTTCTGATCGATCCAATCCGCAAGATCAGGGTCCGTAAGGCGCGCCAGTTCAACAACGCAATTGCGCAGCATGGTACCGTTGCCCTGAAGGTTGTCACAGCTTAATGCCGTAAAGGGCAGATGCCCGGCGGCACGGCGATTGCCAAGTGCCGCCACAATGGCACCAAAGACCGTGCGAGGCTGTTGCGGGTTTTGCACGTCGTGTCGAATATCACCGTGGTCCACGTCGAAAACACCCGACTTGGCATCCAGAAAATAGCCACCTTCCGTAACGGTAAGGGACACGATCCGAATGGCGGGATCGGACATCTTCCTGATCAGAGGCGCATTTCCGGGTTCAATGGGCAGATAGTCGATCAACGGGCCGATGACTTCGGCCGAAACACCGGACGGGTCAAGCTCGATCAAAGTTGTCAGACAGTCCTGCCGGATCAGCTTTTCGCGCATGTCCGCGTCATAGGCCCGAACTCCGGCCCCGATGATCGCCCAGTCCAGGGCCAACCCTTTTTGCATCAGCCTGTGGATGTACCACGCCTGATGCGCACGGTGAAAATTCCCAAGTCCGATATGAACAATCCCAGGTGCCAAATCTTCTCGCCGGTATCCGGGTTTCTTGATATCTGCCGGAAGCGCCCCAAGGTGGTTAAGGCGCAACTCTACCGGTGTTATGTCCGCCAAAGGGGTCATCAGCTCATCCAATTTCCGCCATCGACATTGTAAGTCTGGGCCACGATGTATTCCGCTTCATCAGACGCCAGAAACACAGCCATCCCGGTCAAATCCTCGGCCCGTCCCATTCGGCCGAACGGTACCGCTGATGCAACTTCGTGCTTCTTCTGTCCCGGTTGTTTATTTTCATACTTCGCAAAGAAGGCATCGACGCCATCCCAATGTTCTCCATCCACAACACCAGGTGCGATCGCATTCACATTTATCCCGTGAGCGATCAGATTGAGTCCCGCTGATTGCGTCAAAGAGATTACGGCGGCCTTGCTGGCGCAGTAAACGGCGACCAGAGATTCGCCACGCCGACCAGCCTGTGAGGCCAGATTAATGATCCGGCCTTTGACATTGGCGTCGATCATGTGTCGCGCAACGGCCTGCAGTGTAAACAGGGTGCCCGAGACATTGATATCGAAGACGCGTTGGTAATCGGCGCGGTCGATTTCGGTGATTGGCGCTGCTGAAAAGACGGCGGCATTGTTGATCAGAATGTCAATCTGACCGAACTGATCCACTGTGCGCGCAACAGCATTGTCGATGCTGTCCTGATCAGCGACATTCATTTCGACCGCCATTGCTGCGCCACCTATTTCCGAGGCTGCGGCTTGCGCCCGCGTGATATCAATGTCGGCAATGGCCACACGCGCACCTTCGGCGACGTAAGCTTTTGCAAAGGCCAACCCGATTCCGCGCGCAGCCCCGGTGATGAGCGCGGTTTTTCCGTCCAGTCGCTTCATTCGATCCGCAGCCCTTGGGCGTCAAAACGATGAAGCACGTCGGCACGTGGCGTCAGGTAGATACGGTCGCCATGCCGAAATCCAACCTCTCCGTCCGCGCGCACCGTGATTGTTTCCGCCAGACCGGTTTCATGTATGTGGAAAAACGTATCTGATCCAAGATGCTCGGACACGCCCACGACACCGCTCCAGGTTCCTTCGCTCTCGGACACAGCAATATGTTCGGGGCGGATACCGATTGTATGTGCGCCGTGTTTTGCAGCCTCTTCGCCTTCGATAAAGTTCATCTTGGGCGAACCGATGAACCCGGCGACAAAAAGGTTTCGCGGCGTTCGATATAGGTCCAGCGGGCTTCCGACCTGCTCGATCACACCAGCCTGAAGCACGACGATCTTGTCGGCCATCGTCATTGCTTCGACCTGATCATGGGTCACATAGATCATGGTTGTCGCCAACCGCTCGTGCAACTCGCTGATCTCCAAACGCATGCCAACGCGCAGCGCGGCGTCCAGGTTGGACAGCGGCTCATCGAACAGAAACGCTGCGGGTTCGCGGACAATGGCACGCCCGATGGCCACACGCTGGCGCTGGCCACCGGACAGCTGACCGGGGCGGCGATCCAGATAGTCGGTCAGGTTCAGAACCTGCGCGGCCCCTTCCACACGTTTGTCGATTTCGGCCTGGTCCAGTTTTGCCATGCGCAAGGGAAAGGCGATGTTCTTGCGAACGGACATGTGCGGGTACAAGGCATAAGACTGGAAAACCATCGCCAGACCGCGTTTTGCAGGTGGTACGTTTGTTGCATCGGCCCCATCAATGTCGATGGAGCCAGAGGTGATGTCCTCCAAACCCGCAATCAGGCGCAGCAAAGTGGACTTACCGCAACCCGATGGCCCGACGAACACCGTGAACTCTCCGTCTTCGATGGTCAGATCCAGTGGCGGGATAACCTGCACGTCGCCAAAGCTTTTGGTCACGGACTTGAGTTGAATACGTCCCATGAGAAGTGTTCCTTATTTCACAGCGCCAAAAGTCAGGCCGCGGACAAGTTGTTTCTGGCTAAACCAGCCAAGGATCAGGATCGGTGCAATGGCCATTGTTGAAGCCGCGCTGAGCTTGGCAAAGAACAGGCCCTCGGGGCTGGAATAGCTGGCGATAAATGCGGTCAGCGGGGCCGCGTCAACGGCTGTCAGGTTGAGGGTCCAGAATGCCTCGTTCCAGGCAAGAATGAAGTTCAGCAGGACAGTCGAAGCGATGCCCGGTACAGCCATGGGTGTCAGGATGTGCAGGATTTCCTCTTTCAGCGTTGCCCCGTCCATCCGCGCAGCTTCAAGGATTTCACCGGGAATTTCGCGAAAGTAGGTGTAGAGCATCCAGACGATGATGGGCAAGTTGATCAGCATCAACACGACAACCAGTCCACCTCGTGTATCAAGCAGCCCCAGACGGATGAACAGCAGGTAGATCGGGTAAAGGACACCGACTGCCGGCAACATCTTGGTAGAGAGCATCCAAAGTAAAATGTCCTTTGTACGTTTCGAAGGAACAAACGCCATTGCCCATGCTGCCGGTACGGCAATGATCACACCCAACAGGGTTGACCCGCCTGCGATGATGACTGAGTTCCAAAGGAAACGCATGTAGTTCGAGCGTTCCTGCACGACAGCATAGTTCTCGAGCGTCCAGTCGAAGTTCAGGAACAGTGGCGGGCTTGCGATGGCCTGTGCTTCGGTTTTGAAGCTGGTCAGGATGGTCCAGAGGATCGGGAAAAAGATCAGCAGACCGACGGCCCAGGCCAGGGCAGTGTTCAGCGACTTGCGTTGGATTGTAACGGTGCGGGCCATGGTTTTACCTCTTCACGCGTCCAGGTTCTTGCCGACGATGCGCATCAGGAAGACCGCAACGATATTGGCGAGAATGATCGCATAGACACCTCCGGCTGATCCGAGACCGACATTCTGGCTTTCCAAAACGCGCTGGAAGATCAGGTAGGTGAGTGTACGGGTGCCGAACGCGCCACCTGTGGTGACGAAAATCTCGGCAAAGATCGAAAGCAGAAAGATTGTCTGGATCAGGATTACGATTGTGATTGCACGGCTCAGGTGCGGCAGAATGATGTGGTAGAACCGCTTGAGCGGCGGTGCGCCATCCATTTCAGCAGCTTCCAGTTGCTCACTATCCAGCGACTGGATTGCGGTCAAAAGAATCAGTGTCGCAAATGGCAACCATTGCCACGACACGATCATGATAATCGAGGTCATTGAAGCTTCGGACAACCACGAGACCGGTTCAGCCCCGAAAAAGCGCCACAGATGGGCCAGCAACCCGTTGACCGGGTCCATGAACATGTTTTTCCAGACCAGAGCTGACACAGTCGGCATAACAAAGAATGGTGCAATAACGAGGATGCGCACCACCCCCTGGCCCCACATCGGTTGATCCAGAAGCATGGCGAGCAGGATGCCCAGTAGGACCGTAATCGCTAACACGCCGATAACAATGACAAGCGTTGCCTGTACCGCAGGCCAAAACGAACTGGACGAAACAAATCGGATATAGTTGTCGAAACCCACCCATCCGAGATCTCCGCCCCGCAAGGGAAGGTATTTCTTGAAGGAAAAATACAGGGTCATCGTCAGCGGCACGAGCATCCAGCCAAGCAGCAGCACCACTGCGGGTGCCATCATCAGGCGTGCAACTGATCTGGAATGTTGAGTTGCCATTGTGCAAGACCTCTCTGTTCAGGCGTAAGGCAGCCTGCGAGAAAAACACGAATTGTGGAAGTGGGAACAGGGGACAGAAGGTCTGCCCCCCGCTGGGAAGGTTGCCTCAGTACCCTGCGGCTTCCATCTCTTCTGCTGTGAAGGCCTGCGCTTTGGCAAGCGCCTCATCCACTGTTTGCTGCCCGGCATAAACGGCCGAGAATTCCTGACTTACCTGTGTGGCAATCCCTGCAAATTCCGGAATGGCCACGAACTGTACACCGGTATAGGGCGTCGGCTGCACACAGCAATTCTGCGGGTCAGCCATCAGGATCGATTCCAGAGTCATTTTTGCGAATGGAACTTCCTTGTAGTTGTCATTCTCATAAAGCGAGGTCCGCGCACCCGGAGGCACATTGGCCCAACCTTCGTTTTCAGCCACCAGCTCGATGTAGTCTTTCGAGGTTGCCCATTCGATGAACTGCTTGGCTGCATCTTCTTGCTGAGTTCCCGCCGGGATCGCCAGCGCCCAAGCCCAAAGCCAATTGGCGCGCTTGTCGACGCCTTCCGAATTTGGTGCAAGTGCGAAGCCAACCTTGTCAGCTACGGTTGAGTCGTCCGGATTTGTCACAAAAGATGCGGCGACGGTGGCGTCAATCCACATACCGCACTTGCCTTGCTGGAACAAAGACAGGTTCTCGTTGAAACCGTTAGTGGCGTAGCCAGCTGGGCCGGATTCACTCATCATGTCGACGAAGAACGTCAGCGCCTCTTTCCACTCGGGCTGATCGAACTGCGGCTTCCAGTTTTCATCGAACCAGCGCGCACCGAAAGAATTTCCGGTTACGGTGATAAAGGCACCACCTTCACCCCAACCTGCCTTGCCACGCAGGCAGATGCCGTTGATGTCGTTGTCACGATCGGTCATGGCAGCCGCAGCTTCACGGATGAATTGCCATGTAGGTGCTTCGGGCATTTCCAGACCGGCCTTTTCCATCAGGTCGGTGCGGTACATGATCATCGAGCTTTCGCCATAAAACGGCGCAGCGTAAAGCGTGCCATCATGGCTCAACCCGCCTGCCATCGCAGGTAGCAGATCACCAACATCATATTCATCGGACAAACCGTCCAGCGGTACCAGCCAGCCGTTCGCGCCCCAGATCGGAGTTTCGTACATGCCGATGGTCATGATATCGAACTGACCGCCCTTGGTCGTGATGTCGGTGGTCACGCGCTGACGCAGTACGTTTTCTTCAAGCGTCACCCACTCGACATCGATGCCGGTCGCTTTAGAGAAAACGTCTGTGTAGCCCTGCATCCGGATCATGTCGCCATTGTTGACGGTCGCGATCGTGATGGTTTCCGCTTGAGCTGCTGCCGTAGCGACGAAAGTCAACGCAGTCGCCGCACGAAGTGCGTTCTTCAAATACATCCCTGTCCTCCCTGAGCTTGGATGCTGTACAGAGACCCTAGTTTATAAATTGTCGCGGCGTCAATAATAACTTTACGCGCGTTAAGTTTTAATTCACGCGGATTCTCTCAAGACAAGCCGTGCCGGAAACAGAGTTTCCGTCCGATCGTCAAATTTTCCTCCGCTTTCAATGAGTTTAAACAAGGTATCCACACTGCGCCCAGCCACGTTGTCATAATCATGCGCAGCTGTTGTCAGCGATGGGCAGGTAAATTTTGCAAAGGGGTGGTCGTCATTTGACGCGACACGGAGTGAGCAATCTTCCTTTCGCCCAACCCGAATCCCCTGCTCATAACAGGCTGCCAGAAATCCGATCGCAAGACGGTCATTGCTGCACAAAACTGAATTCGTCCTGAGAGCACCTTTCTCCAACACTCTCAAAGCACCCTGATGCCCGATCTCTTCAAACGCCCAGCCTTCACCATCGATTTTTATGACATGGGGCTCGAACCCCAGACGTTCCATAACCTCAATATATGCCTTGCGTCGCTTGTTGGCGTTTGGGTTTGCTGGCGTGCGCATTTCAAAGAAAGACGGAGGTTCACCCGTCCGGGTCATGTATTCCACGGTTTGGGAAACAAAACTGAAATTGTCCGACCCTATAAACGCTGCACCCAAACCTTCGAGGTTGCTGTCAAACAGAACTGTTGGCACCTCGGCGCAAAATTTCTCGATGTGAGCTCGGTCCGACCCGCGCCCCAAAGGAGCAAACAGTACTCCGGCCGGCTTGAGCGACCGCAGGCTGTCGAGTATTTCGTTCTCGAGTTCCTGCTCACCGTGCGAGCTGAAAAGAGATGGACGATACCCGGCGACAATACAGCTCTGCTCAAGGTACCTAGCCATCTCGGCAAAAAATGGATCGGCAAGATAGGGAACAACGATACCGATATTCTTGGTCAGCTTTCGGTTCTGGTTCACCGCATAGATATTTGGACGGTAATCGAACTTTTCCAACGCTTCTTCTATACGCGCCCGCGTAGAGGAACGAACGCTTTCCGGGTCGTGGAAATATTTGGAAACCGTTGGCCGAGAAATCCCGCTCAGGGCCGCAAACTCCTCCATATTTCTTATTTTTGTCATACCTACCCGCTTGCGGAACTCTTTTGCTTTGACCTTACATCTTCTTTACGCGCGGCAATAAATCAATAGGAAGCGGTATCCGCGCGAATGGCCAGATGCGTGACACCAACGCCGACAGGCGAAAACCTCCTGATCACGTCGCGACGTTTTGGACTTGAGCCCAATATACCGCCCCTCAGCGCAGCCATCTTGGCAGTCAGGTCTGTTCAGGCTCATTTTGCTTCTTAGCAGTACCTGCTGCGACGTCCTAGTAGTCGCCCTGAACACCATAAGAAGCGAAACCGGATAGCGTTTCGGAAATCTGTTCATCGGTCAAGATCACCGGACCGAGGGCCAGGGAAAGGTAATATTGCCAGGCAATGGTTTCCAGCTCGACCGCGCGCCACATGGCCTTGTCCAGGTCCTCACCCATGGCAATGGACCCATGATTGCCAAGCAAACAGGCGGTTCGCTCTTGCAGCGCTTCGATCGCCAGCTCCGACAGCTCGGGCGTGCCAAAGCGTGCATAGGGTGCGCAGCGAACATTGGGACCGCCGAAGGCCGCGACCATGTAATGCGCTGCCGGGATTTCTTTGTGTGCAATCGCCAGCGCCGTGCAATAGGTCGGATGTGCATGGACCACCGCGCCCATATCGGGGCGGGTCTTTAGAATGTCGAAGTGAAACCGCCATTCGGTCGAAGGTTTGAGCGGGCCATCCCAGGTCCCATACTCTCCATCAAATGGCATTGAGACGATCATCTCGGGGGTCAGCTTGTCATATGGCGTCGCCGAAGGTGTGATCAGCATCCGGTTCTCGTATCGGGCCGAGATATTGCCGGATGTTCCCTGGCTAAGACCACTGGAATTCAGAAAAAGGCATTTCTCGATAATCGCCTCACGGATTCTGCGTTCCTTGTCATCCATCTTGTGCTCCTGTCCTAGCGCCACCCCGGCAGAATGGACCAGCCTTAGTTATCAGAGGTCGCACCATCAGGCGACAAGCCCAACCTCGCAATTGCATTGTCCAAAGCCAACCCGAAAACCTGCGCCTGAGGTGACAGGACCTGGTCAGGCCGACGCATCAGCCCAACGGGCCCGCGTGTGATCGATGTGTCAAACGGCAGCGCCACAAGGTGGCCATCGCTGGTTTCATTGGCGACCACCCCCGCCGAGATGATCCAGATCGCATCGGTCTGCCGGGTATACACCCGCCCGAAAGCACCCGAGACAGTTTCCAGACGATCTTCGATTTCACCAATCCCGTGCGCGATCATAAGGCGATCCACCAAGGGCCGAATTGCCGATCCTTCAGGCGGGTAAAGCACTTGCCACTCGGTAATCCGCCTGAGATCGGGGGCTTTCAGCAGTGGGTGATCCGCGCGCACGACGAAGACGACCTTCTCCTCGTAAAGCTGGGTAAAGGAAATACCCTGCATGGTTTCAGGGCGACCCAAACGCCCGATAACAAGCTCCAGGTCGCCCAGACGAAGACGCTCCATCAAATGGCCATGTGGACCGTCGAAAACGCTCAGTCGGGCATTGCCCGCAAGTTCGGAAAACTCGGTAGCAACGGCTGGCATCAAACGGGCCGCAACCGAAGGCAGCACCCCGACCCGAAGGCTGGCCCTGCCCCGCGCCTCGATCTGTTCCACACCAGAAAAACCTTGCTGCAAAGCGGCCAGTGACATTTCGGCGAAATGCAGAAACACTTCGCCCTGCCGCGTCAGAGAAACACCGGACCTGTTACGGGACAACAGCACAGTGCCCAGAATATCCTCAAGCTCCTTAAGTGTCTTGGATATCGCCGGTTGCGTGAGAAACAGCTTCTCTGCCGCAACTTTCAGGCTTTTCTCGCGACATATCTCAATAAAACATTGAATATGCCTAACTTTGATGCGGCGATCTATCATTACTTTCCAATTCCGGCAACTAAGTCCAAGCAGAACTCATTTTACATATCGAGATATGGCGTTCAATTATTAGATACGCGAAATCAGGAGAGCCAACATGCGCGTTCAGGTCGCGATCATCGGCGGTGGACCTTCAGGTCTTTTGCTCAGCCAGTTGTTGCACCGCAAGGGCATAGACACCATCGTGTTAGAGCGCAAAACCAGGGAATATGTTCTGGGCCGCATTCGCGCTGGCATTCTGGAAACCGGTTTTGTGGAACTGATGCGCGAAGCTGGTGTGGCAGAGCGGATGGACAAGGAATGCTTTGTCCATGACGGCACAGTGATCTCGTATGGCGATATCGAATTCGGCATCAACTTTAAAAAGCTGACAGGCAGTCATGTGGTTGTTTACGGGCAAACGGAAGTAACCCGTGACCTGTATGATGCGCGCGAGGCAATGGGCGGTAAGATTGTTTTCAACGCCGATGATGTTCAGATTCACGGGGCTGACAGCGATGCACCTTATGTGACGTATAAATCGGATGGGACCGGACACCGGATTGATTGCGATTTTGTCGCCGGTTGCGACGGATTTCATGGGGTGTCGCGTCAAACCATCCCGCTGACCGTGCGCCGGGAATATGAAAAGGTCTATCCGTTTGGCTGGCTGGGCGTTTTGTCCGAAACACCCCCGGTCCATAACGAACTGATATATGCCGGATCGGAACGCGGTTTTGCGCTTTGTTCCATGCGAAATGAGAACCTCAGCCGATACTACATTCAATGCTCGCTGTCTGACAGTGCCGATGACTGGACTGATCAAGCCTTCTGGCAGGAGCTGAAACGCAGGATCCCCGCGCAATATGCTGAGACACTGATCACAGGGCCATCGGTCGAAAAATCAATTGCGGCGCTGCGGTCTTTCGTGACCGAACCAATGCGCTGGGGCCGTTTGTTCCTGTGTGGGGATGCCGCGCATATCGTGCCCCCCACAGGGGCCAAGGGGCTTAACACGGCGGCAAGCGACATCCACTATCTGCACAACGCACTGCTGCAATTCTATGAAGACCACGACAGCGAAGGCATCGACCGCTATTCCGAAAAAGCGCTGGCCCGGATCTGGAAGGCCGAGCGGTTCAGCTGGTCCACGACCAATCTGTTGCACCGTTTTCCGGAACAGAACGGCTTTGACCTGAAAATGCAGAAGGCTGACATTGATTTCCTTCGCGAAAACAAAGAGGCGCAATCGGTGTTTGCACAAAACTATGTCGGGCTGCCGTACTGATGCAGATTGCGGCGCTGGATAACATTCACCTGCATTGGCGTGAGGATGGCGATCCAGATGGCATGCCTGTGGTGTTTGCCAACTCGCTGGGAACTGACCTGCGCCTTTGGGACAAGGTTTTGCCGTTGCTGCCCAAGGGGCTGCGCCTGATCCGGTTCGATCTGCGTGGTCACGGCCTGTCGGAATGCCCTCAGGCGCTTTACAGCATGGCTGAGCTGGCGGATGACGCCGAGGCTTTGCTTGACCATATCGGGGTTCGCGACACGGTGTTTGTCGGCCTGTCAATTGGCGGGATGATAGGTCAGGCGCTGGCTTCGCGCCGACCAAACCTGATCCGTGCCCTTGTTCTTTCCAACACCGCCGCGAAAATGGGGACGCCCCAGATGTGGCGTGACCGGATGGGCGCGATCCGGTCGTCCGGCATCGAGTCTGTGGCTGACGCAATTCTGGACCGTTGGTTTGCGGCGGATTTCAGGGCAACCGATAACGTGCTGCTTTGGCGCAACATGCTGATACGTACCCCTGTTTCTGGGTACCTGGGATGCTGCAACGCGATCGCAAATGCTGATCTTGAATTCATGACCCGGGCGCTGCGATTGCCGGTTCTTGCCATTACCGGATCATATGACCGCGCCTGCCCGCCCGAACTGGTCCGGCAGACCTGTGCTAGGATCCCCGGGGCGCGCTATGCCGAAATACCCAACACCGGGCACCTGCCATGCGTGGAAGCCCCCGCCGCCTATGCTGAACACTTGTCCGCCTTCCTAATGGAGAACCGCAATGAGTGACAAATACGAGTCCGGTATGCGAGTGCGGCGCAGAATTCTGGGCGATGCCCATGTGGATCGTGCCGAAGCCGCCAAGTCTGATCTGGACGGTCCATTTCAGACGCTTATCACCGAAGGCGCATGGGGCACCGTCTGGGCCTCGGACGGACTCAGCGACCGTGAGAGATCCATGCTAACGCTGGCTTTGCTGGCTGCGTTGGGAAACTTCGAAGAAATCCCGATGCATATCCGCGCCACAGCCCGTACAGGCGCCAGCAAGCAGGATGTACTTGAAGCGTTTCAGCACGTCGCGATCTACGCGGGTGTGCCACGCGCCAATCAGGCCCTCAAACTGGCAAAACAGACCTATGACGAAATGGAACAGGACTGAATGGGAAACGCGCAGAAACCCCAGTCAGACAAAAGGAAGTGTGATTCGACAATGTTGAAACAAGGTGAATTCTACCAGCGCGACCGCGAGTGGCACCCACCTGCGCTGACGCCCGACTACAAGACCAGCGTGACCCGTTCACCGCAATACTCGCTGATCTCGCTGCAAAACTCGATCAGTGAGGTCACCGGCCCGGTTTTTGGCCACAACGATGTTGACCCTCTGGATAACGACCTGATCTCGAACTATGCGCGGCCCGGTGAAAGCCCGATTGGCGAGCGTATCATTCTGCACGGCAGGGTGCTGGATGAAAACGGACGTCCGGTGCCAAACACGTTGGTGGAAATCTGGCAGGCGAATGCGGGTGGGCGCTATCGCCACAAGAAGGATACCTATCTGGCACCGATCGATCCCAATTTCGGTGGTTGCGGCCGCACCCTGACAGATGAAACCGGGTATTATTTCTTCCGCACCGTAAAACCCGGTGCCTACCCCTGGCGCAATTGGGTGAACAGCTGGCGTCCTGCTCATATCCACATGTCGATATTCGGAACAGGTTTTGCACAACGTCTGATCACACAATGCTATTTCGAAGGTGACCCGCTGATCGACAGGTGTCCGATCGTGAAAACTATTCCTGATGCCGATGCGATAAGCCGCCTGATTTCGCGGCTTGATATGAATTCAACGATCCCTCTGGATACCATCGCCTATAAATTCGACGTGGTCTTGCGCGGTCGGCGCTCGACCCTTTTTGAGAACCGTCTGGAGGGGAACTGAAGATGCAACAGCTTAATTATCTGAAGGAAACCCCCTCGCAAACAGCCGGGCCTTACGTCCATATCGGTCTGGCACCCGGGGCTGCCGGATTTGAAATCTACAGGCAGGAATTGGGCTGGGACATAGCCGGACCAAATGCCGAGGGTGAGCGAATTCGGGTCGAAGGACTGGTCGTGGACGGGGCAGGATCGCCCATCAAGGATGTTCTGCTTGAGGCTTGGCAGGCAAATGCCAGGGGCGTCTATGCTCATCCTGAGGGAGGCGGCGATGTCGAAGACGGCTTTCGCGGCTGGGGACGCGTCATCACCAACTTTGAAACCGGCGAATGGGCGTTCGACACAGTCAAACCTGGCCCGACACCAGGACGAAACGTGGGCCAGCAAGCGCCTCATATCAACCTTTGGGTTGTTGCCCGGGGCATCAATGTCGGCCTGAATACGCGTATCTATTTCGAAGACGAGGAAGAGGCCAACAGCAAGGACCCGGTCCTTAATCTCATCGAATGGGAACGCCGCCGCGCAACGCTGCTGGCCAAACGCACTAATCGGGACGGTCAAGTTGTCTATCGCTTCGATATCAAGATACAAAGCGAAGATGAGACCGTCTTTTTTGATATCTGACTACTTGGTGCTGTCTTTCCAAGGCAGCACTTAATTCAGGAAATCACCATGACCAAACCCTGCATCATTTGCGTGGCCATCACCGGTTCCCTGCCGACCAAGAAGAACAACCCAGCGGTGCCGATCTCGGTTGCGGAACAGGTCGAAAGCACGCAAGAGGCGTTCGAGGCCGGGGCCAGCATTGTCCACGCCCATGTTCGCAACGATGATCAGACGCCCAGCAGCGACCCCGAAAAATTCGCTCTCTTGAAAGAGGGTTTGCAAAAACACTGCCCCGGAATGATCATCCAGTTTTCCACCGGCGGGCGGTCAGGGGCCGGTCAGGCCAGGGGCGGAATGCTGCCCCTGTCACCTGATATGGCTTCGCTGTCTGTTGGGTCGAACAACTTTCCCACCCGGGTTTATGAAAACCCACCCGACCTGGTGGACTGGCTGTCAGCCGAGATGCGAAAATACGAAGTCACACCCGAGATCGAGGCGTTTGACCTGTCCCACATCCTGCAAGCGATCAGATTGCACAAGGAAGGCAAGCTGTATGGCAAGCTATATGTTCAATTTGTCATGGGTGTAAAAAACGCGATGCCAGTCGACAGGGCCGTGTTCGACTTCTACGTAAAATCCATGCAGGATCGCGCTCCGGATGCCGAATGGTGTGCCGCTGGGATCGGTCCAAACCAGATTGTGGTAAATGAATGGGCTATTGCTGCGGGCGGGCACACGCGAACAGGTCTGGAAGACAATGTCCGGCTGGACCGCAACACGCTTGCGCCTTCGAACGCTGCGTTGGTCAATCGCGTGACAGAGCTATGCGCAAAGCACGAACGTCCGGTCGCTACCTGGCAACAGGCCCGCGAGATTTTGGCTCTTTGAGCGCAGGGAGTAATTGTGCCATGACGATTGATTCCCACCCGCTTCAATTCAAAGGCCATATATAGGATGGAACAGCTTTCCACTCATCCCTGGCTCAGCGGGCTGTTTGAGGACCCACAGACCTCAGAGTTGCTGGGTGCAAAGGCTCAGCTGAGACACATGCTGTCCGTCGAGGCCGCATATTCAGAGGCTTTGGCGGCTGTCGGCACCGTACCACCCGAGGTGGCGGAAACCGCGGCAAAACTCATCCGACAACACGGTCCCGACATGCAGGTGCTGCGCGACGGGACGGCATCGGATGGCGTTGTGGTGCCCGCGCTGGTGCGGTCGCTCAAAGCGGCATTGCCTGATCATTGCCACGTCGCGCTGCATAAGGGGATGACCTCGCAGGATGTTGTCGACACCGCTCTGGTTTTGTCAATCAAGGACATTCTGAAGGTTTTTTCGGCCCGTCTTTCTGACCTGACGGATGCGCTTGTGGCGCTGGAACAGGCACATGGCGAACACGTGATGATGGGGCGAACCCGAATGCAGGCGGCATTGCAGATTTCTGTTGCCACGCGCCTGCGAAACTGGCGGTTGCCATTGACCGATCACCAGAAACGCCTGACCGAATTGCAGCCCAGATTGCTTGTGCTGCAACTTGGCGGTGCCGTTGGCGACCGCGCCGGGATGCACGGGTCCGGACAGGCAATCGCACATCATATGGCCCATAGGCTTGACCTGACCAGCTGCGATGCAAACTGGCATACCCGCCGGGACAATCTTGCAGAATTTGCCTCATGGCTTTCATTGATAACCGGATCGCTGGGGAAGATCGGTCAGGACGTGTCGCTTATGGCCCAGCAGGGGGTGGACGAGGTTTCGCTGACAGGTGGCGGCGGATCTTCGGCGATGCCTCACAAGCGCAACCCGGTCCGCGCGGAACTGCTGGTCGCACTGGCTCGTTTCAACGCAACCCAACTGTCGGGCATGCATCAGGCGCTGGTGCACGAGCAAGAACGTTCCGGCGTTGCCTGGACGCTGGAATGGATGATCCTGCCCCAGATGATCCTGGCAACGGGGCAGGCTCTGATCAGCTGTGGTACGTTAGTGCAACAGATCGAACGGATAGGCATGGTGGAGTGACTGCACTGGCCTCTGAGCCCGACGTTACTCAGGTGCGACGCTGACTTGGCGTCGCAGGTTCTGTCACTTGTTTCGCATCGTGTTTCCTCCGTTTTCCCAATCACAACGACGGGCCACTTCAGTAGCGAAGGATCAGTGTCGGTGCGGGCAACCATAAGTCATCGAACAATCGAGAACAGGCAGCGTTCCCGATCAAGGCGATGGCCGAGGATCGCCCTGTCGATCTGTCGCTGGCTTATTTCACGGCCAAGGAAGTCAGCCTACGTTGGACGGAACATATCGGAATTTCGTTGAAGCGGATATCAGGACAGTTGCCATTTTGGAGTGCCGGAGTATGTCAGATGTCGCCGACAATATTGATGCGGCACACGCGTTATGCAAGCGACGCAATCCCGCCACTCCACACAGCTTTGTGGTAAACAATAGGAAAAAACGTCCGTTCCCAAAGGCCAATCACTCATCAGAAGTTTGAAACTGATCTGCGGCGATTACTGTCTTTGCCCGACCTATGACGCCTTCAAATTTTGGCGCAGGCTTCCGCTCGGTTATCAGGAAGTCACTTGCCGAAAGAGCCGGAAGACGCAAGGCCGGTTTGGGTTCGGATGCCTGGAACTTGGTCGAGTCCACTGCCATGAAACATCGTTCGCTGATCGCCTTCATTGCGACCGCAATATCGACTTCGCATTGTTCGAACACCAAAAAACCCTGTTTCGGATCCACACGTGACGCCGACAGGATTGAGTACTCCACCGACATATTTGCAATAACGTCAAAGGCCGCGCGGTCGAACGCTGCCCCGTCATGATTTCGAAGCTGTGTGCCTGCCATAAAGACCCGGTTGCCGTTCCCCATGGCCAAAGTTGTTGCGATGAACGCTGAATTCGTCACCACGGTAAGATCTCTGCGCGCCTTGAGGGCTTGGGCCACAAAACCCGACGTAGATCCCGTATCGATAGCAATGGACGCGTTATCTGGCACAAGGTTCAATATTGACTTGGCAATGGCGACTTTCGCTGCGCGGTTGGTTGTCATACGCGCGATGAAAGGGGGATCCAGAACCTTTTGGGTGCTGATCAACGCGCCGTGAACCTTGTCGATTTGCCCCGCATCCACCAACGGCTTTACAATTCGACGGATTGTCTGATCGGAAACGTTAAGCTTCTGCGCCAGGTCCATGACCGAGATTCGGCCATGCATGTTAACCGCGCTCAGGATGTCCTTTTCGTATTTTGACATTCAGTCACTCGGATGTTGGACTTTAACAGGATAAATTGTAGTTACTCCCTTAAATCGACATATTTCAACACTCTTGTTTAATTTTTGTTGATTTATTTTGGCCGATACGGTGATCTGGCACCCAATTTGTCGACAGGGGCGAGGCCATGACAACCCATTCTGCAAAACACCTTATTATTGGCGGCGGCATCATCGGATGCTCAATCGCTTATCATCTGGCCCGGGCAGGTGAGACGGATGTGGTCCTTCTGGAAAAGGCATCTCTGACAGAGGGGGCAACGTGGCATGCCGCCGGGCTGGTTGGGCAATTGCGATCTTCCCGCAATACAACCCGGATGCTGAAACGGTCAGTCGCGCTCTACGACCGGCTGGCTGACGAGACCGGTATGGAATTCGACTGGAAGAAAGTCGGCAGCTTGCGGCTGGCGGCAACCAAGGAACGGTTACTGGAGGCAAAACGCTTGGCGACGATGGCACGCAGTTTTGACCTGGAGATGGAAATCATCTCACCCGCCGAAGCGAAGGCCCTGTTTCCCTATATCGATGCCGACGGGTTAGAGGGGGCCGCCTTTATTCCGTCGGACGGCCACGTTGACCCCGCTGGCCTGTGTCTGGCGATTGCAGCCGGTGCGCGTAACCACGGCGCGCAGATCAGGCAGGGGGTGAAGGTTGAGGATTTCGAAATCCGCAATGGTCGCATAACCAAAGTGATGACAACCAACGGCGACTATGAGGCGGAAACCGTTGTGCTGGCCTCGGGCATGTGGAGCCGTGAACTGGCGGCAAAACTGGGCGTCGTGGTGCCAGCCTGCGCTGTCGAGCACCAATATGTCGTAACAGAACCGTTGCCAGAGCCGGAATTGGCCAAGGGCCTGCCCACACTGCGCGACCCCGAGCGTCTGGTCTATTACAAGCCCGATGCTGGCGGGCGTCTGGTCATCGGAGGTTACGAAGACGACACATTGCCATTTGGAGAACGGGGTATTCCCGGAGAGTTTGTGCGCCAGTTGCTGCCTGACAATCTTGACCGTTTCGCGCCGCTGGCTGAACTTGCCGGTGTCGTCACCCCTGTCGTGAACCAGGTCGGAATCCGGCAAATCATCAATGGACCGATCCCCTATTCCGCCGATGGTGATTTTGTAATGGGCTGGGCCCCTGAGATCAAGAACCTGATGCTTTCGACCGGGTTCCTCTACGGCATTGCGGCTGGCGGGGGCGCGGGGGAAATGATCGCCGAATGGATTCTGAACGGGCGCCCAAGCCTGGATCTTTGGCCATTGGACGTGCGGCGGTTCAGCCCACATCATGCGACCAAGGCCTTTATGTATCCCCGAGCCGTCGAACATTACGCGCATCACTACAAGATGCGCTATCCGGGCCAGGAGGCCGAGACCGCACGTAATTTGCGCTTGTCTCCACTATATAACCGATTGAAAGAACACGGGGCGGTTTATGGATCGAAGAACGGGTGGGAACGGCCTTTGTGGTTTGCCCCAGCTGGGGTCGCCCCAGTGGATCAGCTCGATTTCCTCAATCCCGGTTGGCATGTCTTCGCGGCCGAAGAACACCGCGCTGCCCGCGAAAGTGTCGTTCTGATCGACCAGTCGAGCTTTTCCAAGTTCGAGCTGATCGGCTCTAGCGCGTTGGGTGTGTTGCAACACCTGGCGGTCTCAAACATGGACAAGCCGGATGGCAGCGTAATCTATACCCAACTTTGTAACGACAAAGGCGGCGTCGAGGCGGATGTCACTATCACCCGCCTAGGGCGCGACCATTTCTATATCGTGACCGGCGCCGGATTCGGGGTTCACGATTCCGACTGGATCCGACGTCATCTACCGGAAGACGGATCAGCACATTTAATCGAGGTTACCTCTTCCCGGGCGGTGATCAACATCTGCGGACCAAAAGCGCGCGACGTCCTGCAGGCGGTAACCGAAGAGGATATCTCAAACGCTGCGTTTCCCTTTGCAACAGCGCGCGACATTACAGTCGGAGCAGCAAGAGTGCGTGCGGTGCGCATAGGCTATACCGGCGAGTTGGGCTGGGAACTGCACATCCCAACCGAATTTGCACTTCATGTCTATGATCAGCTTTGGAAGGCCGGACAGGCCCATGGCATCCGCGATATCGGCTACCGGGCCATTGACTCGCTGCGCCTGGAAAAGGGGTATCTTTACTGGAGCACCGACATCACCCCGGACTATACACCTGTAGAAGCGGGCCTAGGCTCTCGCGTCCACCTGAAATCGAAGGAAAGTTTCATAGGGCGCGATGTGCTGGAGGACCAGAAATCCAATGGCACGGCACAGATACACTGTACCTTTGTGACCGAAGAAAAACTGCCGATGACCGGGGGAGAAACCATCCTGCACAATGGCGTAACCGTTTCGCGCGCCAGCAGCGGTGGTTATGGGTACCATGTCGGGAAAACGATCATCTACGGCTATCTTCCGGTGGCGATGACGGACCAGACGGAATTCGAACTCGAACTGTTCGGTGACCGCAAACAGATCCGCCGGGTGGACGGGTCTCTGTTCGAATCGACCAATGAACGGCTAAAAGCCTGAGGGGGAGGGCAGAAAATGACTGACGGAAACACTGACCGTGTCCTGAGTGAACTTCGCAACCTGAAAGGCTTTGAGGACACCTCAGCACAAAACAGCAAAATCAAGCGGCTGGGTGGGTTGACCAACCTAGTCTACAGAGTGGAAACCTGCGGGCACACCATGATCGTTCGCATCCCCGGAGACGGCACCGCGGATTATATCGATCGTGGCGTTGAGATTCACAATGCCAAGGTCGCAGCCGAAGCTGGTATCGGTCCCGCTGTGCTTTGGGCGGATGCAGATACCGGTGTGATGATCAGTGACTGCATTGACGATATCGTCACCATGACACCCGAGCTTTTCGCAGCGCGCACCGGAGCGGCCGCGCGTGCCGGGCATGCCCTGCGGCAACTACACGAGTCACCCCGTCCTTTCGAGTTCCGGTTCGAACTTTTTTCGATGATCGATGAATATCTGAAAGTCCTGGCAACAAAGGATATTTCCCTACCCGAAGGCTATACTGAAATCGTCACCGAAGCGGCGCCGATCAAACAGCTGCTGCAGGACAAGCCGGGCGCGCTGGTTCCCAGCCATTGCGATCCGCTTTGCGAGAACTTTCTCGACAATGGCAACCGTATGTGGATCGTGGATTTCGAATATTCCGGGATGAATGATGCTCTTTGGGACCTCGGCGATTTGTCAGTCGAAGCCGGGCTGACCGAGAAGCAGGAAATCGAAATGCTGACCTCCTATTTTGGCGCGGCACCAACAGCGGCTCAATTCGGGCGAATGGTGATCTACAAGGCGATGTGCGATCTTCTGTGGACACTCTGGGGCTTGATCCAACATGCCGATGATAACCCGGCCGAAGATTTCTGGGCCTATGCTACGGGTCGGTTCGACAGGTGCAAGGCACTGATGTTCAATCCTGCTTTCGCGGCGCATGTTCAGGCAGTTGCGAACGAATAGTGCAGATGGATAAGTTGCAATCTCTTGATGAATGACTGGCATGTGGAAATGAAAAATGGTTCGGACAAATGGGATTCGAACAGGTTTCACGGTAGGCTCTTTGAGGGGCCGCAACGTCCCCAAAACGTCGGTTAAAATGCTGTGCAATTCTACCTGAGGCACAGTTTCCTGTCGTGATCGAACAGATATCATAGCTGAATGCGGTCCGAGAGTTGATCTGGCGACCTCAACATACGGGTTGCGATTTTTCACCGTTGGTCTTTGCCCGGGGCACATTCGAAGGAACGCTAAGTGCAGAATTCCTGGCGCTTGGTCGAAACGTATATCAACGCAACAGGTACGCGGGCGTTTCTTCGCCCCTTCTTGAATGAAGGCGTCAAAATCACTGATTTCCTTCTGTGCGCGCGGTGAAGTAAGTCGACTGTAACAAGGTCCCTTGTCATATCTGAGTCTGTCATAGCGGCGGGCTGATTTGGCTAGGTTCCTCACACGTGTTCGCCAAGACAACGCCTCTCATTCAGAAACTTGTAGAGACACGAAGGTCCGAACCAAATTTGCTTTTCAGGGTCAAAAACACTTTTAGTAGAAACTTAGCCAATGATAACCGTACCGGTTATGAAGTTCGCCTAGGTAAGCGAATCGCTGTCCCCTTTGGACACTGGTACAGGATTTGCTGAAACAAGGCCTCTGAGAGCTGTCGAGCTCTACCACTAGAGAAGAAATGATGGATCAGAAAAATCACCCGTCTCAACTGGGGAAAGCAATTCGACGCCGCCGGAAAGCGCTTGGCAAAACACTTGTCGAGGTTGCGGATGAAGCTGATTTGACGACAGGATTCATATCGCAGGTTGAACGCGGCATCAGTGCCCCGTCCCTGTCTTCGCTTATGGCAATTGCTGCATCTTTGAAGACCAGCATTGAACAGCTAGTCAGCGTTCCCGAAGAGTACACCGAATACGTTCGCAAAGATCGACGTCAAACCTATGCTTTGGGAGTCAACGGGCGGTTCTATGAAAAGTTGGGTCCGGGGTTTTCGGGCGCGCTTTTGTATCCTTGTATTGTTCATCGCCCTGCGGGTCACATGTCCGAGAAGATGTGTCACGAAGGCGAGACCTTTTGTTATCTGATTTCGGGTCAGTTGGAATATCATCTGGGTGACGAAGTCCACATCATGTCGAGCGGTGACACGATACATCACGACGCGTCCAAGCCGCATTATTCGATCGTTCTAGGAGATACCGAAGCGGTTGAATTGTGGGTGGATACGACGCCGATCAAAAATACGTCCAAGTAATCGCACCGGCTGAACCGCTTACTGAAAGTTCTCCATATTCTATCGCGGGGTCGCACTTGAAAGTGCTGCCCCGAACGTCGTGGCGTGCCCCGAAATTCTCAATCAATGCTTCTGTGAACACAATATGCAATTTACGCATAGCTAAAAAACGTTTTAGCGGTAATGAAGTTAATATATACCACTTTCACGCGATGGAGAATCGCTTTGGGAGGAACTCATCAATGAAACGTAATTTGATGGCAGCGACTGCCGTCGTGGCCGCTGCAATGGCCCTACCTTTGTTTGCACAAGAGCGTGGTGGCATTCTGAATTTCGCCAGATATGACGGATCAAACCTGATTGACCCTATTTATGCCGATCGAAACCCTGACATCTGGATGGTTGGCAGCCTTTTCGACACGCTTTTGCGCCCCAGTGAAGATGGGAACTCTGTCATCCCAGGACTGGCCGAAGAATACAGTATCTCCGACGATGGACAGTCTGTATCGCTTACCTTGCGCAGCGGCGTCTCGTTTTCGGATGGAACACCTTTGACCGGAGAAGACGTTGTCTTTTCGCTGGATCGCGCCCGCAATCCCGATCTGAGCCCATGGGTGAGCAGCCTCATCTGACTGGTCCAAGTTGATTGTTAGTGCATCATTGGCCTGTGATCCATTGAGATGATGGTTTCG
>NZ_JBXWQP010000018.1:0-63746 GCF_059612445.1 Ruegeria sp. TASC047
CACCCGGCAAAATCAACCATCTTGCCGCCCAACTCAACGTGAAGCCCATACAACGGCGTGCGTCTAATCTCGGTCATCTTGGATACCTTTTCGTATCTTTCGGTTTCGAACGCATTCCCGTCAGTCTGCCTCAAGTAGTCAGTATTGCAACGATTCCGGTCAACTTGCGAACCGGCGCGCCACCTGTGGGGCAAGTCTGTATGCGGGCGTATGCATCCATCGCGTTCCTATAGGAAACTTTTTTCCGTTAGGCAACATTTGTCATTTGGCCTCTGCAAGGGTTTGCCGATCAAGGCTTCTAACGCAACGATAACACCAGGCAAGCCGACTGCAATGGCCTGAAAAAACGGTATTTTGCCTGCACCTTATCGCGCCTGTCCATCAAATGACTGCACTGCGAGATCCAGCACCCTCAGCCCGGCGACAAGATCGCTTTCGGCGGTATCTTCGGCAAAATCGTGGCTGACACCGTTGATTGAGGGCACGAACAGCATCGCAACGGGCATCAGGCGCGACACGTTTGTGGCATCGTGCAACGCGCCCGACGGCATCCTGCGCCATTTGCCGGGGGCCACCTGTTCGGCCCCATGTTCCAGCGCCGCGCGCAGCGTCTGATCCATCGTGACGGGTTCCAACCCGAGCAAAGGGCCGTAGGTCAGCACCATGTCCTGTTCGCTGGCTATTTCCTGCGCTGTGGTACGGATGATCTCCTCCATCCGCGACAGCCGATCCGGATCGCCATCGCGCCACTGCATCGAGAACCGCGCCCGACCCGGCACGATGGACGACGCATTGGGGTGAAGATCGACCCGCCCGATGGTCCAGACGGTTTGTGGTGTCACCACGTTGCGAACCCGTTCGTTGAGGCGCGTGTTGAACAGTGACAACGCCTGAAACGCATCCCGGCGCAAATGCATCGGTGTGGTGCCCGCGTGATTCTGCTGCCCTTCGAAAGTGACCGACATGTCCCGGATGCCGACGATATCGGTCACGACGCCGATCTGCTCGTTCGCTGCGTCCAGAGAGGGGCCCTGTTCGATATGCATCTCGACAAAGCCGCTGAACCGCGCGGGATCGACAAAACCCTGCGACAGATCCGCCATGGAAGATCGGGCCTCGCCAAAGCTGACGCCGGCACCGTCGGTCAACACATCGGCCTTGTCCAGAGGCAGACCGCCGGACCAGACCGCCGAGCCTGTGGTCACACCGAACCGGCCTTCTTCGTCCTGAAAACTGACGACCGAGATCGGCTGGTCGCTGGACCGCGCGATCTCGAGCGCGGCGATCACGCCGAGCGCGCCATCCAGCCAGCCGCCTTCGGGCTGGCTGTCGGAATGCGACCCCATGAGCAGAGAGCGGCCGGGCGCCAACCCGAACAGGTTGCCGACCGGGTCGAAATGCGGTGTCAGACCCGTGTCGGCCATACGGTCCGCCAGCCATTGGCGCGCCGCGATATCCGCTTTGGAATAGGCCGGGCGGATGACCCCTTTGCCCACACCTGAGGCACCGAATTCACGCAGCTTGTGCAGATCATCCAGAAAACGCGTGTGGTCGACGGCCATGAATCCCTCCGGGCGCAGTTGGTCAGGGCGACCATAGCCAGAAACCGGACAGCTGCGAATGTTTTTCCGGTGAGATCAAGAAACCCCTCTGGTCCCGGCAGGGAACCTGCCCTAAGACTTCGGCGCAAGAGGGAGCGACATGTCACATATCACATTGGTGCGGCACGGGCAGGCAAACACGACGGCGCGCGACGAAGCAAGCTATGACAAGCTGAGCGATCTGGGCCATCAACAGGCTCGCTGGCTGGGCGCGCATCTGCGTGACACCCGCAGCCACTATACACGCGTCTATTGTGGCACCCTGACCCGCCATACCGAGACGGTCACCAGCATGGGATTAACCGATCCTGTCTGCGACGCACGGCTGAACGAGATCGAGTATTTCACCCTTGCACAGCTGTTCGAAGAACAGCACGGCGTCGAAATCCCGACCGATCGCGAGGGATTTGTCGAACACCTGCCCAAAACCTTCGCGGCCTGGGCCAGCGGAAAGATCGAGAACGCGCCGGAATCCTTCGATGCGTTCGAAGCCCGCGTCCGCGATGCATTGCACGAGATCGGGACCGAGGGCGGACCGGCCATCGTCGTGACCTCGGGCGGGTTGATCTCGATGGTGGTGCGGCAGGCGATGGGGTTGGACATCCCGTCGATGGCGCGGGTGGCCCTTGCCATCATGAACACGTCGATGCATCGTCTGCACCCGATTGGCGCACAGCTGAGCCCGGTCCTGTTCAATGCGGTGCCGCATCTGGAAGCACCCGACCGGCAGTTCGCGCAAACCCACCTCTAACCAGATCGGAGATCCCTGATGCAGCTTTATTATGCACCCCGAACCATCTCGGTCGCTGTTGCGATTGCTCTGGAAGAGGCCGGGCTGGACTATGAAGCAATCAAGCTGGACTTTGCCGATGGGGAACAGACAAAACCGGCCTACAAGCAGATCAATCCCAAGGGGCGCGTTCCGGCGCTGGTAGTCGATGGCGGCATCCTGACCGAGACCGGCGCGTTGCTGGAATATATTGCGGCCAAGGCACCCGAGGCCGAATTGGTGCCAGCTGATCCGGTCATGGCCGCCCGCATGCGCGAGGTGATGTTCTATCTGGCCTCGACCATGCATGTGAACCACGCCCACAAGCTGCGCGGGCATCGCTGGGCCGACAAGAAGTCCAGCTGGAAAGACATGACGGACAAGGTCGCGCAAACGATGACGGCATCTTGCGACTATATCTCGTCAAACGGGTTGCGCGGGCCGTTTGTTCTGGGGGACGCGTTCTCTCTGGCCGATGCCTATCTTTATGTGGTTTGCAGCTGGCTGGAAGGCGACGGCGTCGATGTCTCGGCCTTCCCCAAAATTCTCGCCTTCCGCAAGGCGATGGAGGCACGGCCTTCGGTTCAGGCGGTGCGCGCTGCCGGGATGCTCTGACAAAAGGAAATAAGATGACACATCTCTGGGTCAGGGCGGAACAGCGCCCGAACGAGGAACGGGTGGGGCTGACACCCGAAGGGGCCGCGGCACTGATCGCAGCCGGCATCCGCGTGACGGTCGAGGAAAGCCATGTCCGCGCCATTCCGATTGATGGTTACAAGGACGCTGGCTGTGCAATCGCGGCTGAGAATTCGTGGCCCGAGGCCCCGCGGGATGCGATCATCTTTGGCCTCAAAGAATTGCCCGAAGATGGCACCCCACTGCCCCATCGCCACATCATGTTCGGCCACGCCTATAAGGGTCAGCATTCGGGTCGCGCGCTGCTGGAGCGGTTCAAGGCAGGGGGCGGTACGCTTTATGATCTGGAATACCTGGTGAGCGAAGACAGCCGCCGGGTTGCCGCCTTTGGCTATTGGGCTGGTTATGCAGGCGCTGCGGTAACGCTCAAGACATGGGCGGCGCAACAACGGGGCGAGGAATGCCCGCCGGTTGGGGTGTATGCAGGCAAAGACGTTCTGAACGCCGAATTGCTGGCCGAGTTGGACGCGACCAGAGCCCCACGCCCCCGCGCCATCGTCATCGGTGCACTGGGTCGCGTGGGTACGGGGGCCGCAGACCTGTGCGACGCGATGGGCGTCGACGTCACCAAATGGGACATGGCGGAAACCGCAAGCGGCGGGCCGTTTCCCGAAATTCTGGACCACGACCTGTTCCTGAACTGCATCTTCGCGCGCCCCGGAACCCCGGTCTTTGTTCCGCGTGAGGCGTTGACTGCCCCGCGCAACCTGACCGCCATCGGCGATGTCGCCTGCGACCCGGACAGTGATTACAACCCGGTGCCGGTCTATGACCGTGCAACCACATGGGACGCGCCTGCTTTGCGCGTGGCAACCGATCCGGTGATGGACGTGATGGCCATCGATAACCTGCCGTCGATGCTGCCGGTCGAAAGTTCGGAAGATTATGCGGCACAGCTTTTGCCGTCGCTTCTGACCCTGACCCATCTGGACAGCGGCGTCTGGGGTCGGGCAGAAGCGATTTACAAAACACATATCGAAGGGATCTGAGCGATGACGATTCACTGGTGTGGCACCGGCCTGTCGGCCATCCCCGGCCTGCGCCGTCTGATCGAAGGTGGCCACAAGGTCACCGTCTGGAACCGGACGATCGAAAAAGCCAAGGCCGAGGTCGGAGACCTAACCGACGACATACGGGCGTTCGACATCGACGCTCTGGGTGATGTGCTTGGAAAGGGCGACGTGATCGTGTCCATGTTGCCGGGCGACTGGCACGTACCACTGGCGGAACTGGCGATTGCCAAGCAGGCCAATTTCGTGTCGTCGTCTTACATCGCGCCCGAAATGCGCGCACTGGACGACAAGGCGCGCGAGGCCGGTGTGGCGCTGGTCAACGAAGTTGGTCTGGATCCGGGCATCGACCACCTGATGGCGCATGCGCTGGTCGATGACTATCGCGCCTCGGATGTGTTCGATCCGCAAAACCACCTGAGCTTTATTTCGTATTGCGGTGGCATTCCCAAAATCCCGAACCCGTTCCGCTACAAGTTCAGCTGGTCGCCGTTGGGTGTGCTCAAGGCGCTTCGGTCGCCTTCAAAGTCGATCCGAGACTATGCCCCGCTGGACGTTGCCCGCCCGTGGGATGCGATCAGCAGCTATATCGCGCCGCTGCCAACGCCGGAAAGTTTCGAGGTCTATCCCAACCGCGACTCGATCCCGTTCAAGGCGCAGTACCAGTTCGAGGATCACTGGCCCGTCAGGGAATTTGTCCGCGGCACCCTGCGCCTGAACGGCTGGGCGGATGCGTGGTCAGACGTGTTCCGTGAAATCGAAACCCTGTCGGGCCCGGAAGGGGATGCGCGTCTGAAAGAGATGTCCGACCAGTTCTGGAGCGAAAACGCCTATGATGAGGGTGAGCCCGACCGCGTTGTGCTGTGTGTTGGATTGAAAGCCGAGAAAGACGGCGTCCCTGTCTGGCACAAGACCTATGTCATGGACGCCTGGGGCGACGAGCGCGGTACAGCGATGGCGCGCCTGGTTTCGATCCCGGTTTCACTTGCCGTCGAGGCCGTTATGAACCGCGCCATCCCGGCAGGTGTTCACGCAGCCCCAAGCGACCCAAAACTGGTACAAGGCTGGATGGCCGAGGTCGACCGGCTGGCCCAGCACTTGCAGATCGTGGATCATACGGCCTGATCGCACCCAAAAAGCCATTCCAGAGTTTCTGGAATGGCTTTTTTGAACAACATGATCGAGTGGGATCACAGGTTTTTCAAACAGCGGGTGCGGAACAACCGATGTTGCCCTGCTCGCCACTTACTTGGGCCAGTTAACCGCGGGCAGGATTTGCCCGACGCAATCGCCAAAGCCGATCTGGAAGCCTTCGCCCTTGGCCGCACCGCGCAGGGTCAGGGTGTCTCCGTCTTCGATGAAAGTCCGGGTTTCGCCGGTATCGAGCGTGAAGGGCTCGCGACCAGCCCAGCTCATCTCCATCAGAGAACCGTATTCCGTCTTGGTTGGGCCTGAGATCGTGCCAGACCCCAGAAGGTCGCCCACATTCATCGCACAGCCGCCGATGGCGTGGTGGCAGAGCTGTTCGGCGGCCGAGTAATACATGCGGGAGTAGTTGGTTTCGCCAACGACGCTCGCCTTCTCGGCTCCATCAGGCTGCATCAGCACCTGAAGCTCAATGTCGTAAAGGCCGTCCTTTGAGCCGTCGAGGTAGGGCAGAAGCTTTTTTTCGCGTTCGGGCGTTGGCGCACGGAACGTTTCCAATGCGGCGGCGGTCACGATCCAGGGGCTGATCGAGGTGCCAAACGCCTTGCCCTGAAACGGTCCAAGCGGCTGGTATTCCCAGCCTTGGATGTCACGCGCGGACCAGTCGTTCAGCAGCACATAGCCGAAGATCATGTCGTCGGCTTCATCCACGGTGATCGGCTGGCCAAACTCGGACGGCTTGCCAACAATGGCGCCCATTTCCAGCTCGATATCCAGACGCATCGAGGGGCCAAAGCTGGGCATCTCGGCGTCGGGCGCTTTAAGCTGACCGTTCGGGCGGTGAATCGGCGTACCTGAGATCACAACCGAGGACGCGCGACCATTATAACCGATCGGAATGTGCAGCCAGTTGGCCGGCAGATCGGGCGAGCCGCGCAGGATCGCGCCCATGTTCGCGGCGTGCTGACGACCGGCATAAAAGTCGGTGTATTCGGACACAAGGAACGGCATGTGCAGCTCGGCATCGGCTTGGGCGACCAACAGAGGCTCAACAGTGTCACGTTCGGTCGAGGCCTCGCCCAGCAGCTGTTCCAGACGGGCGCGCAGGGCGGCCCATGCGTCCGATCCCTGCTCCATCAATTCATTCCAGAAGGGCACGTCGAAAACGGGTTCATCACCAATCTCGATCAGGCCAGCTTCTTCGGCTGCGTGCATATCGAGGATCATATCCCCGATGGCCACGCCACAGCGCGGTGCGCTGTCTGAGGTCGAAAACACACCATAAGGCAGGTTGTTCAGGGGAAAGGGGGTCTCGGCAGAGTTCGCGCTGTCCACCCATGACTTTTTCAGTTGGCTCATGTGATCCTCACTCGGCATCCGGCTGTACCTCGGGTCGCGCATCGGCGAAGGCGGACAGGGCCAGACAGGTTTCTTCGATTTCGGTCAGACGCGCAGAGGGCGTCATGTCCACACCCCAGCGATGCCCGTTGTAAAGCTGCGATACAAGGCAGATATCCGCAAGCGATGGCATGTCGCCAAAGGAAAAGCGGGTGCCTTGTGGCAGCATAGCCTGAAACGCGGTCAGACCTTCGTTCATCCAGTGGACCATCCAGTCCACACTTTCCGCTTTGCTGTGCCCCATCCCGTCCAAATGTTGAACAACGCGCAGGTTGTTCACCGGATGGATGTCCAGCGCAATCACATGCGCCGCCGCCATCACCTTGGCCCGCGCAATCGGGTCGTCCGGCAGAAGCGCCGGGTCGGGATAGGCGCGGTCAAGATAATCAAGGATAGCCAGAGATTGGGTCAACTTGGTGCCATCCTCAAGCTCTAACACAGGGACGCCCTTGCCGGGGTTCATCGCTTGATAGGCTGCGCTTCTTTGCTCGCCTTTCACCAGATTGACCGGGCAGCTTTCGAACGGCACACCCTTCAGGTTTAATGCGATACGCACCCGATAGGATGTGGTAGATCTCCAATAGGTATATAACTTAAGACCCATCATTTCTTACCTGGTGTCCCGTCGAACTTCTTCTCAAGGCTGTCCCAGCAGTCGATGTAATTGTCCTGCAGCGGGGCTTCGTTCGCGGCGAAGGCTGTCAGGTGCTGCGGGAAGCGGGTCTCGAACATGAAGGACATGGTGTTGTCCAGCTTTTCAGGCCCAAGGTTCGAGTTCGAGGCACCCTCGAACGCGTCGCGGTCTGGCCCGTGCGGCAAGATCATATTGTGCAGGCTGACGCCGCCGGGGATAAAGCCCTGCGGCTTGGCGTCATACTGGCCGTAAATGTTGCCCATTAGTTCGGACATGATGTTCTTGTGATACTACGGTGGGCGGAAGGTGTTCTCGGCCACTATCCAACGTTCACGGGACAGAACGAAGTCGATATTCACGGTGCCGGGCTGGCCCGAGGGCGCCGTCAGCACAGTGAAGATCGAGGGATCCGGATAGTCAAACAGGATCGCACCAACCGGACAATATGTCGTCAGACCGTACTTATACGGCGCGAAGTCCGCCTACATCGAGCCAGGGTCACCCTGGGAAAACGGATATTGCGAAAGCTTCAACGGGCGGATGCGGGATGAACTTCTCAACGGCGAGGTATTCTACAGCCTGCGCGAAGCGCAAATCCTGATCGAAGAGTGGAGGAAACACTACAACACAAAAAGGCCCCACAGTGCATTGGGCTACAAACCACCAGCTCCTGAAGCCATCATTCCGATGGATCAGAGGCCGATCATGCACTAACAATCAAAATGGACCAGTCAGATGAGGCTGCTCAAGAGGGTGAGCGCCCACCGGGGACTGTCGAAACATCTTTAGCTGCACTTACTCTTAGCAAATCCTGCGGTGGGTTGCCTCTCGTGGATGCTTTTACGGCTTTTCATTGGTTGCAAGGGAACAAAGGACGGCCGCGGATCGTAGAGGACCTTCCTCTCTATCGGTTTGCGGTCGTTGAACCAATTGGCATCAACGCTTCACAGATAGACAGGGATTTTCAAGATTGCCTGATCCAAGAGATCGAACGCGTTGTTTTGTGGACCAAACAACTCGGCTAAAATACAAGAGCGTTCATTGACGTTCAGACTTCTTCGGATACACCGGCATTGCGGGACTGTTGCATGCGTTGATGGGTCCCGCTTTTGCCGCAGACTAGGATATGCCTCTCGTCCACGCGCCAATCGACACTGGCGCGCCGCACGTGTTTCTGGGTCTGCGTTGTGTGCTCCGGCGCAAACTTGGGGCAACGAAGACCAAAATCCAAGGCACTTGCGCGCAGACAGAGGTTAAATCAAGCAAACACCCTCAAGTGTGAGAATGATTGGACACTCAAAAAGGCAGCACGCTTCTATGAGTGGGCAACCATTGTCCGAATGACTTCAAGCCAGTTGCGCCTCTTCACAAAACCACCGCGCGGACCGGATCACAACGCAATACCCAGCCCGCAACATGCGGATTGGCCGTTCAGCCTTCGATAAAGGAGGAGTCTTTCAACAAAATGGGCTCAAAGCAGCCCTTCTTCCCGCAACAATTCCAGCATATCCGCCTCGGGTCTTGGGCCGATATGGCTGATGACCTCGCGGGCGCAGACGTTGCCGATCCTGGCGCAGGTCTCGTAATCGCGCCCTGTGGCCATTCCATACAGGAACCCCGCGGCGAACTGGTCACCGGCACCGGTTGCGTCTACCGGCACGATCCTCTTGACCGGCACGTCGATGCGCGCGCCTCCGTTCAGGACGGTCACGCCATCACCCGAGCGCGTGCAAACCACCAGCGGGCAAATCTCGGCGGTCTTGATCAGCGCCTCTTCCAGATCGTCGGTTTCAAACAGCGATTTGATTTCGGCCTCGTTGCCGATGACGAAATCCAGCTCATTCTCGATCAGCAGCAGGAAATCGACCCGGTGCCGTTCCACGCAGAACGGGTCGGAAATGGCGATCCCGGTCTTGCCGCCGCCCTTGTGGCAGGCGCGCGCGGCCTCAAGAAACGCGGCCTTTCCCTTTTCCTTGTCGAACAGATAGCCCTCAAGGAACATGATCTGGCTGCTTCCGGCGACCTCATCGGGCACGTCATGCGACGACAGTTCCGAGGAGATGCCCAGATAGGTGTTCATCGACCGCTCGCCATCGGGCGAGACAAAGATCATCGAGCGCGAGGTCGGCAATTCCCCGCCCGGAACCGGCGGGTTGACGAAATCGACGCCATCTTCGTTCATCGCATCCGCATAGAACCGGCCCAGCGCATCGTCATGCACCCGCCCGATAAAGGCAGCATCCAGCCCCAGCGCACCTGCGCCCGCAATCGTGTTGGCAACAGACCCGCCCGGTGTCTGTACCCGACCCTCCATCGAGGCATACAGCAGCTCGCCACGCTCCTGCTCGATCAGCTGCATGATGCCTTTTTCAATGCCCATCAGTTCCAGGAAACTGTCATCGGCCTGCGAGATCACGTCCACAACGGCATTTCCGATACCGGTCAGCTGGTAGGTTTTCATAATGTCTTGTCCTCGAATTGACAGAGATCACGGATGATGCAGGTCGGGCATTGCGGCTTGCGCGCCCTGCAATGGTACCGGCCATGCAGGATCAGCCAGTGATGCGCATGGAGTTGAAAATCGGCGGGGATATTGTCTTCGATGGCGCGCTCGACCGCGTCCACGTCCTTGCCGGGGCAGATGCCGGTGCGATTGCCGACGCGAAAGATGTGCGTGTCCACAGCCTGCGCCGGCTGCCGCCACCACATGTTCAGCACAACGTTGGCGGTCTTGCGTCCGACACCCGGCAGCGATTGCAGCGCTGCGCGGGAATTTGGGACTTCACCGCCATAGTCTTCGACCAAAATACGGCTCAGCTTGATGACGTTCTTGGCCTTCTGGCGGAACAGGCCGATGGTCTTGATATGCTCGATCAGGCCCTCTTCGCCCAGATCCAGCATCTTTTGCGGCGTATCGGCGATCTTGAACAACTCGCGCGTGGCCTTGTTGACCCCCGCATCGGTTGCCTGCGCCGACAGCGCCACGGCCACGACCAGCGTGTAGACATTCACATGCTCAAGCTCGCCCTTGGGTTCGGGGTCGGCTTCCTGAAAGCGCGTAAAGATCTCGCGGATCGTATGATAGTCGAGTTGCTTTGCCATCCGGGCCTTAATGCCGCCCGAGGGGCCGCGACACAAGCCCAAAGCCAATGCGCAAGTTCCGGGTCGCGGCAGCGTGTCGCGCGCGCTATGGTTTGTGCCAGACAATGAGGTGCAACCATGAACGTCCAGACCCCCGAAAGCGGATACCACTACAACGTCATGCGCCGGGCAATCGAGCTGATCGATCAGGGCGGCGAGGGCCTGAGCCTTGATGAGTTGGCCCGCCAGATGGACATGAGCCAGGCCCATTTCCAGCGCCTGTTCTCGCGCTGGACCGGTGTGTCGCCAAAACGGTACCAGCAATACCTGACGCTGGGCCATGCCAAGGCGCTGCTGCGCGAACGGTTCACCACGCTTGAAACCGCCCATAATGTCGGCCTGTCCGGCAGCGGCCGCCTGCATGATCTGTTCCTGAAATGGGAATCCATGAGCCCTGGCGAATATGCCCGCAGGGGCGCGGGTCTGACGATCTATTGGGGCTGGTTCGAATGCCCCTTTGGCCCCGCGCTGGTCATGGGCACCGACAAGGGCATCTGCGGCATCGCCTTCGGGGCCGAAACCGGAGAGAAGGCGGCGATGGAGGATATGGTCTCGCGCTGGCCCAACGCGGATTATGTCGAAGATCCGATGCGCCTGCGCCCCTGGGTTCTCAGCGCATTCGGCACGGCCAGCGACCGGTCAGAGCCGACACCGCTCTACCTGATCGGCTCACCCTTGCAGATCAAGGTATGGGAAGCACTGATGCACATCCCGTCGGGGCAGGTGACGACCTATTCCGAGATCGCGCAGCGCGTGGGTTCGCCGCAGGCCGTGCGCGCGGTGGGCACGGCCGTCGGGCGCAACCCGGTCAGCTGGCTGATCCCGTGTCACCGCGCCCTGCGCAAATCCGGGGGGTTGGGCGGCTATCATTGGGGTCTGCCGGTCAAACGGGCCATGCTGGCCTATGAGGCGGCAAAGGCCGACGCCTGACCGGATTTTATAGGTACTCGCCCGTCGGGCAAAGTGTTAGACCTGCGCCGAGGCAGCAAGAATCCGGTTTGATGATCCAAAAGTTTGCTCTTTGGTCGATCCCAGTTTCCATCGCGGTGTTGGCACTGAAACTCCTGGCATGGTGGCTGACGGGGTCTGTCGCCCTTCTGTCCGATGCAATGGAGTCGGTGGTCAACGTGATCGCGGCGCTGTTAGCCTTCTTCGCGGTTTCAATTGCCCGAAAGCCGCCTGACGAAAAGCATCCGTTCGGTCACAAGAAGGTAGAGTATCTGTCGGCCGTTGTCGAAGGCACGCTGATCGTTCTGGCCGCATTGCTGATCATCCGCGAAGCTATTCTTGCCTTGCCATCCCCGCATCTGGAACAGGCGCCGATGCGCGGCGTTGCGGTCAATGTCTTGGCCACAGGGCTGAACGGTGTCTGGGCGTTGATCCTGCTGCGGGTCGGTCGGCGGCACGTATCACCGGCGTTGGTGGCCAGTGCGAAACACATCTTCACAGATGTTGTTACCTCCGTTGGGGTGTTGGCGGGTATTCTGCTTGCGCTGGCGACAGGCTGGCTGATCCTGGACCCGATCATGGCGATCCTGGTCGCGCTGAACATTCTGTGGGAAGGATGGAAGGTCATCCGAAACTCGGTCGATGGGTTGATGGACGTGACCCTTTCCGAGCCGGATTTGAACGTTATCCGCAGTACAATCGAAGCCCATCTTGGACCCGCGCTGGAATATCACGATCTTCGCGGTCGCAGATCGGCGAATATCGTCTTTGTCGAGTTCCATCTGGTGGTCGATGGTGCAATGTCAGTCTCAGCCGCGCATGAAATCTGTGATGATATCGAGGCAGCCCTGACCGCGAATTTCCCCGGCTCGGTTTTTGTAATTCACCTCGAGCCGGACACCGAAGTGGAAGGTAATCTCGCTGTAAAAGCATAAAGGGCGAGGCAACCGCGTTGCCCCGCCCTCTCATCTCGCATTGCGCTGGGTGTATTACTCAGCCGCCCAGCCGCCGACGGATTTGACTTCCAGAAAGTCCTCCAGCCCCCAAACGCCGCCTTCGCGCCCGTTGCCGGATTGCTTCATCCCACCAAACGGAGAGCCCGCGCTGCGCGACTGGCCGTTCATCTCGACCATGCCCGACCGCAGAACCCGTGCCATGCGGTTGGCGCGCGCCTTGTCCTGCGTCTGCACATAATTGGTCAGGCCATAAGGTGTGTCATTGGCGATCTCGACAGCCTCTTCCTCGGTGTCGAAGGGGATCATGGTCAGAACCGGGCCAAAGATTTCCTCGCGGGCGATGGTCATCTGGTTGTTGGCATCGGCAAAGACCGTCGGGCGGACATAATAGCCCTTGTTCAGCCCCTCGGGGCGTCCGGTGCCGCCCGCGACCAGCCGCGCCCCTTCGTCGATACCTTTCTGGATCAGGTCCTGAATCTTGGTCCACTGAACCTCATTCACGACGGGTCCGATATGGCGGCCCTCTTCTGCTGCACTGCCCACGGTGACCTTGCTGGCGACCTCGGCCGCGATCTCAACGGCCTGATCATAGATCGGGCGCTGCACCAGCATCCGGCTCGGCGCGTTACAGCTCTGGCCGGTGTTGTTCATCATATGCAGCACGCCGCGTTTGACAGCCTTTTCATCGGCATCGGCAAAGACCACATTGGCGCCTTTTCCGCCCAGTTCCAGATGCACTTTCTTGAGCGTTTCCGCCGCGTTCTTCGAAATCGCCGTACCCGCACGGGTCGAGCCGGTAAAGCTGACCATATCCACATCGGGATGACCCGACAGCTGCGAGCCAACGCCCGCGCCATCGCCGTTCACCAGATTGAACACACCGGGCGGGAACCCTGCCTCGTCCATCATCTCGGCAAAGATCATCGCATTCAGCGGGCTTTGCTCGGAGGGTTTCAGAACCATCGTGCAGCCCGCAATCGCTGCTGCACCGACCTTGAGCGTGACCTGATTCATCGGCCAGTTCCAGGGCGTGATCAATGCGGCCACGCCAACCGCCTCATAGATGATCCGGTCATTCGGGGCGTGATCCCCCAGAGGGCGTTCAAACTGAAACGCCTTGGCGGCGCGGATGAAGTTCTGCAAATGCCATGTGCCTGCACCAACTTGCTGGCTGCGCGACATGTCAATCGGCGCGCCCATTTCCAGCGACATGGCCTGCGCCAGATCTTCCGCGCGGGTCTGGTAGATGTCGATCAGCTTCTCGACCAGTGCGATGCGGGCCTCTACCGGCGTTGCCATCCAGCCCGGCAGGGCGGCCTTGGCGGCGGCAACTGCCGCATCCGTGTCGGCCTGCCCACCCAGTGAGATCACCGCGCACGGCTCCTCGGTCGAGGGGTTGATGACCTCGAAATCATTGGGTTGCGACGGCGCGACCCATTGACCATTGATATAGAAATTCCGCTTTTCGATCATCCTGAGCCCTCCTGTCGGTTCAGCTAGAATCCGGCTGTTCGCCGACACTCTGTCACCCAAGCGAACAGGGGGCAATAGATAATTTGATCAAATTATTTTTCCAGTGAAACCGGCGAATTCCTTGGCCGCAACCACGATGAAAGGTTTAACCTTTGCACAAAGTGATTAGGTTTCAGGCAATCGACTCGGATTTTCAACAGGAAAGGAAGTAGCCATGGGTTTGCGCATCAACGATACGGTCCCGAACTTCACCGCAGAAACAGATCAGGGCACCGTTCAGTTTCACGACTGGATTGGCGACAGCTGGGCCATTCTGTTCTCGCACCCCAAGGATTTCACGCCTGTCTGCACCACCGAATTCTCGGCCGTCGCGCAGCTGAACGACGAATGGGCCGCGCGCAACACCAAGGTGATCGGCGTGTCGGTTGACGGTGTCGAAGACCACAAGAAGTGGAAGAAGGATATCGAGGAATACGGCAAGGCCAATCCCGGTTTCCCGATCATCGCTGATGAGGGTCTGGCGGTGTCGAAAGCCTTCGACATGCTGCCAGCCGAAGCCTACCTGCCCGATGGCCGCACCCCGGCTGACAGCGCCACCGTGCGGTCGGTCTTTATCATCGGCCCGGACAAGCAGCTGAAGCTGTCGATGACCTATCCGATGACCGTGGGCCGCAACTTTGCGGAAATCCTGCGTGCGCTGGACGGGTTGCAGATGTCGTCGAAGGGTGTCGCAACGCCTGCCAACTGGGTGCCGGGTGAAGACGTGATCATCCCGCCCTCTGTGTCGAACGAAGACGCCAAAGCCAAATTCGGCGCGTTCGAGACGATCTTTCCCTATCTGCGCAAGACCAAAGCGCCGTCTTAAGCCGGTTGCCGGGTCAGGGGGGCTGTCTGCCCCCCATCGTGCCTGCCGGCACGATTTCCCCCCGAGGATATTTGGGGCCAGATGAAGCAGGCGGGGGCAGGGTAACCGAAGGGAGACCTGCCCCTGGACCTCAGAACTTGTACCGAAGCCCGAAATTGACACTGAACGTATCCAGATCGTCTTCGACGGTCCCGGTCAACGCGCCGTTCGGGGCCAGTCGCCGCGACGAGACGTCAAAGGCGCGGGCATAGCGGGCGTCGACGGTAAAGGCGGTTGACGGGTTGATCTGGTAAGCCACACCGGCGATCAGCTGCGCGGCAAAGGCGGTGTCGCTGTCATCCAGCGCCACACCGGGCCCATAGGCAAAATCCAGATCCGAATAGGTGGCCCCCAGACCAAACCCGGCATAGGGCGTCAGCGCACCCGCCTGTTTGAAATCGAACAGCACATTGGCAAACAATGAGGTCTGAGTGACATCGCCCGAAATATTGCCCTCGGCACCCGGCCCGTTGCCCGAGAAGTTCACACCATCCACGTCGCTGTCGCGGTAAGACAGCTCCAGCTCAATCCGTGTGCCGAACCTGTCATTGGACCATTGCGGGATTTCCTTGCCGATGGCCACGCCCAGGCCGAATCCCGCGTCGAACTCTGTGTCGACGGATTGGTGCGCGCCGCCGATCGTGCCTGCGAAATCGCTGTCCTGCAGCTGGCTGTACCCGACAAAACCCTGAACATAGGTGCCGTCGCCAAGGCTCTGCGCGGCAAGCGCCGTCGCGCTGGCGGCGAGGGCCGTTGAGGTAAGTAAAATGTGCTTGAACATGATTGTCTCCGTTGCTCCAAACTCTGCTTGGCCTCGATGTGGGCGGGTTTGACGGAAAGGAAAGGCGCGAGGTTATCACTTCGCCTCACAGGGTTTTGGACGCGCGTGAATGAATAGATCCGGGGCTGGGGCAGCGCTGTTCATCGGCTTCTTCGGGCCCCTCAGGTTCTGGTTCGCGCCGAATTGTGATAGGGTGCTTAGGGGCAAAACTCAGGCATGCGACCAATCACCTCGGGCTTTCGGACTGTTCAAAGCAGGAGAAGACCATGGCTTTTACAGATTGGTATGTTGAAGGAGAGAGTTTTGGGAACTGCAACTGCGGCTATGCCTGCCCCTGCCAGTTCGAAGAGTTGCCGACCCATGGCGATTGCCGAGGCTTCGAAGTGCTGGAGGTGACCAAAGGGCATTTCGGCGACACCGACCTCAGCGGGACCAAAGCCGCGCTGATCTATGCCTGGCCGGGGCCGATCTTTGAAGGCGGCGGCGAGATGCAGGTGATCGTTGATCCCGCAGCAACCCCGGCACAGCGCGACGCGCTGGAAAAGGTCTTTCACGGTGAAGAAACCGAAGAGATGGCGACGCATTGGTATGTGTTCAGGGCGATGTGCGAGACGGTTCATGACACGCTCTACCTGCCGATCGAGTTCGAGATGGACCTCGAAGAGCGTACGGCCAGCGTTACCGTTGGTGATGTTCTGAAATCCACCGGACAGCCGATTCAGGCCCCGCATGGTGGCGGCGCGCATCGGGTCCGCATCGATATCCCGGGCGGGATCGAGTTTTCCATTGCCGAGATTGGCAGCGCCTCGACCCGCTCTGATGCCGCGATAAAGCTGGACCTGAAGGACAGCTATGGCCAGTGGCATCTTCTGAAACATGGGCCCGGCGGGGTTACCCACTGATCGGCACCCCTGTCAGGCGGCGTGCGCAGATGTGTTCGGGACCGATGACCAGCAGGGCAGCGTCAGATCCGCCTTCAGCACCCGAACCTCAAAGGGTTTCAGCACCGGCAACGCGGTTGACCCATAGCCACCGGCACCGCAGGCCAGATCCGGGAACAGGGTGAACAGCTCGCGCCTTGTGGCGGGAGCCATCGCGCCCAGTGTCGTGTCGCCGGGATAGAAGGATTCGGACCAGACCCCTTCGACATTCACCAACTCATGCCGGTCAAAAAGGATATGGACATACTCGACCCCTTGCGCGGGCAGTTCCTGAACGATTGTCCGCCCGTTGATCAATCCCTTGGCCGGGGCCAGCATTGCGGTCTCGCAATGCATCAGCTCCATCATCGCCGAGGTGACGGCGATCCGGTGTTGTGGCGAGACGACCAGATCACGGCTGGGGCTGTTTGGCCCGAAACATCCCGCCATGATCCGAACCGGACAGAGATGAGGGTCCTGTTGCAACTCCTGCGCTGACAAGCGACGCCTGCCGATCCAGCGCACCGGGCGGATATGGCCCTTGGCAGTGACAACCGGGTCGCCGGGGTTCAGGGTTTCGACCCGGCGCAGCCCGGCGGGTGTCCGGATCAGGGACCCGGCGGTAAAACACACGAAAGACGGCAGGGTCTGATAAGTAGTTGGCGCTGCCGTCCCGCCAAAGCTGGTCCCCGTGATCGTATCGTTCAGCTGCGCCTGACCCGAGGTGACGATGATGTAGCGCGGGTTCGAGAACTGAACCAGAATGAAGGTGACAGGCGCCCCGTTCACCGTTCCCGAATAGCTTTCGAAGGTGCTGAAATTTTGGCTTGTCCCGGAAATACCGGGCAGGGCCGACAGATCAAGCTGCGCGCTGTCAGGGTCGGGATCCTGCAACAGGGCGTCATTGTCGGTGATATCAACGGAATAAGCGGCAGTAATATCGACGCTTTTATTGCTGTAGGGGTCTGCGCTGATTTCGAAAACGGTTATCGAGGCCACGGTCGAAAAGCATCCCTGAATGCAACATGATCATCCTTATGGTTGAGTAAATACACGCATTAAGTGTTAATAATTGATTTACCAAGCCACGGGACGCCCGACACTCCTGACCGCGCCGACAAAAAAAGCCCCGGTCGAAACCGGGGCCTTTCGCATTCAATCAGAGGGTGGGCAGATTACTCTGCGCTTTCCTCTTTCTTTTCTTTCTTCTCGGGAACGATCTCTTCGCCGGTTTCCTGGTCGACCACTTTCATCGACAGGCGAACCTTGCCGCGATCGTCAAAGCCCAGCAGCTTGACCTTCACTTCCTGACCTTCCTTCAGAACATCCGACGGATGGTTCAGGCGGCGGTTTTCGATCTGGGACACGTGGACCAGACCGTCGCGCTTGCCAAAGAAGTTCACGAAGGCACCGAAATCGACGATCTTGACCACCTTGCCGGTATAGACCTGACCTTCTTCCGGCTCGGCCACGATCGACCAGATCATGTCATAGGCTTTCTTGATCGATTCCCCATCGGGCGATGCGATCTTGATGACGCCATCGTCGTTGATGTCGACCTTGGCGCCCGAAACCTCGACGATCTCGCGGATGACCTTGCCGCCCGAACCGATCACTTCACGGATCTTGTCGGTCGGGATGTTCATGGTCTCGATGCGCGGCGCGTGGACCGAGAACTCGTTGGTCTCGGACAGGGCTTTGCCCATCTCGCCCAGGATGTGCATCCGGCCGTCCTTGGCCTGTGCCAGGGCGGTTTCCATGATCTGAGGCGTGATGCCCGCGACTTTGATGTCCATCTGAAGCGAGGTGATGCCGTTTGCAGTACCCGCAACCTTGAAGTCCATGTCGCCCAGGTGGTCTTCGTCACCCAGAATGTCGGTCAGAACTGCGTAAGACCCGTCATCTTCCAGGATCAGACCCATGGCCACACCGGCAACCGGAGCTTTCAGCGGAACACCCGCATCCATCATCGACAGCGATCCGCCGCAGACAGACGCCATCGAGCTGGAGCCGTTGGATTCAGTGATCTCGGACACCACGCGGATGGTATAGGGGAAGTCGGTCGGCGCAGGCAGAACCGCCTGCAGCGCGCGCCATGCCAGCTTACCATGACCGATCTCGCGACGGCCGGGCGAACCCACGCGGCCCACTTCACCAACCGAATAGGGGGGGAAGTTGTAATGCAGCAGGAAGTTCGATTTGAAGTTGCCGTGCAGCGCGTCGATGAACTGCTCATCGTCGCCGGTGCCCAGCGTGGTCACGGCCAGCGCCTGGGTTTCACCGCGGGTGAACAGGGCAGAGCCGTGTGTGCGCGGCAGCAGCGAGGTTTCGGCTTCGATGGCACGCACATCGGTGGTCGAACGACCGTCGATGCGCTTGCCGCCCTTGACGACGTCACCGCGAAGAATACCGGCTTCCAGCTTCTTCATCGCCGAACCAAGGTTGGCGTCTTCCAGCTGTTCCTCGGTCAGCGCTTCCTTGATCGCTTCACGGGCAGCGGCAACAGCGGCGGTGCGCTCCTGCTTGTCGGTGATCGCGAACGCGGCGCGCATCTGCTCTTCACCGGCAGCCGAAACAGCGGCGTAAAGCTCCGAGTAATCGGGTGCGACGAATTCAAACGGCTCTTTCGCGGCGTCTTCGGCCAGCGAAATGATCAGGTCGATGACCGGCTGGATCTGTGCATGCGCAAAGGTCACGGCACCCAGCATTTCGGCCTCGGACAGCTCATAGGCTTCCGATTCCACCATCATCACGGCGTCTTTGGTACCGGCAACAACCAGATCCAGACGCTGTTCAGGGTTCAGGCGCAGGTCCTGCATGTCATCCACGGTCGGGTTCAGGACGTATTCGCCATCCACGAAACCAACGCGGGCACCGGCGATCGGGCCCATGAACGGCGCGCCGGAAATGGTCAGCGCAGCCGACGCGGCGATCATCGCGACGATGTCGGGATCATTGACCAGATCGTGGCTCAGCACGGTGCACATCACCAGAACTTCGTTTTTGAAACCGTCAACGAACAGCGGGCGGATCGGACGGTCGATCAGACGCGCGGTCAGCGTTTCTTTCTCGGTCGGGCGCGCTTCGCGCTTGAAGAAGCCACCCGGAACCTTACCGGCGGCATAATATTTCTCTTGGTAATGTACGGTCAGCGGGAAAAAGTCCTGACCGGGTTTTTGGCTCTTGGCAAAGGTCACGTTGGCCATGACGCTGGTTTCGCCCAGCGTGGCAATCACGGTGCCGTCGGCCTGACGGGCAACCTTGCCGGTTTCCAGTGTCAGCGTCTCCTCGCCCCACTGCATCGATTTCTTCGTTACATCAAACATATGCGTATCCTAGAACGGAGCACTCCCGCCCCTGCGGGTCTCCGGTTTTGCATGGCGGCCCCATTGCCGCCGACCCCATTTATCTTCCGTTCGAGTGCCGGGGTCAGGGCACAACGTCTCAGATACCGCGCGCATACATGAGAATGCGTTGGAAGGAAAGCGAAACCGAAAAAGCTGGCCGGATCATGCTGAGGCAGGCCCTGACCCCTCGCAGCGCGACACAAGGCACAAGGGCCGCATGATGGTTTGCGGCGTGCCATTGCCGCCGTCCGGGAAATGGCCTGACAGAACCGGATCACTGCGCTAACCTAACTTTCATCGGGGGGTGCGAATGGAAAGACGGCTTACGACAGTGCTGGCGGCTGACGTTGTCGGGTACTCGGCGCTTATGGATCAGGACCGGCAGGGTACACTTGCAGCGCTGAAATCGTTCCGTGACGACACGCTCACTGCCCTGCTGAAATCCCACAACGGCACATTGATCAAAAGCATGGGGGATGGCTGGATCGCCGAATTCCAGTCAACGTCCGACGCGTCGGATTTTGCGATTGCCCTACAATCCTGCGACAAGCCCGAAGGGCTGCGGCTGCGCATCGGTATTCACACGGGTGAGGTCATTACAGAAGGCGAGGACATCTTCGGTGATGGCATCAATGTCGCTGCCCGGCTCGAAGCTCTGGCCAAACCCGATCAGATCCTGATTTCGGACACGGCGCATCACAGTCTCGACCGGGGCGATGCAGCCCTGTTCGACGGCGGCGGGCAGGCCGAGTTGAAGAACATCACGCGCCGCGTTGGTCTCTGGTGCTGGCCAAAGGGCTCAACCGCCAATCTTGCAAAACCCGCCGACACCCGCCCGGGGATCGCCGTTCTGCCCTTCGACAACATGTCCGGCGACCCCGAGCAAGAGTTCTTTGCCGACGGCATAACCGAAGACATCATCACGGAACTGTCGCGCTTTCGCTGGCTGATGGTCGTGGCCCGCAACTCGTCCTTCATCTTCAAGGGAAAAACGACAGATATCCGCCAGGTCGGCCTGACGCTCGGGGTTCGGTATGTGCTGGAAGGGTCCGTCCGCCGCGCCGGACAGCGTGTCCGGATCACCGGTCAGTTGATCGATGCGGAAAATGGCAGCCACCTGTGGGCCGATCGCTTTGACGGGGTGCTGGACGATATCTTCGAGCTTCAGGACAAGGTCACGCAAGAGGTCGTCACGGCGATCGAACCTTCGCTGCGCCACGCCGAAACGAACCGGTCCCGCGCCAAGCCGACCGAAAACCTCGAAGCCTATGAACTCTATCTTCAGGCGCAGTCGCATTTTCATCTGCTGACAGATGACGCCAATCGCGAAGCCATCCAGCTGACGACGCTGGCGCTGGACCGCGACCCGGATTACGCCGCAGCCGCAGGGCTGCTGGCCTGGCTGCATATTCAGCGCCTTGTGCAGGGGCTCGACCCCATCGGCGAAGGGCCCAGGGCCGCCATCAGCGCGGCAGAACGCGTTCTCATGAGCGACCGCGCCGACGGCATTGCCATGGCTTATGCAGCGCATTCAATCTCGATGCTGGCCCGCGACCTGCCGCGCGCGCGGGCGGCGTTCAAACAGGCACTGGCCGAAAACCCCAATGCTGCAAGTGTTCACATGCTCGCCTCCATCAACCTGTGCATGTTGAACCGGTCGGACGAGGCATTGGAACACGCAACACATGCCATTGAACTCAGCCCGAAAGACCCGATGCGCCATGCGGCGCATATCGCCCGGGCAAGTGCGCTTTTTCAGCTGTGCCGGTATGACGAGGCCGCCGCCGCCGCGCGTGACGCTCTGGCCGTTCGGTCCGGATTTGTCATGAGCCACCTGATGCTTATTGCCGCCTTGGGCCAGATGTCGGATGCCGCAGCGGCGCAGGCGGCGATAAGCGACCTGCAAGCGCTGCGCCCCGATATCACCGCTTCCTCGGATCAGACCAGACTGCCGGTCTTTACCGTTCCGGCCTGTGCGGAAAGCTGGCGCGAAGGGTGGAAAAAGGCCGGTCTTCCCGAATAACGGCTGATCTACAGATACGCGTTCAGCTGCTGTCACGAAACTCCGCGCGCGCGCCGGCTGGCGGCGTCCGGATGTTCAAGTGTGATGTTCACCACAGAGAGAATTCAAAACTCGTCTATTGTGCAGGCTTATTGTGTCAAAGTTAATGAAAGTAGGTTTACCCATGAAGCTCCATTCCGCCTCTGGCATTTCATTCAACCCTGATGTGTTCGACGAGTCATTCATCGAAATGCTCGACAAGCTCCCCGAGGACGCGGTCGAGGACGTCGACCTTGGTGCAGGCCCGAAGATGCCGCTGATGACAGCCCCCGCCGCCGAACCAAGTGCGGCGGACGTGGCCGCGATCATGGAAAGCGCATGGCAAGAGCTTTATGCCTCAGACGAAGGGGCCGATATCCGGGCGCTACCGGCGGACCAGCAGGCGCAGATCAAGGCACGGTTCCTGTCCCCCGACCCGATACCCGAGGCCGAAGCCGCCACGGTTCCCGTCGATGCCGCGCCGTTTTCGGTGCGGGAAACCGCGGACAGCCTGATCCTGATGCAGGGGGACACACCGCTTTTGGGGGCACCGCTGGGCACCAGCAGGAAAAAGCGCAAGAAGGCCGCGCTGAACACCTTTATTGGGGCCGCCGCCAAGGCCTTTGCCGATATCATCACGATGGCCATGGCGGCACTGGGGGTTTATCAGGCGCTCGGAACCAAGACGGTCACGCGGGCCGGGGCCGGGATTGCCGTCAAATGCAGCGGACCGATCAGCCGCCACGCCGGTGCAATCGCCAAGGCCGGAACGGCGGGCAGCGATCTGGCCATGATGAAGGCCATGCTGGGCGTCGCCAAGGCGTCTGTCGGGTTCACCAAACTTGCGGGCATCGTTCTGACCGACATGAGCGGCCTGGAAAAAGCCGCCGCGATTGCCACCTGCGTCGGCGGCATGACACTGGCCGTCGCCTCGGCAAGCGGGTCGTTCTGGGTGTCGATGCTGGCGATGGTAACCGCAGTTGCGATGTTCGTGATCGACACCGCCTTGGCGGTCGATACCTACAAAAAGTGGCAGGCGATCTGACCAGAGACATCAAAAGCCATACCGAGCGACGTCGCGGATGGGCACCGCGGTGCCGTCGCGGCTGTTTGCCTAAGTGCTCATGCTTCTGAGAACTCGTTGATAGAAGGCGCCGTCCGCATCCTTATCTGCACGACTTGCGACCCATTCCAAATCCAAATTCAGTGCCCCTACGGGAACGATCTTCCGCGCGATTTCAGGTGGCGTGGTTTTGTCTGTCGTTCCATTCTTCCAATCGTGAAAGGCTGATGAGTATCGAACAACCGCTCCGCTGGTCGGCAATTCGAGCAACCCGCCCTCGGCAAAGAACATCAACCCGTCACCCATTTCTTCCCCGATGAGTTTGAGCTTGTTTCCCAAACGATGTTTGAGGATGGTCACAAACACTATCGCCGCGGAAAACGTGAATTTATCGACAAGCACAACAACCTGCTTACTTGCGCTTTGCGAGATCGCGTCTATCAACGGCATCGTCAAAAGAAAATCGCCGCCGGTGTTTCCGCGAACGTCAAGCAATAGCGTTCTGTCCGGACAGGCGCGCACGCGTTCCGCTGCGGCTGAGACGGCTTTAAGCAGCGTTGTCTCGTTCGGAGTAAAAAAACTCGGCAACGCTATTGATAGCCCAAGATCCTGCCAATCCTTTATCTCCACAAAAGTCTCGGGCACCCAAGTTGGATCATCCTTGCCGTGCTCGTTTCTCGGGTAGAGCATCGATCCGGGAACAGTGTTTCCATTTGCCACTTTCAGATTGGTTATCTGCCCATTTTCGTCCTGAACACGGTACTCGGTCGTTCCGCCGTTTGACGAAATACCCAAACGTGCCAAGGCGTACGGCCAAGCCAAAAGAATCGGTCCGATGACTCGCTTCCTTTGGCGCGTTCCCGCAAGAAACTGTTCCGCCTTGGCTTCAATCTGGCTCAAAGCTGTGCCGTTGACCGCAATCAGTTCTCCTCGCGGTGCATTTATCTCTGGAAACGCGCCGAAGAGTTGCACAGAACGCCCTACGCTCACGAACCTCAGCGGAAGCACTGCGATCGCATCGTTCGGGATTAGCCGTGTGTGCCCATTGTCGGGAAGTGCCAATAGACGCATCGCGGACATCAAGAAGGCTTCGGTGGAGCCCTGCAAGGCGTATCGCCGGGTTTCACTAATACAATTGTCTATCACCGCATTTTCGATCTGCTGAAAGCTGGGATCGGTCCGCAGGACAGTTTCTAAAATTTTGTTTAGGTCTTCCGTGAGCGACATGTCTCACGATGAGCATGGCCGCTCGTCAATGTCCAGATTGTGCTCACCCTGCCAACAGAGAATGAGTTAACCACCCGCAGCATTGGTCGGTCGGTATACTTGACATTCGTCCACATAAGAAAACGCCCGCCATTTGGGCGGGCGTACAAATCTTACAGACCGGGATTCAGAACCGGTACAAAACGTAACAAATATGTTTAGCGGCGGATGCCCAGCTTTTTGATCAGGTCCTGGTAACGCGCCTCTTCCTTGCCCTTCAGGTAGTCCAGCAGCTTACGGCGCTGAGCAACCATTTTCAGCAGACCACGACGACCGTGGTTGTCTTTCTTGTGGGTCTTGAAGTGCTCGGTCAGGGTGTTGATGCGCGAGGTCAGGATAGCAACCTGTACTTCAGGCGAACCGGTGTCGCCTTCTTTGGTTGCGAATTCTTGCATGACGCGTGCTTTTTCAGCGGCAGTGATCGACATCGGGGTCTCCTTTAAAAGGTTAGAGTTGATGGCGCAGGCCGGGATGTCGTCCAGCACAGGCCCATGGAGAAAACCGCACCGATTCCGATGCGGATGGGCGCGTATAAGCGCATTTGACCCAAATGGCAAAGGGTTTCTGCGGGCTCAGACCATCTGGCCGTATTGTGCCAGCTGGGCTTCGGTGATCAGCTGAATATCGGCCGCAGTCATCCCTTCGGCACCATATACCTGCGCAACTTCCTGACCATCGATGAAAACCCTTGTCAGGTTGGCGTTTTCGGCGTCGGCCTCAACCTCGATTGCCGGGTCGGTCTCATCCTCCCACGTCACCAGCAGCTTGTCTTCGCCGGGTTGAAACCCCATCACGGTCACCTTATCGTCGCCTGGGTTCAACACGATGTCATCGGCCCCGTCTCCGCCCGTTACCACGTCTTTGCCGCCTGCCAGAATGGTATCGTCACCCGCACCGCCGTTCAGGAAATCCCTTTCGGCGGCCCCCTCTTCGATCCCGAAAACAAAGTCGTCTCCATCCCCGCCAAAGACGGTATCCTTACCTTCGTTACCGTTCAGAACATCGTCCCCGAACCCGCCCTGCAACGCATCATCCCCTGCGCCGCCGTCCAGCCTGTCGTCGCCCTGACCGCCAAACAGTTCGTCCTCACCCGCACCGCCATCCAGTGTGTCGTTACCAAAGTGACCGTAAAGGGCGTCATCCCCGTCATCTCCGAACAAGAGGTCGTCATCCGCCTCACCGTGCAGGATGTCATTTCCCTGCCCGCCCGATATCTCATCCGCGCCGTCGCCCCCGTGCAGAACGTCGTTGCCCTTGGCACCGTTTATCGTGTCGTCCCCGCCATAGCCGTTGATCTGATCGACACCGTCCTGCCTGGTAATCACGTCCGAACCATCGCCTCCGGCAATCACGAGATCGCCTTCAAACTCCGAGATCACAGTCCCGGTGGGGGGCGCCTCGTCACTGTCCTGCGAAGGTTCGGTGTCGGTGTTTTCCGGATCTTCGACACCCTCGCCGATAACCAGAAACTCACCGGTATCAACCTCGGCTGATGGTTCACCTTCGGGGTTTTCATCCGGCGTGTCGTCCTCTTCGATCAGAAAATCGCTCATCGCGTAAGCAGCGCCGCCAATGGCGGCCAGTCCAAGCAATCCGGCCAGAAACATGGAACCCCTCCGAAAGCACGATGCTCCGAGGGTGGAATATCCCATATCGCCCGTCACAGGGTCAAAGGTAAACCTTTGAAATGGTTAACCCTTTGTCACCAGAGCTCAGGCTGCTGCGTATAGGCGATATAAAGCGGATGTTTGGGGTGACCGTCCTTGGTCAGGCCCAGATGGAACAGCGATTGGCCAGTGCCGCGCAACAGGGTTTCCACCGCAGGGCCGCGCCCCAGATGCGCGCCATGCGTGCCCCAGGCCGCGATGACCTGATCGGCCCATTGCACACCGTCCAGAATGGCCGCGTCATTCTCGGGCCCGACCGGATCGGCGGCAGCCCGCATCTTGCGCGGGTCGGTGTCGCGCCACGCAAAAATGTTCGTGACCTGAAACGCGCCGAACCCAAGCGCGCGTGCGCGCCGTTCACAGCGTTCCACCGTCGGGTCGTTCTGCACCTCGGTCGCGGTTGATGGGTTCAGCATCACAAACAGCGCCTTGCGACCTTCAGGGTCCCAGATGCGGGTCAGGCTATATCGGTATTTCTCGCAATCGGAATAGATGGCGGTCGAGGGCGCGTCGCCCTTGGTATGGGAACGGGTGATCATGCCATTCGCCTAACACGGCTCTCAGTCGACGAACACCCGGCTGGGGTGCAATTCACCGGATTTATAGATGCCAACGGCCACGGCCTTGCCTTCGAACGATGCCCAGGCCTCGTCGCCGTATTCAATGTCTGAGGCCAGCACCATGCCCGGATTGCCATTGCGCAGACGGGTTGCCCCCTCGGCGGTGCATTTCAGCTCGGGCAGGTCGGACAGGCCGGTTTCCAGCGGGTGCAGATATTCGTCCAACGCGGTTGTTTTCGCCATTTCGTCGATCTGTTCGATGCTCAACCCGTCCTCGGCCTCGAACGGGCCGGACCAGATGCGGCGCAGTTCCTTGACGTGGCCGTGGCACCCCAGCGCCTCGCCCAGATCGCGGGCAATCGAACGGACATAGCCGCCTTTGCCGCAGGTCATCTCCAGCACCACATGGTCTTCGTCGGGGCGGTCGACAAGGATCAGTTCCTCGACCCAGAGGGGGCGGGCGGTCATCTCCACATCTTCCCCATCGCGGGCCAGTTTATAGGCGCGTTGGCCGTCGATCTTAACCGCCGAGAATTTGGGCGGCACCTGCATGATGTCACCCAGAAACGGGGTCAGCGCCTGTTTGATATCGTCATCCGAGGGCCGCGCATCGCTTTGCGCGATCACTTCGCCCTCGGCATCGTCCGTGTTGGTGGCCTGTCCCAGGCGCACGGTAAAGGTATAGGCTTTCAATGCACCGGTGATGTAGGCAACGGTCTTGGTCGCCTCGCCCAAGGCAATTGCCAGAACGCCGGTCGCCTCGGGATCCAGCGTGCCTGCATGGCCCGCCTTTTTGGCATCCATCGCCCAACGCACCTTGTTGACCACGGCGGTCGAGGTCATGCCCGCGGGCTTGTCCACCACCAGCCAGCCGGAAATGTCGCGACCCTTGCGTTTGCGTCCCATCATGCACCTTGAATCTTGCTAAGGCGCGCGAGTTAACGGATCACTCTGCCGCTGTCAATTTGCGGGCGTTTCTTCGACGACGCCGACAATCGGCCCCAGCGAGAACCCCAGATCCGAGCGGTTGCTGGCCCGCTCATACATCCGCGAGATATTGCCGTCGAAAAACAGCGCGTTTGGTGTGCCAAGCACATCGCGGAACAGACGCCCGAACTCGTGGAAGGTGACATAATCTTCCGAGATCGCAAACACCGCCCGTGTACCATCGGAACTGGTGCCGACCCCATTGCGAACATAAAGCGAGGTCGAATCGGGCAGGAAACGCGGGTGCAGTTCTCCGTCGATCACCAGCATGGGGCCGGATTGGGTGGCAAAGCGGCAGGTGAGGGCCTGATCCACGTAATCAAGCGTTTCAAACACATCCGCCCGGTCCTCGCGGATGCAGAACACGCCATTGGGCAGCAAACCGAAATTGCCGGGGCCGGGGTTGGTGATCACACGCATCTGCTCCTGGCCGTCCTCGACATAATGGCCAACGGGTGAACGGTCGTCGTGATACATGCCCGCGTTCATAGCAAAGGTCAGCCGTTCGCCTTCCGGGGCCAGCACTTCGTTGACCGCCGAAAAATGCCCCAATACCTGACCGTCTTCACCGTTCAGAAAAAGCCTCAGGTCTTCATTGGCGGCATCGACGTTGCAAACCGTATAACGTTTGTCCTCGTGGGTCAGCTTTTCACAAGTGACCGCGCCTGCTTGCGCGGCCCAAAGAAGCGTCGCCAATGTGACAAGCGTGCGGATCACTCGTCCAGATCGCGGCGCACCGCGTCCTGTTCGAACATGCGGCGGGTGTCGTCCAGACGGTCAAACGTGTCATCCAGCCGAAAGCGCAAATCGGGCGCGAATTTCAGGCCGACTTTCTTGCCGACCATGCGCCGCAGCTCACCCTTGTTGCGGGCCAGAAGTTCAATCACGTCCTCCTGCCCTCTGCCGCCAAGGGGTAGCACATAGGCGGTGGCGATCTTCAGATCGGGCGAGGTGCGCACCTCACCCACGGTGATCGACATGCGATTCAGGTCGGGGTCGTGGACATCTCCGCGCGCCAGAACTTCGGACAGGGTGCGGCGGATCAGTTCGCCGACACGCAGCTGCCGTTGGGACGGGCCGGGGCCATCGTGGAATTTGTTCTTTGCCATAATCCCGATCTAAGCGCAAAGCGGGGCTTTGCCAAGCGGGCGCGAACCGGGTAGGAGGCTTTGAGCCGACTTAACGAAAAGGACCAGCGCAATGACCCATATTCCGGGGATCGTCATCACAGGGGCTTCGGGCCGTATGGGACAGATGCTGATCAAGACCGTGACGGACAGCGATCAGGCGCGTCTGGTCGGCGTGGTCGAACGCAAGGACCATGACTGGATCGGTCAGGATGTGGGCACGGTCATGGGCGGGCAGGCACTGGGCGTCACCGTCACCGACGATCCGCTGGAAGCCTTTGCGCAGGCGCAGGCAGTGATCGACTTCACCGCGCCCGAGGCGACACTGGACTTCGCCGCGCTGGCGGCGCAGGCGCGCTGCGTGCATGTGATCGGCACCACCGGCATGTCCGACGAACAGATCGCAGCACTGGAACCCGCGTCGCGCCATGCGGTGATCGTACGAGCCGGAAACATGAGCCTTGGCGTCAACCTTCTGGTGCAATTGACCAAAAAGGTCGCAGCTGCGCTGGATGAGGATTTCGATATCGAGATCATCGAAGGTCACCACCATCACAAGGTAGATGCACCTTCGGGCACCGCCTTGATGCTGGGAGAGGCCGCAGCCGAAGGGCGTGGCGTTGAGTTGTCGGACGTGTCCGACCGGGGTCGGGACGGCATCACCGGTGCGCGCAAGCGTGGAGATATCGGTTTTCACGCTATTCGCGGCGGCGACATCGTGGGGGAACATGATGTCCTGTTCGCCGCCCCTGGAGAACGCATCGTCCTGCGCCATCTGGCCACCGACCGCGCCATCTTTGCCCGCGGCGCGTTGAAAGCGGCGCTGTGGGGGCAGGGCAAATCCCCCGGTCAATATGACATGGTGGATGTGCTTGGGCTGTAAGCCATAGACGGGCCGCTCGACGGCGTTACACTCGGGCGTATGCGGAACCTGACATCACGTGTGATGACCGGATTGGTGCTGGTCCTGTTCTATCTGACCCTGCTGCCCTTCGTCGCGCAGGGGTTTGACATGATCGGCGTCGGGCTGTCTGAGAGCGCGGCACAGAAAAGCTACTTGTTTGCCTATGACCAGAGTGTCGCTAATGCGGCGATGATGTTGCATATCCTTGCCGGAACGGTGTTGGTGGCTCTTGTGCCGCTGCAACTGCTGAAAGGGCTTCGGCTGAAATACAATCGGTTTCACCGCGGCTTGGGTGTGGCTCTGATTGCGTCGGCTTTGATCACCGGACTGGCAGGAATGACCTATATCCCCCTGCGGGGAACGATCGGTGGACCGATGATGTCTGCAGCGTTTTTCTTGTATGGGCTCTGCCTGTTCACTGCAGCTCTGATGGTGGCGCGCATGGCTATATTCGCGGATCGTGCTGGCCATTGGGCATGGGGTCTGCGGCTGTTCTGGCTGGCGCTGGGGTCGTGGCTCTACCGTGTGCATTATACGGTTTGGTATCTGTTGACCGGCGGGTTGGGGTCAGAGCCTGATTTCTCGGGCCCTTTCGATTTGGTTCAGAACTTCGCATTCTTCGTACCGTACCTGCTGGCTACGCAGATTTGGATCGCGCGTAGCCGATCTGCTCATCGGGGGGCTCTGATCACAAATCCCTGATCTTGTCGGCGCGCAGCGGGCAGGCGAGGTAGACGCCAAATTCCTGACCGATATCAGCGCTGACGCGGGCGTGCACCGCACCCTGCCGATCGAGGAACCGCTGGTTGTCTTCAACCGGGAATATCCCCTCGTGCCAGATACCGGGATGGATATACAGCCCGCGCGAACCGTCGCACCAGAACGCCACCACCTTTTCTGGTGTCAGGTTGTCGCCGGGCAACGCGGCAGGAATGATGAAGGGCTTATTGTCGAGCGGCCAGAACATCTGCCCGCCATCCGGGTGGTAGTTCATGTGCCACAGCAGCACCTGATCGCGGGGCGCTGTTTGGCGGCTTGTCTGTGCCTGCTGCGGATCGGTGGACCAGCCGAGGACATAGTGACCATTGACCGCTTCGTTCTCGCCGTAAAGCACGTCGCCCTTCCACTCACCACGAAAGGTACCTTCGACCCAGCCGCCTTCGTCGCCGGTGCCTTCGTCGATCGGCCGCCACCCCTGTTGTGGCCAGCGGGTGATCTCGATCTCGAACCCTTCGGGATCATCGACCAGACACCCATAGCCTTTGACCGAGGCGTCCGTCGCGCGGATCAGGGGAACCTCGTGCCAGGGCAGCGAGGGTTTGGTGCTGGCTTCAAAGATGTATTCCGGGGCGTTCATGCGGCCTCCATGTGCTTGTCGACCATACGCTGCACCATCGGCGCAAAATGTGCAAAGTCCGGGGTTTCCATATCCGCGCGTTTGCCGGCCTCATCCAGATAGCGGACCTGAATGATCTCTTTCAGGTTCGGGTTGGCTTCGAACGCGGCAACTTCTTCGGCGCTCATCGGACCACCTTGCAGTTCCAACGTGTGAACCGACGCCGCGGACAGGCGATTGAAATACTCGGGTTTGGTGGCACAAAGATACCGCTTGGCTGCCACGTGATAGCGGCAGCAATCGGTGATGACCGAGGGGAAGAACTGCTCCAGCACCTCGGCGCCCGCGTCCTCATGATGACGGTCTTCGGTGTCGTCGGGGTGGTAGGTGCCGAACTCGGATGTGAAATGGCCGATGTCGTGCAGCAAAGCGCCCACGATAATTTCCTCGGGCAACCCGTTCTGCTCGGCAATGGTTGCACCTTGCAGCATGTGCTGGGCCATGGTGACAGGCTCGCCCAGATATTCTTCACCGCCGCGGCGCGCAAAGATGTCGCCGATGAAGGCGACGATATTGTCCCGGTTCAGGGTCGAGAAATCAGGTTTCATTCCGCCGCCTCCGGTTGCGCCATCTCCATCGCCGCCAGTGTGGACAGCAACCCGTCCTTGTCGGCGTAACATCCCTGCAACCAGCGCGATCCGGCCCCGGAATAGCCAAGCCGCGCGTGCAGGACGCGGGTGTTGTCGACGATAAAGCTTTCCCCCGGTTCCAGTTTGAACGACACGCCCATCGCCGGATCGTCGATGATATCTCCCAGTTGGCGATAGGCGGCGTAATAAGCCTCCATCTTGTCAAACGGCACATCCACAAAGGGGGCGGAAGAGCGGTTGTTGAAGCGGATGCCGATCAACTCACCATCCGGCGACAACTCGATCATCGGGCGGCGCGACCGCAGGCAGACCCCGTCCGAGCCCTTGTACTCGAACCGCGCCGGATATCCAGCCAGCAGGGCAAAGCCTTCGCGGTTTGCGTCACGCAGTTTTTCGATGGCGCGGAAGCCGTCAACAACGATGGACTCCCCGCCTTCAGCCGAGTTTTCCAGACAATAGAGGATTTGCAAGGTCGGCACCGGGTCGCGATAGGGGTTGTCGGTATGCGCCTGAAGGCCAAGCCCGGTATAGGCAAGGTTTGTCGGGTTCACTTCGGTCCGCACCTCGAAATAGGGGCCATAATTGGTTTCGCGGACATAGCCGAACAGGTCAGCGACCTTCAGCAATGATTCAGGCTCGGTCGGGCCGCCGGTCAGCTTGGCAAAGCCGAACTCGGCCACAGCGGCCAGCCAATTGCGCTTGGCCGCCGGGCTGGCATGGACCTCGTTCCAATCGCCGCTGGGCGCGGCGATGCCACTTTCCCAGGTCGTGATGCCGGGGGCGATGCGACCCAGCGCAATGTCATGATCGCGGTCGTAGCTGTTTTCGGCCAACCAGTCCGCCGGGAAGGTGACGGTTTTGCCCTCAGGCTGGAACGTGACTTGCAGGTCGCCCGCGACCACTTCGGCTGAACTGACCGAGATGTCGGCAGGAATATCGCCGATGGTGATCAGGCGCTGACCGTTGCCCGGCGCTCGGGTATCAGCGTCCAGCGCGTTGTCGCGCAGCCAGATGGCGTGGAAACGGGCCTTGGCCCCGGTGTCGAACGCGACTGTAACAATCGAGGTGTCGTGGGTGGCGGTGCGCAGCATTGGGGGTCTCCTGTTCGGCGCGAGCTTTGGTTGAGCAGATACGACGTTCGTGGCATTACGACAATTAATCCTTATTTCGGCTGAGGCTTGGAAAAACTAATGGCTAAAAATAAGACCGGATTACCGCCGCTGGATTGGTTGCGCGTGTTCGAAGCCGCTGGGCGGCTTGGCGGGTTTTCGGCGGCTGCGAAAGAGTTCGGGTTGACGCAGGCCGCCGTCAGCCAAAGGATCGGCAATCTTGAAGCGTGGCTGGGCCGGTCCCTGTTTGTGCGCGAGGCGCGCGGCGTGTCACTGACGGTCGAAGGTGAAAGCTATCTGCCGCTGGTGCAGGACAGCCTGCTGGCGTTGGAACGCAACACTGAGGATCTGTTTGGAAAATCGCCACGCGAACTCAGGGTCGCCGGGTTGTCATCAAACATCCACGCCCTTGTTGTACCAGCCCTGCCTGTGTTCCGAAATCTGCGCCCCGAGGTGCGGGTGATGACCGACTCGGTTGCGCGCCGGTCGTCGCTGGATGAGGAACGCACCTGGCTGCAAATCCGCTATGGTCGCGGCGTGTGGGCCGGGCGCGACGCGGCGTTGATCGCGCATGAGGTGCTGGTGCCGATGGCCGCGCCGGGCGTTGAATGGGGTTCCCCCCTGATCGATCTGCGCGGCGAGCGTCCGGGCTGGCGCGAGTGGAACCGGAAATACGGGCACGGGGACGTCGCGCCATCACATGTCAGTTTCGATTCGATGGAACATGCTGTTTCGGCGGCACGGCGCGGAATGGGGATTGTGCTGGGCTCGGTTCCGCTGGCGTCCGGTGATCTAAAGGATGGCCGGTTGCGCAGGTTAGAGCTGCCAGAGCTGCAGACCAAGGACGGATATTGGCTGACATGGCCCGAAGATCGGGTGCAGTCCAGGAAACAGCGCGCCCTGATCGATGATTTTCTGAAGGCGCTGCGCGGCTGAGGGCCTAGAAATCGATGGCGATGCCTTTCTTTTCCCAATCACCGTAACGGGCGGGGTCCAGCCCATCGCGCCCGCCCAGTTCCTTGGGCATTTCCCTGGCCTCGGCCCGGGCTTTTTGGCGGCGTTCTTCCGCTTCGGCCAGTGCGCGTTGGGCGGCGGGGGGCAGGTCTTTGCGGTCGTCACTCATGACATCGGGTTCCTTTCCGTGCATAGCCTTGATATACGCCCGCGTCCGCCAATGGCAATGCGGGCACAGGTCACATGAAGGCGGTACCATGACAAACAGCGCGACAGCAGCACGGCGCAGCGCAATCTATCTGTTGGATCAGGTTCTGGGCGAAGGCCGCCTGTTGTCTGAATGCCTCGCTGCGGGCGCTTTGGATCGGTTGGGGCCAGAGGATCGCGCGCGTGCCCAGCGGCTGGCCTCGGAAACCCTGCGCGGGCTGGAGCGCGCCGACCGTCTGCTGGACAACCACCTGAACCGAACACCCGCCCTGACCGTACACAACGCGCTGCGGCTGGGCGCGGTCGAGCTGTGCAGCGGGGAAGCCGCGCATGGGGTGGTGAACTCCATGGTTGAAATCATCAGCCGCTCGCGCAAGCACGGGCGTCTGAAAGGCTTGGTGAATGCCGTTTTACGCAAGGTCGCGTCCGAGGGGCCTGAAGCGTGGCCGAAAATGCGTGTCCCGCGCCTGCGGGAGTGGTTGCGAGACCCGCTGATCGCGGCGTGGGGTGCCGAAGCAGTTGCCGGAATGGAACAGGCGCATTTCGCGGGCGCACCACTGGACCTTACCCTGAAGCCGGGGGCGGAAAGCCCCCCGGGCGAAAAGCTGCCTACCGGGTCTGTGCGTATTCTGGATGCGGGTCAGGTCTCGGCCTTGCCGGGATACAAGGCTGGGGATTGGTGGGTGCAGGACGCGGCAGCCGCGCTGCCGGTGCGTGTTCTGGCACCGAAGGCGGGCGAGAAGGTGTTGGACCTTTGCGCGGCACCGGGCGGTAAAACCATGCAACTGGCTGCGGCGGGCGCGGATGTGACGGCGCTGGATGTATCCGCGGCGCGCACAGAACGCGTGCGCGAAAACCTAGCGCGAACCGGATTGGCGGCAGAAGTCATCGTGGGTGACGCGCTGGACCATCAGGGTCAGTACGACGCGATTTTGCTGGACGCGCCCTGCTCGGCCACGGGTACGATCCGCAGGCATCCTGACTTGCCCTTTGCCAAGGATGGCTCGGAATTTGGCGGATTGATCGAATTGCAGGCGCAGATGCTGGCCCACGCATGGACGCTGCTGAAACCCGGTGGGCGGCTGGTCTATTGCACCTGTTCGCTTTTGCCAGATGAGGGCGAGGTTCAGATCGAAGACGCGCTGGGCATGTATCCGGACATGCGTGTTGATCGCGAGGCACTGAAGCTCTCCGGCATCGAAGACAACTGGATCACCGAGGAAGGCGGCCTGCGTCTACGGCCCGACTACTGGCCCGATCGCGGGGGTATGGACGGGTTCTATGTCGCCTGCCTGAACAAATCCGCCTGAGTGCACGCTTTTCGATGACTTGACGATCGGCGCGGTCTATCGTTGGGTCTCAAGCGCCAGCAGAGCGCAAGGGGCAGAGTAACACGCGCATGTCAAATTCGGACACCATGGCCAGTCGGTGGATGCGGTTGCAGAACCGTTTCTACGCGCGTCTCAGCCAACGGCAAAAGGCAGCTACGGGGTTTGTTGCGCAGCCCCAGCCGCGCACCGTTGGTTCGTTTGCGCGCGGGCGGCAGCTGGTTGCGGGGAATCTCTTGTTCGCCGGCTATTTGGTCGAGGCAGACGATACAGCGTTGTGGGATGTCATTGCCCCCAGCGCCGGCTTTGACGAGGAACGCCATGGTTTTGCATGGCTGGATGATCTGGCCGCCGTCGGTGATATGCGCGCACGGGAAAAAGCGCAGCGCTGGGTCTGGGGCTGGATTGAGGCGCATGGCCGCGGGCAGGGCCCCGGCTGGGTGCCTGACTTGACCGGGCGGAGGGTGATGCGCTGGATCAACCATGCACTCTTTCTGCTGCGCGGGGCAGATGAGAAGCAAAGCAAACTGTTCTTTCGGTCTTTGGCGCAGCAAACATGGTTCCTGTCCAAGCGCTGGCAGGCCGCGACGCCCGGGTTGCCGCGTTTCGAGGCGCTGGCCGGTCTTGTACAAGCCGGGTTGGCGCTGGAGGGGTTGGAGCAGATGGCCGATCCGGCCCTGCGGGCTTTGGCTGGTGAATGTGACCGGCAGGTGGATGCACAGGGCGGTATTCCAACACGCAACCCGGAAGAGCTGCTTGAAGTGTTCATGCTGCTCAGCTGGACGTCGGCGGCGCTCAGCGACCTTGGACGCGGCACACCCGTTGCGCAGGCCAATGCGATCAAGCGGATCGCACCGACCTTGCGCAGTCTGCGCCATGCGGATGGCGCGCTGGCGCGGTTTCACGGTGGCGGGCGCGGGGTCGAAGGGCGGCTGGAACAGGCGCTTGCGCAAAGTGGCGTCAAGCACAAGGCGGCGACCGAACTGCCAATGGGCTATGCCCGCCTGTCCGCAGCGCGCACCACAGTGATCGTGGATGCCAGCGCGCCGCCGTCCGGAGCGGCTTCATTCAACGCGCACGCATCCACGCTGGCGTTCGAGCTGACCTCGGGGCGCCGCCCTTTGATCGTGAATTGTGGATCGGGGGCCAGTTTTGGGCTGGATTGGCGCCGTGCCGGGCGTGCGACGCCTTCTCACTCAACCCTGTGTCTGGACGGGTTCTCGAGCGCGCGGTTGGCCAACCCGTTGCCGGGCCGCGAAAGTCAGGCGCTGGTCGACGCGCCGCGGGACGTTCCGGTCGATTTTGAAGATGCGTTCGAAGGCATCCGTTTCATGGCCGGGCATGATGGGTATGTCAAAGTCTTCGGGCTGACCCACGCGCGCACATTCGAATTGCGTTTTGACGGGCGTGAGCTGACGGTCGAGGATATTCTGCTGACCGCAACCGACAAGGCCAAGCGTCAGTTCGACAGGGCGATGGACGCCTCGGGCCTCAAGGGCATTGGCTATGACATCCGTTTTCATCTGCATCCTGACGTTGATGCTGCGCTGGATCTGGGCGGGGCGGCAGTGTCGATGGCGCTCAAAAGCGGCGAGATCTGGGTTTTCCGCCATGATGGTGTGGGAAAATTATCTGTCGAACCAAGTGTTTACCTTGAAAAAGGCCGTTTAAAGCCACGCGCGACAAAACAGATCGTTCTATCTGGCCGCGCAATGGAGTATGCGACGCGCATCCGGTGGACGCTGAGCAAGGCGCAGGATACAGCCTATGCCGTGCGCGATACGCACCGGGACGAGCCCAAGTTTGACTGACGCCAAAAGGACCTTTGGACCCATGACCGACCTTCACCCCGTGCGCCGCGCGTTGCTTTCCGTTTCCGACAAGACCGGGCTGATCGAGCTGGGCAAGGCGCTGTCCGAGCGCGGGATCGAATTGCTGTCGACTGGCGGCACTGCCAAGGCGCTGCGCGATGCAGGGCTTGAGGTGCGCGATGTCAGCGAAATTACCGGGTTCCCCGAGATGATGGATGGCCGGGTCAAGACGCTGCACCCGATGGTGCATGGCGGGTTGCTTGCGCTGCGCGACAATGACACCCACGTCGCGGCGATGAAGGAACATGGCATCGGTGCCATCGACCTGCTGGTCGTAAATCTCTATCCGTTCGAGGCAACCGTCGCCAAGGGCGCGGGTTATGACGAATGTATCGAGAATATCGACATCGGCGGCCCGGCGATGATCCGCGCGGCCTCCAAAAACCATGCCTTCGTGAACGTGGTGGTGGATGTCGAGGATTATTCCTCCCTGCTGGATCAGCTGGAAGAAAACTACGGCAAGACATCCTATGGCTTCCGCCAGTGGCTGGCGCAAAAGGCCTATGCCCGAACAGCGGCTTATGACGCCGCCGTGTCGAACTGGATGGCCGATGCGCTGCAACTGGACGCCCCCAAGCGCCGCGCATTTGCCGGTGAGTTGAAGCAGACCCTGCGGTATGGCGAAAACAGCCACCAGCAGGCAGCGTTCTATACGGACGGCACCAACCGCCCCGGCGTCGCCACCGCCGTTCAACATCAGGGCAAGGAACTGAGCTATAACAACATCAACGACACGGACGCGGCCTTTGAGCTGGTGGCCGAGTTTGATCCGGCGAAAGGCGCGGCTTGCGCCATCATCAAGCACGCCAACCCTTGCGGTGTAGCCACAGGTGCAACCCTTCTCGAGGCGTACAAGGCGGCATTTGACTGCGACCGCAACTCGGCCTTTGGCGGCATTGTTGCGCTGAACCAGCCGCTGGATGAAGAAACAGCGCAAGAGATTACCGGCATCTTCACCGAGGTTGTGATCGCCCCCGGTGCCTCGGACGAGGCCAAGGCGATTTTTGCTGCCAAGAAAAACCTGCGCCTGCTGACGACCGAGGCGCTGCCGGATGTAACCGAAGGTGGCAAAACCGTCCGTCAGGTGGCTGGTGGGCTGTTGGTGCAGGATAAGGACAACGGGTTTATCGGCATGGACGACCTCAAGGTCGTGACCAAGAAAGCCCCGACCGACGCTCAGATGCGTGACCTGTTGTTCGCGTGGAAAGTGGCCAAGCACGTCAAATCCAACGCCATCGTCTACGTCAAGGATGGCGCAACCGTGGGTGTTGGCGCGGGGCAGATGAGCCGCGTGGATTCGGCCCTGATCGCGGCCAAGAAAGCCGAACGTATGGCCGAAACGCTGGGCTTGCCGCAACCGCTGACCATCGGTTCCGCCGTGGCATCGGATGCGTTTTTCCCCTTCCCCGACGGGTTGATGGAAGCCGCCGAAGCGGGCGCGACCTGCGTCATTCAGCCGGGAGGGTCCATGCGCGACGATGAAGTGATCGCCGCAGCCGATGAGGCCGGTCTGGCGATGGTCTTCACCGGTATGCGTCATTTCCGTCACTGATGCGGTCACGCCTGCTTCTCTGGGCGGCCTTGGTCGCCTTCGCGATCGACCAGATCAGCAAATATCTGGTCGTTCACGTCCTGAGCGTGGCTGAACGGCCCGACGGTATCGATGTTCTGCCACCGCTGCTGGTGTTCAAATACGGCGAGAATCGGGGCATCAATTTCGGCCTGTTTCAGGGCGACTCTGAGGCTGCGCGCTGGTTTTTGATCGGTGTGTCCGTGGTGATCTGCATCGGTGTTCTTGTCTGGCTTGGTCGTTCGACGCGTTCGAAATTCATGTTATTCTGTGGCGGCCTGCTGATCGGCGGAGCGCTTGGGAATGTGGTCGACCGGCTTCTTTATGGGTTTGTTCTGGATTTCCTGAACATGTCCTGCTGTGGCATCAACAACCCGTTTGTGTTCAACTTGGCGGATGTGTTCATATTCGCCGGAGCGCTGGGGCTGGTTTTGTTTGACGGCAAAAAGCCCTCGTGACGCGCGGAATGATATGCGATAAAAGCGCCTGAAACAGGCTGGAGACACCAATGCGGATGCCGCGCGCCATATTTGTTCTGACAGTTGCCGCTGCGGTTGCGGCATGTTCGAATCCCGGACTGCGGGATCTGGCGCCTCCGGGACAGGGTCCGGATGAGTTTTCGGTATTGCCGGTCAAGCCGCTGACCCAGCCTCAGGATTACGCGTTCCTGCCGGCACCGACGCCGGGTGGTGGAAATCTGACAGACCCGACCCCCCAGGCCGATGCGGTGATCGCGCTGGGCGGTAATGCCGCCGCCCTGAACCCCAATGCCGGTGTGCCGTCGTCGGATGCAGCGCTTGTAACGGCGTCCAGCCGTTATGGCGTGCCAGCCGATGCAAGGCAAGTGGTCGAAGCCGAGGATGCCGCGTTCCGCAAACGCCGGGGCCGCTGGACCGGTCTGCGCCTGTTCCCCGTCGACCGCTATAATCAGGTCTACGAACGCCAGTCGATCGATCCGTATTCGGAAACCGATGCCGCCCGCCGGGCCGGGGTCGAAACCCCGACCTCGCCCCCGAATGAATAATTCTTAACTTTCCGTCATCGGGCTTGAACCCGGGCCGCACCACCGTAGTTTGAATACTATAAAACGAAACGGAGGATGCCCCATGGTTCGGGCCCTGGCCTTGTCGGCTGCCCTGATCGCCACCACCCCGGCTTTTGCCGGGGGCGGGAAAGAAGCGGTCACCACATTCACTTTGGACAACGGCATGGATGTCGTCGTGGTCGAAGACCATCGCGCACCTGTCGTGCAGCACATGGTCTGGTACCGCGCCGGATCTGCGGATGAGCCGATCGGATCGTCGGGTGTCGCGCATTTTCTTGAACACCTGCTGTTCAAGGGCACAGATACTTTGGCGCCAGGTGAATTCTCGGCCACCGTCGCGGCCAATGGCGGCAACGACAACGCGTTCACCTCGTATGATTACACTGCCTATTTCCAGCGCGTCGCCGCCGACCGGCTTGAGTTGATGATGCGCATGGAATCGGATCGGATGCGGAACATTCGCCTGAGCGAAGAAGATATCGTGACCGAGCGCGATGTGATCCTTGAGGAACGCAACCAGCGCACCGAAAACAACCCGCGCGCTCTGTTCGGCGAACAGATGGGCGCGGCACAATACCTCAATCACCGTTATGGCGTGCCGATCATCGGCTGGAAGCACGAGATGGAAGAACTGGAACTGGAAGACGCGTTGTCTTTCTACCAGACCCACTATGCGCCCAATAACGCTATTCTGGTTGTCACCGGAGACGTTGAACCCACTGAGGTCCGCACTCTGGCCGATCAGTATTACGGTGTGATCCCGGCCAATGCGGATTTGCCGGAACGGGTCCGGTCGCAGGAGCCCCCGCAAACCGCCGAACGCCGTCTGACTTTCAAGGACCCTCGCGTGGCGCAGCCCTATGTCCAGCGCAGTTACCTTGCGCCCGAACGCGATCCGGGCGATCAGGAAAAGGCGGCAGCCCTGTTTCTGTTGGCGGAACTGCTGGGGGGCAGCACGACCTCTTACCTGAACGAAAAGCTGCAATTCGATCAGAAAATGGCTGTTTATACCGGGGCGTTCTATCGTGACGTCTCGCTGGATGACACAACATTCGACCTGTTGGTGGTTCCCGCCGAAGGGGTTTCCCTGCAAGAGGCCGAAGATGCCATGGACCAGGCCGTGGCCGATTTCATTGCCGAAGGTGTCGACGAGGACGATCTGAACCGCATCAAGATGCAGTTGCGGGCCGCGCAGACCTATGAGCGCGACAATGTGGACGGGATCGGCAACCGCTATGGGCGCGCCCTGACCAGCGGCCTGACAATACAGGACGTGCAGGCATGGCCTGATATTCTTCAGGCTGTGACCGGCGACGAAATCATCGCCGCCGCCCGTGACGTTCTGCAACCCGAGGCCTCGGTCACCGGCTGGCTGATGCGCGATGATGAGGTGACGCAATGAAACGGTTTCTTGCAACGCTGATTGCCTGTCTGGTTGCTCTGCCTGCCTTGGCCGAGATCGAGATTGAAGAAGTGACCTCGCCCGGCGGGATCACCGCATGGCTGGTCGAGGATCACTCGATCCCTTTCACCGCGCTCGAGCTGCGCTTTCGTGGCGGTACGTCGCTGGACGAACCGGACAAGCGCGGCGCCGTCTATCTGATGAGCGGGCTGATCGAGGAAGGGTCCGGCGAAATGGACGCGCGGACCTATGCGCGCGAGCTTGAGGCGCTGGCCGCATCGTTCCGCTATAACGCCGGTGACGACACGGTTTCGATTTCCGCACGTTTTCTGACCGAAAACCGGGATGAGGTTGCCGACCTGCTGCGTGAGACGATTCACGAACCGCGCTTTGATCAGGACGCGGTTGACCGTGTGCGCGCGCAAATCCTGTCCGGGCTGCGATCAGATCAAACCGACCCGAACGAGATTGCAGGCCGCAGCTTTGCCCAGATGGCCTATGGCGATCACCCTTATGGTTCCGAAGGCAAGGGCACGATCGAAAGCGTCTCGGCGCTGACACGGGATGATGTGGTAGCGGCGTATGAAAGCGTTTTTGCCAAGGATCGACTTTATGTGGGGGCCGTCGGCGATATCACGGCCGAAGAACTGGGCGCATTGCTTGACACATTGCTCGCCGACCTGCCGGAAACGGGCAAGCCCATCCCGGGCAAGGCCAACGTGACCATCCCCGGCGGGATCAGTGTTGTCGAGTTTGACACCCCGCAATCCGTGGCGCTGTTTGGCCATGCCGGAATAGATCGGGACGATCCTGATTTCTTTGCCGCCTATATCCTGAACCACATCCTTGGCGGTGGCGGGTTCGAAAGCCGTCTAATGCAGGAGGTGCGTGAAAAGCGTGGCCTGACCTATGGGGTTGGAACCTATCTTGTGCCCAAGGATCTGGCCTCGGTTTACCTGGGGTCGGTGTCATCGGCCAATGACCGCATTGCCGAGGCGATAGAGGTTATTCGCAACGAATGGGCGCATGCTGCCACCGAAGGGGTGACGCAGAAGGAACTGGACGATGCCAAGACCTATCTGACTGGCGCTTATCCGCTGCGCTTTGATGGTAACGGGCAGATTGCCGGGATCATGGTGGGGATGCAGATGGAAGGATTGCCCATCGATTATATCGCCACCCGCAATGACAAGGTGAACGCGGTCACACTGGAAGACGTGAACCGCGTTGCATCCGAACTGTTGGACCCGGACGGCCTGCATTTCACTGTCGTTGGAAAGCCGGTTGGGCTGGAAACTACCAACTGAACTGCAAGGGGTGAGTTGCGGCTCACCCCTTTTTCATACTCCGCAGCATATCGCCCATCATCTGGCCGAACTTGCCCGATCCGCGCTGATAAAGTGCCCCATCCACGGCCAGAACCGTGCCGCTGATATAGCTGGCCAGATCCGAGCTGAGGAACAGGCAGGCATTGGCCACGTCCTGCGGCTGGCCCCAGCGGCCCAACGGCACGTCGCGGCGCAGTTCTTCGTGGGCGTTTTTGGTGGGCGCAAGGCGTTTCGCACCCTCGGTGCCTTCGATGAACCCCGGCACAACCGAATTCACCCTGATCCCTTCGACACCCCATTCCATCGACAGCGTGCGGGTGATCTGATCCACCCCCGCCTTGGCGGCGCAAACATGCGACTGGCCTTCGTACGGCAGGTAGGACTGCGGGGCCGAGATATTGATGATGCTGGCACCGGGGCGTTTGAGGAACGGATACGCCCCCTTCATCACGTGGATCGTGCCCATCAGGTCGATATCGATCACGGTCTTGAACGCGTTGACCGACATCTCGGACGCCAGCGCCGGGAAGTTGCCCGCCGCGCCCGAGATCAGCACATCGAAATCCCCAAAGGCGTCATGGAATTGCTTCAGTCCCGCCGCCACAGCGTCGGCATCACGCACATCAAACGCAGCCCCAATCGCATCCTGTGCGCCTGCGGCTTTCAGCGCGGCGATGGTGTCATCGACCTTTTCCCGCGACCGGCTGGCCACGGCCAGTTTGGCGCCCGAGGCTGCAAAAGCCTCGGCAATGCCGCGATTGATACCGCTGGTTCCGCCAATGATGATGACGGTTTTTCCTGAAAAATCGCCGGTTAAATCCATGTAGGCCTCCCTTGGCAGGGAGCCCTACTCGCCGTAGGGCACCCAGATGTTTTTCACTTCGGTTGCAGCCTGAAGGAAGCGGCGGGAATGGTCCATGCTCCAATCAAATGCCGTCGCGTTATTGACCCAGGTCCGTTTCAGGTTCCCGGCTGAAACGACCTCGATCTCTTTCGACAGGTCGGTGGACGAGAACGACCAGACCGCGTCGACGTTCAGATGCGAGGCCAGCGGTTTCGCCAGTTCAGCATGGCTGCCGGTCAGGATGTTGACCACACCGGCAGGGACGTCCGAAGTCTCAAGGATCTGGTAGAAATCCGTCGCCGCCAGCGGGTAGGGTTCAGAAGCCACCAGAACCGTCCGGTTACCCATCGCAATCGCAGGCGCCATGGCCGAGACCAGACCCAGCAGCGGTGCCTCATCCGCGCAAAGCGCACCGATCACGCCAACGGGTTCCTTCATGGCGATGGCCACGCCCCGGATCGGAACACCATGGACCTGGCCGTCATACTTGTCGGCCCAGGCGGCGGCGGTGAACAGGCGTTGGATCGAAGCCTCAACTTCTTTCGCGCCGTCTTTCCTACCGGTCATGGCGTCGATCCGCGCTGCGAATTCACCGGCGCGGGCCGATAGGTTTTCGCCGATGTAATACAGGATCTGGGCCCGCAGATGGCCGGTGGTTCTGGACCAGCTTTTGGCACCTGCCGCAGCCTCGACCGCGTTGCGCACGTCCTTGCGGTTGGCAAGACCCACATGGCCCAGCAGGCCGGACTTGCCCCAAACCGGTTTCGAATAACCACCATCGGGTCGCGCCTGCTTGCCGCCGACATACAACTTGGCAGTGCGGTCAATCGGGTCGACCGGTGCCCCTTCGCCCATGGCTGCCTCGACCTTTGCCAGCGGCTTGGCCTTACCCTTGGGTCTGGTATAGGCGGTCAGCCCTTCCCAACCACCTTCGCGGCCAAAGCCGCTTTCGCGGACCCCACCGAACCCGGCAGCAGCGTCAAACAGATTGGTGGCATTCACCCAGACGACGCCCGCAACCAGCTTGGGCGCGATATCCAGCGCAAGGTTCACATTCTCGGTCCAGACGGTCGCCGCCAGACCATACCGGGTGTTGTTGGCCAACTCGACGGCCTCTTCCGGTGTGCGGAAAGTCGAAGACACCAGCACCGGACCAAAGATCTCTTCCTGCATCAACGGGTCCGAGGTCTCGAGCCCCGAGATCAGTGTCGGCGGGTAGTAGCAGCCGTTTGCGGGAAGATCGCAGGCAGCTTGATGCACATGGCCCGCTGTGTTGCTTTCGACCATTCCTTTGATGGTCTGCAACTGAACCGGGTCCACAACCGCGCCCACGTCGATACATTTGTCCAGCGGATTGCCGACACGCAGCGTGTCCATCCGGGCGCGCAGCTTGTCGTGGAAACGGTCGGCGATGCCTTCCTGCACCAGCAGGCGCGAACCTGCACAGCAGACCTGACCCTGATTGAACCAGATCGCATCCACCAGCCCTTCGATGGCCGAGTCGATATCGGCGTCATCAAAGACGATGTACGCGGATTTGCCGCCCAACTCCAATGTCAGTTCCTTGCCAGATCCGGCAGTGGCCTCACGGATGCGGCGGCCCACAACAGTCGAGCCGGTAAAGGCAATCTTGTCCACGTCCGAGGCCACGATCATCTCGCCCACGGCACCGTCTCCGGTCACGATGTTGACGACACCTTTCGGCAGACCGGCCTGTGTGCAGATATCGGCAAATAACAGCGCCGTCAGCGAGGTATATTCAGCGGGTTTCATAACCACCGTATTTCCCATTGCCAGCGCAGGCGCGATCTTCCACGCCAACATCAGCAGGGGGAAGTTCCACGGAATGATCTGACCGCACACACCCAACGCTTCAGCGTCGGGCAGCTCGCTTTCCATCAGCTGCGCCATACCGGCGTGGTAATAGAAATGCCGCTGCGCCAGCGGAATATCGATGTCACGCGATTCCCGGATCGGTTTGCCGTTGTCGAGGCTTTCCAGCACCGCAAACAGACGCGAATGCTTTTGCAGCAGTCGCGCAATTGCATAGAGATACCGCGCACGGCCCGCGCCGCCCAGTTTCTCCCATTTCGGCTGAGCCTTGCGCGCGGCGGCAACAGCGGCGCTCACGTCGGCCTGCTTGGCCTGCGTCAGCTTGGCCAGAACCTCCCCGGTCGCCGGGTTGCGGCTGTCAAACCCTTTGCCCGGCTTGGTGAAAGCACCGTCGATATAGTGTCCGAACTTGTCGCCCTGATCGACCAGCCAGGCCAGTGCCTCGGCGGCGCTTTCGGGGGCGGGGCCGTATTCCATGGTCTCAAAAATCTCTTTGACTGTCATGACTTCATCTTTTCCCAAATACTCACTGTCCAGACATATCCGCGGGCTCAGCCCATCGAGTGTCTGTAACCAGCCGAGTAAGCCCCGGTGACATAGTGTTCCAACTGCCGCTCGATATCGCCCAGCAACGATGAGGCGCCAAAGCGGAACAGATCCGGTTCCAGCCAGCGGTCACCCAGCTCGTCCTTGATCAGCGACAGATAAACCAGCGCGTCCTTGGCTTTCGAAATACCACCTGCAGGCTTGTAGCCGACCCGATATCCGGTGCGGTCATAGTAATCGCGGATCGCGCGGATCATCACCAGCGACACGGGCAGGGTGGCGTTGACGCTTTCCTTGCCGGTCGAGGTCTTGATGAAATCCGCCCCGGCCATCATGCACACCAGCGAGGCGCGCGCGACATTGCGCAGGCTACCCAATTCTCCGGTCGCAAGAATGGCTTTGACATGGGCATCGCCACAAGCCACGCGGAACGCCTTCATCTCATCATACAGGGCCTGCCAGTCCCCCGACAGCACGTGACGGCGCGAGATTACGATGTCGATTTCCTCGGCCCCGCCCTTCACGCTTTCCTCGATCTCGGCCACGCGCAGATGGAACGGGGACAGGCCTGCGGGAAAGCCGGTGGACACGGCAGCGACCGGAATGCCAGTGCCTTTCAGGGCGTCCACGGCGGTTTCGATCATGTCGTGATAGACACAAACCGCCCCGGTCGTGATCGGCGGCATGTCCAGCGCCTGAAGGACCGAAGGCGCAACCGGCTGACGGGCCTTTGCACACAGGCGGCGCACACGGCCCACCGTATCATCGCCCGACAGCGTGGTCAGGTCGATCATCGTGATGGCTTTCAGCAGCCACGCAGCCTGATATTCCTTCTTGACCGAACGGCGGCCCGGCAATGTGGCCGCACGGCGTTCAATCGCGGAAGTATTGGCCTGAACGGCGCGCACCCAGTCCAGATCCAGTTCCATTCCGGGGTTCCGGGGTTCGGTCACTTGCGGCAGATGCGCGGTGCGCACGGGGCTTTCTGAGCTCTGCGTATCCATGGTTACGTCCTTTGGGAGGTTTGCGACAAAATCGCACGGGTGGCCCGGGAATGGAAGGTGTTCCGGCGCAATGATCGAATATTTTTGACCATTTGGACAAATAATTGAGGTTTTCTTGCGAATAATTCTCATTAGCGTTGACTTAGTTGCGAATGGTTCTCATATTTGATCCAACACGTATCCAAATCGAGGTTGGAAATGATTCGTCGGCATTGCCTTGCATTTTTGGCTCTGGCCCTTTCGGTGCCAGCCATGGCTTTTGCCGGGGCACCGCTGAAAGTGGTGGCCACGACGGGCATGATTGCAGATGCGGCCCGTCAGGTCGGTGGTGATCTGGTTGAGGTCAGAGGGCTTATGGGCCCCGGCGTTGATCCCCACGCCTATCGCCAGACGCGCAGCGATATTGTTGCGATGACACGGGCAGACCTGGTTCTGTGGCACGGCCTGTATCTCGAAGCGCAAATGGAAGACTTTTTTCATGACCTCGTGCGGAAACGGACCGTCATTGCGGTTGCAGAAGGCGTAGATCAGTCCATGCTGCGTGCGCATGATGATTATGCCGACAAGTATGATCCGCATGTCTGGATGACACCCGCTTTGTGGCGCGAGGTTGTTCTGGAAGTGCAGCGCGCTTTGATCGAGGTGCGCCCCGAAGCAGCCGAGGTTTTTGCCGCGAATGCACAAGCCCATCTGGCCGACATAGACCGTCTGACGGCCTATGCCGAGAAAACCCTGTCTTCGGTACCGGACCACAACAAGGTTCTGGTCACAGCCCACGACGCCTTCGGCTATTTCGGTGAAAGTTTCGGGTTCGAGGTTCTGGGCATTCAGGGCATCTCGACCCAATCCGAGGCTGGCCTGAACCGGATCGGAGAGCTGGTTGACCTGTTGGTTGATCGCCGGATCACGGCGGTCTTCGTCGAAAGCTCGGTTTCTGACCGGTCGATCCGCGCGCTGATCGAAGGGGCCGCAGCCAAAGGGCACGAGGTGAAGGTCGGGGGCGAGTTGTTCTCGGACGCCATGGGCGAGGATGGCACCTATGAAGGCACTTATATCGGGATGCTGGATCACAATATCACCGTCATCGCAGGCGCATTGAGCGGGGATGTTCCCGATCGCGGCATGGACGGCAAACTGTCAGCGGGGTTCTGAAAGATGCTGGGGCTGATCAGCAACGAAGGTGTGACGATCCAGGAACAAAATCTGGATGACAGCCCTCTGGCTGTGCGGGGCCTGACGGTTTCCTACGGGCAGAAGCCAGCGGTCTTTTCGGTTGATATGACGGTTGAGCCCGGCGCGATGACCGCCATTATCGGGCCAAACGGCGCTGGAAAGTCAACGCTGCTCAAGGCGGCGCTTGGCATCGTTACGCCTTTGTCGGGGCAGGTGACCGTGTTTGGTCAGCCGCTGAATTCGCAGCGCGCACGTGTTGCCTATGTTCCCCAGCGTGCCAGTGTGGACTGGGATTTCCCGACACGGGTGATCGACGTGGTTCTGATGGGTCTGTCGCGTGAACTGGGCCTGTTGGGCCGCTTGCACGCGCGCCACAAGGCCCGTGCGATGGATTGCCTGAACCGTGTCGGAATGCGCGATTTCGCGGATCGCCAGATTGGCCAGCTGTCCGGTGGCCAGCAACAGCGTGTGTTTCTGGCGCGTGCTCTGGCTCAGGATGCTGATCTGTACCTGCTGGACGAGCCGTTTGCCGGTGTCGACGCCGCCACCGAAAAAGCCATCATCGCGGTGCTGAAATCCCTGAAAGAGGCCGGTAAGACAGTTGTTGTCGTGCATCACGATCTGGCCACCGTGACCGACTATTTCGACCACGTTTTCCTGATCAATACCCGCAAGGTGGCCGAGGGGCCGGTGGCCGAGGCGTTCACGGCGGATTCGCTGCAATCGGCCTATGGTGGCAGGTTGGCGACGGCACAGATCGATCAGATTTCACGCGCGCTGGGATAGTTCATGCTTTGGGATGCTCTGACCCTTCAGCTTGGCTATAACGCCACGCTGGTTGCCATCGGTGCGACATTGCTGGGCGTGTCGGCGGGCGTGACGGGGACATTCCTATTTCTGCGCAAGCGTGCTCTGGTCAGCGACGCCATCAGCCATGCAACCCTGCCGGGCGTCTGTATCGCTTTCATGGTGCTGGTCGCGCTGGGCGGGGACGGGCGCAACCTGCCGGGCCTTTTAGTGGGGTCCGCTATTTCCGCCTGGGTTGGTCTGTTGTGCATGAATTGGCTGACACGACGCACCCGCCTGGCCGAGGACGCAGCGATCGGTGCGGTTCTGTCCGTGTTCTTCGGCTTTGGGATCGTGCTGCTGACGGTCATCCAAACCATGGGGGTTGGCCGCCAGGCCGGGCTGGAAGGTTTCCTGTTGGGTTCGACCGCCGGAATGCTGTGGGCCGATGCGGTGATCATCGCACTTGGTGGCGCTTTGACCTTGGCTCTGGTGCTGATCATCCGCCGTCCGATGACCCTTGTCGCATTCGATCCCGAATACGCAGCGGCGCGCGGGTTGCCAGTGCATCGTATCGACCTGGCCATGATGGGGTTGGTCATGGCCGTGACCGTGGTCGGTCTGAAAATCGTCGGCCTGATCCTGATCGTGGCGTTGCTGATCATTCCGGCGGTGACCGCCCGGTTCTGGTCTGACCGCTCGGAACGCGTTGTTCTGCTGGCCGGGTTGGCAGGTGGTCTGGCCGGATATATCGGCGCTGCCATATCCGCATCTGCGCCCAATCTTCCAACCGGCCCGATCATCGTACTGGTCAGCTTTGCCTTTTTCCTTGCATCCCTCTTCTTCGCCCCGATGCGCGGCGTTCTGGCGGCGGTGCTGCGGCATCTGCGGTTTCAGCGCCGGGTGCATATTCGTCAGGGACTTCTGGCGCTGGCACAAGGGCAGAAGATCTATGAACCCCTGACCCTGCGTTTGCTGCGGCGTGCCGGGCTGGTCCGGGCGGATGGCGTGGCGACGGACACCGGCAAGGCCCGCGCGGCCAAGGCCCTGCGGGATGAAAAGCGATGGGAAATCGTGCGCGCCGATCAGGCGCACGAGGCGACAGCTGCGCTCTACGACGGATTGCGCGATATCGAGACCGTTCTGACACGGGACCAGATTGATGAGATCGACCGCCAGATTGGCGGACCGCAGGGGCTACCAGCATGAGTGGTGAAGAATTCGTTCCGCTGTCTCTGACGCCGCTGCTGATCGGAACATTCGCAGCCATCGCCTGTGCCTTGCCCGGCAACTTTCTTGTGTTGCGAAAACAGGCTCTGATCGGCGATGCGATCAGCCATGTGGTTCTGCCGGGTATCGTTGTTGCGTTTCTGTTGACCGGGGCCATATCCACCTGGCCGATGATGTTGGGTGCGGCAGGGGCCGCGGTTCTGGCCGTGGTCCTGATCGAGGCCATTCGCCGGCTGGGGCAGATCGAACCCGGGGCTGCCATGGGCGTGGTCTTTACCACCATGTTCGCGGCAGGCGTCCTGCTGCTTGAGCAGACGGATACGTCAACCGTGCATCTGGATGTGGAACATGCGCTTTACGGCAATCTCGAAAGCCTGATCTGGCTGGACGCGACCGGGTGGTCTTCGTTGCTGGACGCTCAGGCCCTTGCCGGATTGCCCCCGGAACTGCCCCGTATTGCGCTGACACTGGTGGGTGTGATGCTGTTTACATGGCTGTTCTGGCGGCCGCTGAAAATATCCACCTTTGACGAAGGTTTCGCTCGCACGATTGGTATTCGTACGGGACTTCTGGGTATGGCGCTCGTCATCACTGCGGCCATCGCGGCGGTCGCCGCCTTCGACGCGGTAGGCTCGATCATCGTGATCGCGATGTTTATCTGCCCTCCGGCAGCTGCGCGGATGCTGACCAACCGGCTTGAGGCACAGATTGGCTGGAGTGTCGTGATAGCCGTAACCTCTGCCGTGACGGGGTATGTGCTGGCAGGCTACGGGCCCCTGTGGCTGGGCGCAGCGGATGCGGTCAGTGCGGCAGGGATGATCGCAACGATGTCCGGGCTGATCCTGGCGCTGGCGGCCATGTTTGGCCCATGCCGCACACGCGTTGGTGTTCAGACGTCAGCCTGAGACGGCATTTTCCTGCCGCAGATGCCTATGCGTCATCGGCCAAACTCTGCCCAGATGCCGTTAAGGTTAATCTTAAGCAGATTTTTGGGAAGTCTCGTGCTAAAGGGCTGCCCATTGATTAGCTGAACACACCACTCACTTTGGTACGCCCGGATAGTACGGAATGGGGATTCATTCACGGCCATCCGGGCGCCCCTTTCCGATCAGAAGACATGCTCAAACCGGTGGCAGAATCGTGCGCGGTTGTGCTAGGTCTAGGGGTATGGCGCAGACAAACCCCAATATCAGCGAAAATCGCCCCGTGATCAGACAGCTTGACGATGCTGCGATCAACCGTATTGCGGCGGGTGAAGTTGTGGAACGCCCGGCCTCGGCGGTCAAGGAACTGGTCGAGAATGCACTGGATGCCGGGGCTACGCGTATAGCCGTCGAAATCGCCGACGGGGGAAAGACACTGATCCGCGTGACCGACGATGGGTGCGGCATCCCGGCCGAAGATTTGCCGCTTGCCCTGTCGCGCCACGCCACGTCAAAGATTGATGGATCGGATCTGCTGAATATCCACACCTTCGGATTTCGAGGCGAAGCCCTGCCCTCGTTGGGGGCTGTCGGTCGCTTGACCATAACCAGCCGAGCGCCGGGTCTGGATGCGGCGCAGATCCATGTTGCAGGTGGCAAGACGGGGTCGGTCAAGCCTGCCGCCCTGCGCGCGGGCACGGTGGTCGAGCTGCGCGATCTGTTCTTCGCCACCCCCGCCCGGCTGAAATTCATGCGCACCGACCGGGCCGAGGCACAGGCGATCACGGACATGGTGAAACGGCTGGCGATGGCCGAACCATCCGTCACATTTACCCTGCGCGATGTCTCGGGCGGTGGCGAAGGCCGCGTGATCTTCCGCGCGGATCGCGAGAATGGCGACCTGTTTGACGCCCTGCACGCCCGTCTTGCCCGTGTGCTCGGGCGCGAGTTTGCCGAGAATGCGCTGCGGATCGATGCCACGCGCGACGGTCTTAGGCTTTTTGGCTATGCGGCCCTGCCGACCTATTCCCGTGGCGCTGCGGTGGCGCAGTACCTTTTTGTCAACGGGCGTCCCGTGCGGGACAAGATGCTGACCGGTGCTTTGCGGGCGGCTTATTTCGATTTCCTCAGCCGGGACCGTCACCCGGCGGCGGCATTGTTCATCGACTGCGACCCGACATTGGTTGACGTGAACGTTCACCCTGCCAAGTCCGAGGTCCGGTTCCGCGATCCCGGCGTTGCACGTGGGCTTATCGTGTCCAGCCTGCGCCACGCTTTGGCCGAGGCCGGGCATCGTGCGTCCTCGACCGTGGCCAATGCGACCCTGGGTGCAATGAGACCGGAGCCCGCGCAGTCTGCACCAGCGCGGGTCTATCAGATGGATCGCCTGTCGCCCGCAGCGCGCCAGGCCGCGTACCGGGCGCAGGCTCCGGGTTTTGCGGAACTGGCGCATGATTACAGCGGCAGCATTGTCGACCCGATCCCGGTTGCACCCGTATCACAGGGTCAGGAGCCTGATGCGCAAAACCTTCCGCTGGGCGCTGCGCGCGGGCAGGTGCATGAAAACTACATCATCGCCCAGACTGCCGATGGAATGGTGATCGTTGATCAGCACGCCGCGCATGAACGGCTGGTCTATGAAAAGCTGAAAACGCAGATGGCCGAGACGGGCGTCGCGGCGCAGGCGCTTTTGATCCCCGAGATTGTTGAGTTGTCCGAAGGCGACTGCGCCCGTCTGATGGCGGTCTGTGATGATCTGTCCCGTTTGGGACTGACCATCGAACCCTTTGGCGGAGGCGCCATTGCCGTGCGCGAAACCCCGGCCGTTCTGGGCGAGGTCGATGCGCGCGCGATGATCCTGGATATCCTCGACGAACTGGCCGATCAGGGCGAAACCCAGATGGTGCAGGCAAGGATCGAGGCGATCCTCAGCCGGGTTGCCTGCCACGGCTCGGTCCGGTCCGGCCGCCGGATGCGGGCCGAGGAAATGAACGCCCTGCTGCGCGAGATGGAGGCGACGCCGCATTCCGGGCAGTGCAATCACGGGCGACCAACATATGTGGAACTGAAGCTGAGCGATATCGAACGCCTGTTCGGGCGCAGTTGATCCATTGGCCACTGCAGGTTAGTAAGAATAAAACAAGAACATCCGAGGCGACATGATCAAGATTGCAGGAACAGAATATGCACTGGATGACCCGGTTGTTCTTATCGTGGGCGGAACAGTCGCGCTGATCCTGCTGCTGCTGTTCCTGTCGTTGCGCGCTGCCAATCGCTCGGCCCGGATGGCGGAACCGCTGGCGCGGCAGATGGCGCTTCTGGGTCAGCATGTGCAGCAGCTGGGGCAGGGGCAGGAACAGCTGCGCGGCGGCTTGCAGCATGTCTCGGACACGCAGGCCAACACGCAGGTACAGGTGATCCAGACGGTCGAGGCGCGCTTGTCCTCGGTCCAGCAGCAGATGAATGACCGGCTGGCGGACAACGCGATGAAATCGGCGCGCGCGCTGGCCGAAATGCAGGAGAGGATGAAGGAAACCCTGCACGGTTCGTCAAAGCAGACGGCGACATCACTGACGCAGTTGCAGGAGCGTCTGGCCGCCATCGACAAGGCGCAGGACAACATCACAAAACTTTCGGGCGATGTTCTCAGCCTTCAGGATATCCTGTCAAACAAGCAGCGGCGCGGGATGTTTGGTGAGATTCAGCTGAACGATATCGTGTCCAAGGCACTGCCCGCAGACAGCTATTCGCTGCAAGCCACCTTGTCGAACGGCAGGCGTGCAGATTGCCTCGTGCATCTGCCGAACCCGCCCGGCCCGATCGTGATTGACGCGAAATTCCCGCTTGAGGATTTCGAAGCACTTGCCGCCGCGCAGAGCAAGGCAGACGTTGAAAGATGCCTGCGGGCTTTTGGCGCCGCCGTGAAAGTGCATATCAAGGCGATTTCCGAGAAATACATCCTCGACGGGGAAACCGCTGACGGTGCCCTGATGTTCGTCCCGTCCGAAGCGATCTATGCCGAGCTGCACGCCCGCCTGCCCGATGTGGTGCGCGAAGGGTTCGCTGCCCGGGTCTGGATCGTCTCGCCCACCACCTGTATGGCCACGCTGAACACGATGCGGGCGATCCTGAAAGATGCGCGCATGCGTGAACAGGCCGGTGCGATCCGAAAAGAACTGGGATTGCTGCACAAGGACGTGGACCGTCTGGGCGACCGCGTATCAAACCTCGATCGTCACTTCGGTCAGGCGGCCAAGGATATCTCGGAAATCAAGATCAGTGCCGAAAAGGCCGGCCGCCGGGCGCAGCGGCTGGATAATTTCGACTTCGAAGAAATCGCGCCCGATACTGAAACAGAGGTTGTGCCGCTGGCACGTCACGAAGGCTGAGATCTACTGAATCGACAAATCAAGATTGTACCCCACGGTTTTACCGGTATCTCTGTCATTTCCCATCAGATAGACGCGAATCGTGTACTCTCCGTCTTCCAGAAGTTTGATCCGGGCCGTGTTACCGTCGATCGACCCGTTATAAATTGCGACCCCGGTGCTGCCCGGCGGCAGGATGTTGAAGTAGATCACGCCGTTTCCATTGGTATCGCTGACCTGAAGGTCGGCGAACATCTCCTGCCCGGCTTTTGCACCCAGCCTATAGTCGAAATATTCATCTCCTGAGACGTTCCCGCTGACCATGGTGCCATAATTGCCGGCCTGAAACTGAACCTCGGCAGTCTTCTGGGCAGATGCGACGGGTGGAACTGAAAGCAGAAGGGTAGTCAAAAGCAATCTTCCCAGCATGATCTTTCCTTTCAAAACAAGTGTAACGCTGCAGTCGCCAAACGTTCAGATACGCAGAAAGGGCTGGAAAAGGCGCGGCATCAGCTTGTTGAATTTCAGCGGCGCATCCGTAACCGCCAGGCATATGCAGTCTTCCGAGATATCCGCGACGGGTGTGTGTTCCAGATCCTCGTCAGCGATTTCAACATCGCCACGGGCAAAACGGTCAACCTCGTCCGAGAAAGCCCCTTGAAGAACCATTGTCAGCTCCATGCCGTTGTGGCCATGATCCGGCACGGCAGCACCGGCCGGAATGAACAGCAAGCGGGCGGTGGCGTCTTTGGTGGTCGGCAGGATCACCTGTTTGACACCCATACCTATCGACCTCCAGCGGATGTCCTTGACTGTTCCGCCCACGTAATCCTGCAACGGGGTTGGCAGAACTGCACATCCCGGGCGAACGGGCTTGGGCGCTGGTGCGCCCTGGGCGATCAAAGCCATCGTGGCCGCCAGTGAAGTCTCACTCATGCTGACACCCTCACTCTGCTCGTCCAGAACTTGCCCGCCAACGGCGTCATAGCTTTCTGCGCGCGCGCGGCAGTGGTCACACAGGGACAAATGCGTGGCGACCATCAGGTTGAAGGCTTCGGGCAGGCTGCCTGCGGCATAAGCCATCAGCAGGTCATCTGTCAGGTGATGTTTGATCAACTTGCTCATTTTACTCATCTCAGTTCATCGCGTGGCGCAAGCGGTCCAGCGCCAGCCGTATCCGTGATTTGATCGTTCCCAGCGGTAACCCGGTTTGTGACGCAATTTCCCGGTGACTCAGGTCGCCGAAATATGCCTTCTCAATCAGGTCCCGCTGTGCATCCGGCAACGCTTTCAAGGCGGTGCGCAGTTGCGCGGTTTCCTGTTGCAGCGCGATGACGTCATCCTGATCGGGCTCAGCCTCGGGCCCCCAACCAAGATCTTCGGGTTCAGGGCGGCGTTGCTTGCGCAGCACGTCAATGCGCTTGTTCCGAGCGATGGTGAACACCCATGTGGCCACGGTGGCACGCGTCGGGTCGAAAAGGTGCGCCTTGTGCCACAAGGTCGCCATCACCTCTTGCGCGCATTCTTCTGCCATGGCGGCATCAGCCCCTGACTTCATCAGGAATGCCTTGATACGCGGCGCGAAGTGCTGGAACAGCTCGGCAAATGCCGCTTGATCCTGCGCATCCCGGATGCGTCTGACGTGGTTCACCCATTCGGCCCTGGTCTCGCGCTTGCTGTTGATTTCGTTCACCCGCCTACCCTTGATGCGTTTGTGGACGCGCCAAGGTTGAGGGGCGGGTGTTTCAACCGCTGGTCCGTCCAAGGTCGCTGTATTGGTCTCGGTAAACATAACCACATTACGGCGCATGTCCCAAGCCGGATCACTTTATCGGAACATTTTGATCCGCTCCCGGCCAAGTCTCGTAATATGAACTCCAGCGGCAAAAATGAAATCGCGACTGCTCTGGCGGTTGTGCAAGGACCAGAAGACACCGGATGGCAAAAACGATAGATCATGTTGCAGGCCACACTTATCACGGGCGCAAGGGGGCAATCGACAACGCCTTCCGGTATTCTGTCGATTACATCCTGTTTGATCCCGAAGCCCGGTTGGCCACGCCTTTTCTGTTTTCCATAAACCGGACGAATGTTACCAACTGGCGCATCCGCGATCACGGCGGAAAGCCGGGTCAAGGCTATGGCGCCGCTTGGTTGCGTGCACGATTTGCCGAGATGGACATTCCGCAACCCGCGCAGGTCATGCTGCTGACCCAGCCAAGGGTGCTGGGCCACGTTTTTAATCCCGTCAGTTTCTGGTTCTGCTTTGACCGCGATGATCAGCTTTACGCCGTGGTGGCCGAGGTGACGAACACCTTTGGAACGCGCCACAGTTATCTGTGCCATAAGCCGGATTTTTCGACCATCAGACCAACCGACCGATTGGCGGCCGAAAAGGTGATGCATGTCTCGCCCTTCCAGAAGATTGAAGGCAGCTATACGTTCCGCTTTGACTACAGCCCGGATCGGGTTGGTGTGTGGATCGATTACACGCGCGCGGATGGCGGGTTGATCGCGACGCTGACCGGACCGCGCCAGCCATTGACCAGCAGGGCGATCCTTTGGTCTTTTCTGCGTCGCCCTTTCGGTTCGCGTCGCATTTTTGCGCTGATCCTCTGGCAGGCCTTCAGGTTGTGGCTGAAAAAAGCCACCTTCCGTCCGTTTCGCAGGGAACCGGTGCCTGATCACTCAGTAACGCGTGTGGGGCAGTGACCAGCCTGTTTGTTCAAGATCAAAGACGCGGGCCCCCGTCGGTGGTTGTGATGGCGTAACAACCGCGAACACGAGGAGTCGAAGAGATGTTGGAAATCTCGGCAAGAAAAGTTGCCCAGGTCGCCATGATGGGCCGCGAACTGAACCGGGCCGAGGGCGAATTGCGGGCGTTCATCGACCGCATGAGCGAAGACGAGCAGGCTGAACTGGTAGCCATCATGTGGATCGGGCGCGAGAGCTTTTTTGCGGAAGATCTGGCCGAGGCCATCGCCACCGCCAAGTCCGAGGCATCGACCCCTTGTGCAGACTACCTGATCGGAACACCGCACATGTCTGACCACCTTGAGAATGGTTTGGACGCATTGGGAATATCTGCGGAAGACGTTGAAAACGATCTGATGTAGACCGCGCGACATCATCGCTGCCCGGTGCCTGCGTCTGGCGGCGCCGGATATTGCCCGCCAAGGCAGAATAACAGCGACGGGGGTGTCAAGCTTTCGAGCGAGGTTGGTGAAAGTCTGTATTCGGTTTCTCTTTGCCTTCGAAGCCGCAGCGAATGGGTTTCTATGTGATCTTCTTGAAAAGCCACCATTTTCCCAAAGGTGTGGCTTTGTACGCGGTGTATTTCTACTGAGGTAGACTGTTTTCTGTCGCGGCCTTGAGGAAGTCATGGCTGAACGGGGATTGCGCGTGGATCATGCTACATAGAACATGAGGGTCACGCGGTTTTCGCCGGTGATCGCACCGCGCGCAATCGATGAAGCGTCCTACACTGAATTCTTGGCGCATGGTCGCCACATAGGTCCGTGTGCATGGAAAATGGATGGATCTCTACCGCGCTTTAGACAAAGCGGGAAATACTCTTCATCTCATGCACCAAAACGAAAGCTCTGCCTAACTTTCTCAAGACTTTGCGGAACAACCACCGCGGTTGTGGCTGGACTGTGGATCCGTTTCAGCTGCTGGATGTCAGCCTGATCGAAAATGCTGCGCCAGAAAATCAATCAACGCGCGCACCCGGGCCGTCAGGTGACGATTGGGTGGATAGAGCGCATAAAGGCCGAAATTTTCCGTTTCATAGTCCTGAAACAGGTGCTCCAGGGTACCCTCTTCCAAACTGCGGGCAATCACATAGTGCGGGCAACGCGCAATACCCAGCCCAGCAATCGCCATGTTGGCAATCGCCGCCGGGGCATTGGCATGAAACATTCCCGCCACCTTGACCACAATATCCCTTGTCCCGGCTCGAAACCTCCATGCTGTTGCGTCGGCCGGATTTTCGTCAATCAGGCAGTTATGTGTGGCCAGTGCCATCGGATCACCCGGACGCCCCCTTTCCGCTAGATAATCAGGCGACGCGCAGACGATCAGCGGCATATCGGACAGCTTCCGCGCAATCAGGGTCGAATCCCGCAACACCCCGATCCGTATGGCAAGATCGAACCCCTCTTCAACAAGCGCCACGCGCGAGTCCGACAGTTTAAGGTCGATATCGACCTTCGGATGCGCCCGCAGAAACGAAGCCAAAGCCTGAGTCAGGTTGATGCTGCCGAACCCGGTTGGTGCGGTTATTCGGATTGGCCCGGCCAGTGCCGATTGCCGCTCCTGAACAAGGTCTTCCAGCTCGTCGATTTGTTCCACGATCGGGCGGCAGCGTTCAAGGTACGCGATGCCGACGTCCGTCAGCGAAACGCTTCTGGTTGTCCGGTTGAACAGTTGCGTCGATAGCTTGGCCTCCAACTGGGCAACATACTTGCTGACCAGTTTGGTAGACAGGCCCAGCCGCCGCCCCGCGGCAGTGAACGAGCCCTCATGAGCAACCGCCATAAATGCCCGCATCGTGTCAATTGTATCCAACGCAGCGCTCCTTCGTCAGGTTGGTGTTTGGTCAATTATACCCAATTTGTTCATAGTTACTGAATAAAACGCAGGATTATAACTAAAAAAGGTTTTGCCATGTTCTAGCCAGTGACCGCTGACGAACATTGCCAGCTCGCTCCCAAGAAACTCCTCCGAAAGGAAACAGACATGCCAAACGCAATCCGTATCCACCGTCATCCCTTGTCCGGGCATTCACACCGGGTGGAACTATTCGCCAAGCTTGGCGGCATCAATCACGAGCTGATCGATGTCGACCTGCTGTCTGGCGAACACAAGAAAGAGCCGTTTCTTTCCCTGAACCCTGCCGGGCAGGTGCCGGTGATTGAGGACGGTGAAATCGCGATCGCCGACTCCAACTCTATCCTCGTGTACCTTGCGCGGAAATACGCGCCTGATTGGCTGCCGACTGATCCGGTGCGCGAGGCGGAAGTTCAGAAGTTCTTGTCGCTGGCCGCCGGCGACATCGCCCACGGCCCTGCGGCAGCACGATTGATCACCGTTTTTGGCGCTCAACTGGATGCAGAACGTGCCAAGGCCATCGCCAAATCCGCCTTTGACCGGCTTGAGGCGCATTTGAACGGACGCGACTGGCTGGTCGGAACCAGTCCATCCATCGCTGATGTCGCGATCTACAGCTATACGGCCCATGCGCCTGAGGGAAACGTTTCACTGGATGATTATCCCAATATCCACGCCCTGCTGGCCCGGGTTGAGGCGTTGCCCGGCTTTGTGGCCATGCAAAGCACCAAGGTCGGCCTCGCCGCCTGACACCAGAGCGCGCCCGGCCGTCAGGACCGGGCGCATGCGTCCAAACTTTGCCGCCCCAGGAGAGACCCCATGATTTCCATCGAACCCAGCGACAGCAGCACTTCCCCTTTTCATCGGGGTGAACACATGGCGCAGGCGCGGCTGGGTGTCCGCGACATCGAACACTGGGCACGGAAAGTTGTCCGCGACCACATGCCCGAACAGCATCGGGATTTTCATACCGCCCTGCCGTTTCTCGTGATGGCTGCGCGCGATGCGCAAGGTCGGCCCTGGGTTACGTTATTGGAAGGGCCAGACGGGTTCGTCTCTGCACCAGATAACAAAACGCTTTCCATAACTGCCTTGCCAACCCAAGGCGATGCATTGCACGGTGCCCTTCACCCCAAAAGTGATGTTGGCATCCTTGGTATTGAACTGGCCACGCGTCGGCGCAACCGTATCAATGGCCGCGCCGGACGCGTCACTCCGACCGGTTTTGATTTTCATGTTGACCAGACCTTTGGCAACTGCCCGCAGTATATCCGTGAACGCGCGTGGCACCGGGTTGATGACTCGAGGCCCAGACCGACAACACTCGGCCAATACTTGACGCCGGATCAGGTCCGGTGGATCGAAACAGCCGATACTTTCTTTATCGCCAGCGGCTATCGCGAAGAGGGCGAAAGCCCGACTTACGGGATGGATGCGTCCCATCGCGGTGGCGACCGTGGTTTCGTGCAGGTTCTGGACAACCGGCGGCTGCGGTTTCCCGACTATGCCGGCAATAACCACTTCAACACTATCGGCAACCTGTTGCTCGACCCAAGGGCGGGATTTCTGTTCGTCGATTTCGAAAGCGGCAGCTTGCTGCAACTGACCGGCACTGCCACGATCGACTGGGACAGTGACGAAGTTACACAGATACCCGGCGCGCGCCGTCTGGTGACGCTGGAGATTGACGAGGTCGTGGAAATCCGCGCGGCAGTCAGCCTCAGATGGACTTCGGATGCAGATTCCGTCCGGTCGCTCCGCCTGATCGAAAAGATCCGTGAAAGCGTCGATGTCACCTCGTTTGTTTTCGAAGCTCGCGACGGTGGCCACTTGGCTGGGTTCGAGCCCGGGCAATACCTCCCAATCGAGCTTGAAATTCCAGGGATCGCCGAACCGGTGCGCCGGACCTATTCGCTCAGCAACGGACCGACCAAGCATCGCTATCGGATTACAGTCAAGCGTGAGCCAAAAGGGATCGCATCGCAGTTTCTGCACGATCATTTGGAGCCAGGCGCAATCATCAACAGCCGTCGGCCTGCGGGTGATTTCACAATGACTTGCGACCTGTGTCCATTGGTACTGGTCAGCGCTGGTGTTGGTATCACACCGATGTTGAGCATTCTGAATAAGGTCGCAGGCGAGCGCGGCAACCGCCCTGTCTGGTTCATCCACGGTGCTCGGGACGGTCAGCACCATCCAATGGCAGATGAAGTTCACGATCTGACCTCCAGGCGGCCGGGGATCACGACGCATGTGGCCTATAGCCAACCAACGTCAGAGGATGAGTTCGGAATGGACTATGACTCGCATGGCCGTGTCGATGGGGCGCTTCTGGCGCAACTGATCAACGATGCCAGCGCGCATTACTTTCTGTGCGGCCCTGTCAGTTTCATGGCCGAGATCCAGGCCGATCTGGAACGCCGGGGCATCTCTCCGGAACATATTCACACCGAAAGTTTTGGCCCCACTGGGTGATTTAACGTGATCCTGCGTGGGCAAATGAAACTCAAACCACCAGAGCAAGGACATACGCGCCTTTGGTTCGTTTCGTTTGCATTGTTTTGTTGGGATAGCGTTCACCGGCCGGAATGATTTCGCCATTCCAGCTTTCAATCGAAACTCACCGGCTTGTATTTGAGTAGTTCGAGTTTTTAGGCGTCAGACACCAACTCCTCAGTTCCTCCCGCTTTTATTCCTAAGTCGTTCCTACGATTGCATATACGTCTTAGGAAAAGTGCGACGCCCTCGGCCGCCTGCCGACACAGAAACCTCCCCAAGCTGCAGTAAAAGTGGCAGGTCGAAGTTCGACGCTTCAGTATTCCAGTGCTGCCTCACGTTTCAGGCGGCTTGCGGCAAAATCGACAAATGCGCGAATCTTTGCGGACACCATCCGCCCTTCGTGGTGCACGATGTGAACCGGTGCAGGAGCCGGTTCAAAATCAGATAACACAGCCTTTAGCCGTCCGTCCGCCAGATATGGTGCGACTTGATAGGACAAAAGCCGGGCCAGACCCTGACCGCGAAGTGCCATTTCGATTACAGCATCGTTGGTATTCATGCTGATCCGTGGATGAACACGCACAAGTTTCGAGTTGCCTAGGTGGTCAAACTGCCACTGGCCTGACGGCGACAGGGCTAGGGAATTGATCAGGACATGTCTGTTCAGGTCATCCGGGCTTTCGGGTTCGCCTGCTCGTTCAAGGTATTCGGGTGCTGCAAAAATAACCTGTCTGACAGAACCGCAACGCACGGCCATAAGACTGGAATCCGCAAGCGGACCTATCCTGACGCCAACATCCACACCTTCGTCTATTAAATTCACGATCCGGTCCACGTACAGCGTTCGCGCCTCGATTTTGGGATAGTACCCCAGAAAATCAGCAAGAATTGGTGTGATGAACAATCTGCCAAACAACACAGACGAAGTGAGGTTGAGCAACCCTTTGGGTTCCGCATAGGTCCCGACCGCAGCGTTTTCTGCCTGTTCGAGATCAACGAGAATGCGCTTGGCATCTTCCAGAAATCTGCGCCCGCTCTCGGTCAACATGACAGATCGTGTCGTTCTTACGAATAAACGGGCGCCCATCTCGCCCTCCAGTACCGAAATGGTGCGCGTCACAGCCGGTGGCGACATGTTCAGGTTGCGCGCAGCAGCAGCAAAGCCACCCAGGTCGGCCACCTTCGAAAAGACCAGAAGCGCGCGAAACTTGTCCATGTAATTATTCCAAAATAGTGAATAATAAATTCGAACTTAATATTATTCTGCCAACAATTGAAACACACTATGTCTCAGGCGAAGACACAATCACTCCGCTAAGGCAAAAGCGCCCGCAGGAAATGGGAGAAATGCCGTGAATGCAAGCCAAGCCATCGGCCAAAACGTGACTGTCCAGATCGTGCACGGTTTTGTGGACAACGGGCTAGGGGGCAACCCTGCTGGGGTTGTTCTGGATGCCGACGGGTTAACCGAGGCGCAGATGCTGAAGATCGCGTCACAGGTTGGCCTGTCCGAAACCGCTTTTGTCTCGCAATCCGCGACCGAGGGTTTCAAACTGGACTTCTTCACCCCGAACCGCAGGATCGCGCATTGCGGCCATGCGACCATTGCCGCTTTTTCCCATCTGGATGCACTTGGCCGTATTTCTGATCCTGAAACTTCAAAAGAAACTGTGGACGGCCCGCGCCGGATTCTGATCAAGGATGGTGCCGCGTTTATGGAACAGTTGGCCCCTAGATATGAAACGCCAGAAGATTGGACCTCTCAGGGTGTCAGTTTGCAGGACGTTTTGGGCTCTTTGGGGTTGTCCCCGAGCAATATGGATCACGAAATGCCGCCCGCTCTGGTCAATACCGGCAACAGTTTTATCGTGATCGGAGTAGCCGACAGGGAAACTCTGGCTTCGATCAAACCCGATTTCGAGCAGATCAAAACGATCAGCGACCGTCTGGACCTGATAGGATATTATGTGTTCACAACGGCCCAATGCTCGGACGGGCGCGACGCTACTGCACGCATGTTCGCCCCCCGATATGCCATTGATGAAGAGGCCGCGACGGGAATGGCCGCAGGGCCGCTGGCCTGTGTCCTGCACGACCTGGGTCACCGCCGTCAGCACGGGTTTCTGATTGAACAAGGCATGTTCATGGAAACCCCTTCGCCCAGTTTGATTCAGGTTGAACTGGAAGTTCGTGACGGCGCAATCGACAGCCTAATGGCAGGCGGGCAAGGCAAAGTCATGCGGTCTTTTCAATTGTCGGTGTGACTAAAACAGCGTTTGGGGCGGCATGTAACATCGCGCGCAGCTCTGTCGAGCAAGTTGAAGAGCGGTTTTACGCAAATCTTGCCGCGCCCCTTCAAAACAACGAACTCTCTCCGAGCGCGGATATCGCAGCTTTTGCTGGGGCGCTCGTTCAGATTGTGACGTTCACGTTGAATAGGCGGGCAACCCAATCAGATCACATGATCAGAGCGCCAGGTATCCAGAATCTCCAAGGTCTTGTCTGAAAACTCGACATCGTTGATGTGGCTGTCAATTTCCACAAGTGTTACGTTTTCCGGACAGTTTTTGCTCAGCTCTTCGATGAATCCTGCAAGTCCCCCTACATCTTCCAAAATCGCCCCGGCCCTGTCCCATTCGTTACCGCCTCTGAGCGGCACAAGCAGAACAGTCGGGCCGGTTGCTTCAGAAAGTTTTGCGCACATAGTGCGTGCTGAGCAGCCTCATCTGACTGGTCCATTTTGATTGTTAGTGCATGATCGGCCTCTGATCCATCGGAATGATGGCTTCA